>JBDLQG010000074.1:0-9644 GCA_039800705.1 Pseudomonadota bacterium
GGTGTGAACTTTTCGCATGTATCGGGTTTTCATCTACCGCCTTCAGCCACACAAAAACGCCCAGAGCTCGCCAATCGCCAATTTGAAGCGATGGGTGTGTCGCTTGTGATTCACCCAAATAATCCGTATGTGCCAACATCGCATGCCAATGTACGTCTTTTTATTGCGAAAAAAGAAGGTGAGCCGACGATTTGGTGGTTTGGGGGTGGGTTTGATTTAACGCCTTATTATCCTTATAAAGAAGATGTGCTATTTTGGCATGAAACCGCTAAAGCGGCTTGTGATCCCTTTGGCGCGGATGTGTACCCACGCTATAAAAAATGGTGTGATGACTACTTCTTTTTAACGCATCGCAATGAAACGCGTGGTGTAGGCGGTTTATTTTTTGATGATTTAAACGAAGGGGGTTTTGAAGATTGTTTTGCATTCATGCAAAGCGTTGGTAGCAGCTACATTCAAGCGTATTTACCGATTGTTCAAAAACGCAAAGAAACGCCTTATGGCGAGCGCGAACGTGATTTCCAATTGTATCGTCGTGGGCGTTACGTTGAATTCAATTTAGTTTACGATCGCGGCACCTTGTTTGGCCTACAATCCGGCGGGCGAACAGAATCAATTCTTATGTCGCTACCGCCTGTTGTGAACTGGCGATATAACTGGCAACCTCAAGCCGGAACGCCCGAGGCGCAGCTATACGATATTTATTTGAAACCACAAAATTGGTTGTCTTAGAAAGCCAAGTTTAACTTTGCGGTGGTGTTTCGTGTTGCGAACTCGGGTCGATACACGCTAACGTTGCCGCGTTCAGAATTTTACCGGTCGCGCATGTGTTTTTTGAATCTCGCGCGGGCATTTCACAATGATTGGTAACTTTATTCAATATTTGCGGTGCGCGACACGTTATTTCAGGTGTAATACACGCTGTTTTACTCGCATTTAAGAACTGCCCCGCATGACAGAGTACAGGTAGTTTTTGCAGTGGTAATTCGCACGTATGGCTGATTGGATTGAGTTCTTGTGGCTGCTCACACGATGGAATTGCTGCCATATAAAAAGGTACTAGTACATCACTGTACGGCATCTCACAGGTATTTGTTTTTATATTTAAAATGTGGGGTGCGGTGCAGGTGGCAGAGTACATTGCGTTGATTTGCTCAATAGGCTGAGTTGCCGCAAAAACAGGCGTGTAATCAACTAACAGCAAGGTACTCAACGCGATACTCGTTTGCGATAAAACAATCAATTTCTTCATAAAACGCGATATCCATTGTTATTGACTGGATTTTGTCGTGGTAAAAGAAAACTATATCGGCCGAAAAGCGGTAAATCAAAACTTTAAGTGAAAATTGTGACGCAGTTCACAGTTTTGAAATAATTATTTAAAACAGCTCAGAGGCGCATTTAGGACTTGATGGCGTGCTTTGCGCGTATTAAATTCAAGTACGACATGGCAAGGTGTTTGCTCAAGGGGAAGCGAAAAACTCACCTTCCAAAGACCTTGATTGCTCAGTATCAATGGCGCAATGTGAATAATGTTATCTTCGGGTGAGCGGATGATTAAATCAAATTGTTGATCGATAAAGGTTTGTCGCTCTTGCTGCGTGAGTAGGGAGTTTAATACGACTTGCCCCTCCATAGTTAATTGATTGGCTTGCCACTGCGCACTGGTAATAGTGAGTTGCGTCGCAGCATCAATATCATGATTTGCTGAAGGCCATACGCGGATTTTAATGGCTATTTTATTGGAAACGTAGTGTTGCGTTGTTTTGGTTTCTTTTGCGCTGAATGTCGTCGTATATATTTTATTGCCGTGTGCTTGAGTGGGCGTAAATAAAAAATCAACAGTCGGCAAATTTTCATCATTGTGATGCACCGCGCTAAATTCGCCTAGAATCATGGAACTTGTTAAGGTGAATTCGTCCTGTTGAGGATCATTGACTGATAGCGGAATAGTCAGTAATTCCCCTACGTTTACATCCCATTCTTGCGCAACTGGATTTAAAATCGGTTTTGTATTTTGTGCGGTGGGCGAAATAATGGGATCAATGCAAGTAATCTTAGCTGGATTTAAAATTTTAGGCGGCGTGCAAACGGGCGATTTAGGTTTAGTGCAGGCAGTTTGCGTTGAGTTTAACGTATCAGGTGCTGTGCAGACTGGTGGTGTAAAACAAGCGGTTTTGGTTAAATTGAGAATTTGAGGCGTTTGGCATACAAGTGCCACGCAGGCTGTTTTATCAGCATTGAGCATTTGCGTTGATACGCACGTTAGCTCTGCTTTTGCTGTTTGCGCAAAAAAAAGAACAAAACCCGCTAAATAGGTTTTCATCGGTAAAAATTTAAGACTGGTTTTCACGCAATACAGCAATAATTTTATCGGCCGATTGGTAATCGGTACTTGACCATAACATAGTGCCGTCGGCTTTAATAATGGCAAAATAAGGTAAACCGATTTTTAATTGACGATGAATAGGATTATCTCGAAATGCTTCAAAATCGGGTTCTTTATCCACCAATTTGACTGCAACTGCTTGCGTGCGAAGTGCTTCATTTAAGGCTTTATTGTTTCGGGTTTCTTCTTTGAACGCGACGCAATTCGCGCACCAGCTTGCGTAAAAGTCGATAAAAATTGGTTTGCCGCTTTGCTGGGCTATTTTTTGCGCTGCATCAAACTGGCGATACCACGCAATGCCAGCATCATTTTCCACTAATTCGATTGCAGCGTTCTCAGACGCCACAGCTGTGCGAAGTGCCGAGCCAAAAATTGGCAAATGCCCAAGACTCATCACCACAAGCCACACTCCAATAAGCATCATCATCACGCCCATAAAATGTTTGAATTTATGATTGGGCTCTGCGTCATGGGGCAGAAGACTAAGCACGTTGAAATTCACTACGGCAATCCAAATGCCTAGCGTTCCAAGTAATAACACTAATGTTGTTTGTGGATCCACACCAAAAACTCCCATCGCTTTGTTTAGGTAACTGTAAGCGAAATATAAAATAAGAAATCCAAAAGCGTATTTGATATTGTTCATCCAATAACCCGCTTTAGGCAATTTATTGAATTTCAACACGCTAATGGCAAAAAAAGGTAATCCAACGCCAAGACCAAATCCCGCCATCATTACGCTGCCTTGCAATGAAATCGTCAATTTATCGGCAAACGTGAGTGTTTGATTAATCAAGGCTAATTCAGCAGCTCTATCAGCAATGTTATCGGCCACTTGCAAAAGCAACGCAAAAACAATCGGACCAACGCAAGGTGAAATAACAAGTCCTGCAACAAGTCCCATCAACCACGTTCCAATCAATCCTTTAACACGTGCAGAATGTTGATCTAATTCATGTACTTCATTTTGCATAAAACCCAGTTCATAGTAACCCAGTAGCGCAATAGCAAAAAAAGTAAAAAATAAAGCAAATACTAAGTTCACCCAACCTGATTGCATAAATGTGTTAAAAGCACCGCCTGTCATGCCCGCCATTAAACCGAGCAACATATAGGTGCAAATAATGCCTAAAACATACACTAAGGCATGTTGTTTTTCTTTTGATGCAACGCCATTCGCACGATTAACAATAAACATCGATGTAATGGGAAGCATCGGATAAACGCAAGGCGTTGCTACTGATAACATTCCCGCAATGAGCATCAAGCCAAACATCACGAGAACATTATGCTTATTGTTTTCAAATAGTTTTAATAATGTATCGGTAAAATTCCCCGACGTGTCTGTTTTTGCTTGAGAAGATTGGTCGCTATTTGAATGTGCTGGCGTAGAGGAAAAGTCTAATTCAACAGAAACCGTTTGTGGGCGATAACATTGGTGCGTAATGTCATTGCAAATTTGGTATTTTACCGCCAGTGCGAATTTTTCCGGTGGTGCTTTTGTACCAGAGAGGGTGAGATTAAATTCGCCTGTATCACGCAAAACAGTGGCTTTGACTTCACTGTCGTAAACGCCAGCGGGTTTTGTTATTTCGTCTATTTTGAGGCCTGCGGTGCTTAGCGCATTGTTTGAATCAAAACTAATGGGGATGAACATTTGTTCATCGCCTTTATCCAAATAGGCGTGATGCTCTGGGGGGACGGTAAATTGGATTTGAAATTTCGCCGGTAGCGTGCCTACACGTGTTTTGACTTGAATATTCGCTTGCGGCATGTCAGCTAAGGCAGATATTGCAACACCTAGCCAGATGGCAAAAATAAGAAAAAATTTATTCATAATGTTAAAAGGGACTCAATGACGCGGTGAACAAATGATGTAACGTTTTTGATATTCATGCCGATTAGCCAACGGCAAGGTATGCTTTGGCGGTGTTATCATGATTGCTAAAGCCGTTTTTCACTCTATATGCGCGTATTATATCTAATTTCAAAAATAAATGAGGGGCACCTCGTTTTATAACATAAAATAGGCACCATAACGAAAGGATACGATGGTGTGTAGATAACGCAAATATGGTATCTTTTGCAAATTATAAGATGTTCTAAAACGCTAAAACAAAAGGATTATTTATGCCCTCAACGTCAATCATCCCCTTGACTGAATTAAGAGAGAAAATTGATGCGGTTGATTCGCAAATTTTGCAGCTTATCAATCAGCGTGCTTCTTATGCGCAAAAAGTTGCTGAAACTAAATTAGCACAAGGCGAAGGCGGATCATTTTATCGCCCAGATCGTGAATCACTTGTGTTGCGTAGAATTCAAGAATTAAACAACGGACCGCTTTCTGATGAAACGGCTATGCGTTTTTTTCGTGAATTGATGTCAGCGTGTTTAGCACTCGAAAAACCGTTAGATGTCGCATTTTTAGGGCCAGAGGGTACCTTTACGCAACAAGCGGCGTTTAAACATTTTGGTCATGCGGTCAAAACAGTACCCGCAGCCAATATCAATGCGGTGTTTAATTTAGTGGAAAAAGAGCATTGTGCGTTTGGTGTAGTGCCGATTGAAAATTCAACGGAAGGCGTTATCAGTTATACGCTTGATTGTTTGCTGACGTCATCATTGCAAATTTGCGGAGAAGTTGAAATTCGTGTGCAGCAAAATTTATTAACGCACGCGAGTTCACTTAATGATATTACAGAAATCTATTCTCATGCGCAGTCTTTAGCGCAGTGCCGTGAATGGCTTGAAACGCATTTACCCAATGTGCATCAAACATCAGTGAGCAGTAACGCTCAAGCAGCGCAGTTAGTTAAAGATAATTCGCATGCCGCAGCGATTGCGGGAAGTATTGCCGCGCAGATTTATAATCTCCCCATTTTGGCGGCCAATATTGAAGATAACGCAAGTAATACCACACGTTTTATCATTATCGGCAAGCAAACGGCAACACCTACTAGGCACGATAAAACGACATTAGTTGTTTCAATGCCCAACGAGTCAGGTGCGCTGCATGCGATGCTCGAGCCTTTTGCACGACTTGGTGTGGATATGTTAAGCATTGAATCACGTCCATCAAGACAAGGGCTTTGGGATTATGTTTTTTTTATTGATATTACGGGGCATAGCGAGGACGATAACGTAGCGCAAGCGTTAAACTCATTGAAAACTAAGGTGTCTATGTTAAAAAATTTAGGTTCTTATCCGCAAGCGGTACTCTAAAAATTTAAGGATGATATATGACAATTAAATGGGATAAACGCTTTAGTGTGAATAATATGGCAATTGATGCAGAGCATAAATTGCTGTTAACAACGATTAACGGCCTTGAAATGGCGCTTCGTCATCCTGAGGATAAGGAGCCATTATTATTTTTTATCGATCAACTTTATGAACATTCATTAGAGCATTTTCGTCATGAAGAAGCGTTGCAGCTACAGTATTTTTTCCCTTTTAGAGATGAAAATAAGCGAGGGCATGATGAGCTTGAAGTTGAAATTACCCGTATTCGCTTAGATATTCATCGTATTTTAAAAAAAGAAGAATTGTTGCTTGAGGATATTGAGAAATTACGTTCACATAGCGCTTTTCTCGCCAAAGGCTGGCTGATGAAACATATCCTCACGGAAGATTTAAAAATGAAAGGCTTTATGGGAAGTGATGAATAATACTTGAGTATTTTATATCATTACTTACCTTGATTTACACTAAACGTGCCCCCAATAAATAAGGCACACTCTCCATGCACGGCAAATTCAGTCATGAACGATAACCATAAGAAAAGATAACGACTATGAACGACAATGTAATTGAAAATGGCCTAGAATTTAAATTAAGCAAAAGTGGTCGCAAGCTGCTTGCCGTGTTTACGCCTAGTAGCGATAAGTTAGATAATTTAACTGTTGAGTTGATAAATAGACGCTTAGAGAAGCAGGGATTTTCACATTTATTTATCAATGAATTCGGACTTGGCGAGTTACTTTCTCGTTATAACAGCGCGACCGCTGAAGCGTTTGAATGTGAAATTGGTGAGCAGCGCGATGCTAAATGCGAAATCGCTGTGTCTGACGATAAATTGAGAGCGCGAATGACTATCACGCCTAATTTTGGCGGGGCAGAATTGACACTAGGGGCGATTCAAAAAGCCATTAAGGACAAAGAAATCACATGGGGTATCATTCCAACAGAGCAACTTGAGGCACTACTTGCAAAGGGATCGTGTACAGATGTCATTATTGCAGAGGGTTTGCGTCCCGTTGATGGCGTTGATGCGCAATTCAAAAATATGATGCCTAATATGAATCATGACCGTAAACCCCAAATTGATGAAAACGGCATGGCCGATTATCGTGAATTGGGAGATATTCCGGTTGTTTATAAAGACGCTGTTGTGATGCAGCGCACACCACCTATTGAAGGTAAAAAAGGGTGTGATATTTTTGGTGAGGTCATTTTGCCAAAAGTGGGGGCAGATACCCCTTTCTCAAAAGATATGACTGGTGTTTATGTTAATCCTGAAGATGAGAATCAATTATTATCTTCGGTTACAGGTCAACCTGTTGCAGTGCCAAATGGTATGACTGTTTCGCCTATCTTGACACTCAAAAAAGTTGATTTTTCAACGGGTAATGTTCGTTTTGATGGCGCAATAGTCATTAAAGGGGATGTAACGGAAGGTATGAATGTGTTCGCGCTTGAAGATGTTGTCATTGAGGGAAGCGTCATTAATGCCAGTGTCAAATCGATGGGCAGTTTGAATATCAAGGGCGGCGTGACGGGGACAAGTGAATTGTTTGCTAACGCTGATATCAATATCAAAAATGGTGCACAAGGCTCTCAAGATCAAACGGAAGAAGAAAAAGCACAAAATACCGGAAAAATCGTTGCTCGTGGTTCTGTTGTGATTGGTTTTGTTGAAAATTTTCATATTGAAGCGGGTTCAGATATTGTCATTTCAAAATACGCGATGAATTCACAATTAATGGCTGGCAATAAAATTTTTGCAGGCGGTAAAAATGGCAGTAAAAAATCATCGATTATGGGTGGTAGCGCTTGTGCGTTAGTGCAAATTAAGGCCGTTATTGTCGGCTCAATATCGGGGATTAAAACGCATCTTCAAGTCGGCTTGAATCCTTATATTCTAAAACGTGTGAACGAGATGAAAAATGCGCTGATCGCTAAGCAATCAGAGCAAAATGACATTAAAAAAATTCTTAGTTTTTTAGATGATCATCCAGAAAAAAGTAATGAAGCAACCATGTCAAAGTTACACCGCACAATGAGTAAATTGACAATGGATATTCAGTTATCTAAAGAAGAGCTACAAGAATTGATGAACAGTTTTTCGGTGATTGATAATGCACGTGTTATTGTTGATCGAGGCGTTTTTATTGGTACAGAAGTTCAGATTGGTAATACGCTTTGGAAAGCCGATGAAAATCGAGGAAAAAGTACTTTTGCGTTAGTGAAAATGGGTGCACCTGAAATTTGTGTGATCTAAAACACGTTGGGGTAAAAACACGTTTGCAAAAAGTACGACTTTATTTTTCATGCGCTGCATAGTTTAATAGTCGTCTAAAAAACCATCAAGAGGATAAAAATGAGTAATGTTTTTTCATGTACAGGAACGGTAGGGCGTGATGCTGAAGTACGTTATTTGCCATCTGGGCAGGCGGTGTTGAACGTGTCAGTGGCCAATAATGTCGGTTTTGGTGATCGCCAGCAAACGGTTTGGTTGCGCGTTGTTCTTTGGGGAAAACGTGCTGAAGGAAATTTAAAGGATTATTTGAAAAAAGGGCAGCAAGTATTTGTGTCAGGTGAGCTGACAATGAGCGAATACAAAGCTAATGATGGTTCAACAAAAACCAGTTTGGAGCTGAATGCAACAATTTTAGATTTGGTGGGTAAACGCAATGAAGCATCCGCCCCAGCGCCTATGCAAGCAGGTCAATACAATGCACCAGCACCTGCGTCAAATTACGCACCACAGCCTTATCAAAATAATGCACCACAGCCCACTCAACATTATGCACCACAGCCTGTTGCCAATAAACCTGCAGACAGTTTTAATGCCCCTTATGACGATGACATTCCGTTTTAATTTGATCAAGAATTAGCGGTAAATAAAAAAGCCTCACTGTCGAAATGGCAGTGAGGCTTTTTTTGTGATTCAAATTTTACGTCCGATATTCTGCATTAATTTTAACGTAATCATACGAGAAATCGCAGGTTAACACGGTTTGTGTTATGTCACCGCGTCCGAGTTTGACGCGAATATTGATTTCCGTTTGATTCATAACAGCCTGCCCCGCTTCTTCGGTGTAATCGTCTGCGCGACCACCTTCACGAACAATACACACGTCATCGAGATAAATTCGAATAGCATCTAAGTGCATATTCACAACGCCTGCTCGCCCAACCGCTGCGAGGATGCGTCCCCAATTAGGATCACTGGCAAAAAAAGCAGTTTTAACAAGTGGAGAATGTGCAATCGTTTTAGCGACTTGTACCGCTTCTTGAATAGTGGCCGCCTCACTGACTTCAATGCGAATCAATTTCGTTGCGCCCTCGCCATCTCGGATAATCAATTCGGCCAGTTCTTGACACACCGCTAAAATGGCTTCATAAAAAATCGTGTATTCGGGTGTATCGTCTAAAATCTCTGGTGCCTTTGTTGCGCCGCTGGCAAGAATGACGCAAGCATCGTTTGTTGATGTGTCGCCATCAACAGTAATACGATTAAATGACAGTTCTGCGGCATCCGTTAAACAGTTTTGTAATAATTCGTGGTTAATATTCGCGTCTGTAGCGATAAATCCAAGCATGGTAGCCATGTTAGGCTGAATCATGCCAGCGCCTTTTGAAATACCGTTAATGGTAATTTTATGCCCGTTTAGTTCGATGGTTTTGGATACACCTTTTGGAAAGGTATCCGTGGTCATAATGGCAAGCGCCGCTTTTTGCCAATTATCTTCGGTGAGATTCATCAGCGTGCTTGGTAGGGCGCTAGTGATTTTATCAATAGGCAATGCTTGACCAATAACGCCCGTTGAAAACGGTAATACTTGCGCCATATTGCCGCCGGTCATATTCGCTAAATCTTGGCAGGTTTGCATAGCATCGCGCATCCCTTGTTCACCGGTTCCCGCATTCGCATTTCCTGAATTGATAATGAGCCAGCGTGGGGATTGCGGAAGGTGATTTTTCGCAACGATGACAGGAGCCGCGCAGAACGCATTTTGGGTAAAAACGGCGG
>JBDLQG010000075.1:0-9590 GCA_039800705.1 Pseudomonadota bacterium
AAGGCATCCACGCAAACACAACACACACACGAAAACGATGTTGAATTGTTCTAATATCACGCTCATGCCCTCTTCTATGAAAAAAATAGTCTTCATTGGTAGTCTTCTGCCCGTCTTTATATTGACGGGGTGTACTGGTCTCAACGGTTCACAGCCGCCAGCACCTGTATATAGCAGTTCTCGTCCCTACAATGCACCCGTACCCGTTGCAGCAGCGCCTATCATCGTGCCACCTAAAGTGGATGACGTGGTTCAAGTACAAACCATTCAAGATTACACACCTGTTATTGAGCCCATCGAAAAGCATATTGAGGCTATCGAAGAACCGTTAACCACCATAAAATCCAATGTAAATAATTCTGTTGATGGAGCCATTCACTCAGTTGAAAACGGCATTCCAAAAGTGATTGAAGTACAAGCCCCCTCAAGACCATTGCTAATGCCAACACCACCAGCAACAACAGGTATTATTCCAAAATTCGACGTACCGACTCCTCCACCTGTACCGCCAGCACCTGCAGAGTTTAAACCGGCTGAATCCAGCGCGACACTCTCACCTGCAGTTAGTGCGTTGTTAGCCACAGCAAATCAGAGTAGTAAATCCGGTGACATGGAATCTGCTGCAGCGGCTATTGAACGCGCCATTCGCATTGAACCACGCAATGGCGAATTATTCTACAAATTAGCGGTGCTACGTTTAAAACAATCGAAACCCGTTTTAGCAGAAGATTTAGCCAAAAAGTCCGCACTGCTTGCCGGCAAAGATAATACACTCAAGAAAAATAGTTGGTTACTTATCGCGCACGCTAAGGAAATGCAAGGGGATACAGCTGGAGCCAAAGAAGCTGAATCTAAAGCAGCTGGATTTTAAGGCAAAAAAAAGCGACTTAAAAAGTCGCTTGAGGTATTAGGAAGGATATAACACAACTTTATTTATCAGCTATGAAAAAAATAGTGAAGAAATTTCAAAAGTTGATTCATCTTAACAATAAACAAAAAAAAAGAAAATGTGACAAATTGTCGCATGCAGCCAAATTAAGGCCATTAGGACTGTTTAATTTTAAAAATCACTATTACACTATTCGCAATATTCACTTATTTGTTAGAAACTGTTGCGGGGCATTGTGTTTTCTTATATCTCTTCAAAATCCGAATTATCTGTACGGCAGAATTTAAAATGGCTGTTTGTACTGCGTAATTTAATGTTATTTAGTGAAACTTTTTTAATTTTTGTATCGACGTATGGCCTACAAATTCACTTACCACAACGTGCTTTGTGGTGGATTATTGCAAGTATTGCTGCGGTAAATATTTATACTTGGTTGAGATTGCAAGATCAAACGCCCGTCACCACGCTTGAAATCTTTGTACAGCTTGTGCTTGATGTCGTCGCCATTACCGCATTATTATTCCCTACTGGAGGTGCATCTAATCCGATTATTTGGGTTTATTTATTACCCTTGATGATTACTGCGATTATGCTGCCACCCAGTTACGCGTGGTATATGGTGATTTTAACCACATCCATGTACACCATGCTCATGGTATACAATATCCCCCTACCATCCATTGCTCCTCATTTAAATCATGCTAGTGTCAGTTTTTCTGAAGTTTCGCAACACTTAGACATAGTCAAGCAAGCACATGAAATAAACGATAAAAACTATTTTAATTTACATATTTTTGGTATGTGGTTTGGTTTTGTGTTTAGTGCTGGGTTAGTGGCATTTTTTGTTGTAGAGCTCGCGAAGACATTGAAAGCACGCGAGCGAAGTTTGGCTGAAGCGCGTGAAAGTGCGTTGCGTGATGAGCGTGTTGTAGCCCTTGGCACTTTAGCGGCTAGTGCTGCACATGATATGGGCACACCTCTTGGTACTATGGCTATTATTGCACATGAAATAACACAAGATCACACTTACTGCCACTCCCCTGATTTGTACGAAAAAATCAGTATTATTCAAGATCAAATCCAGCGCTGTAAAGAAGCGCTCTCTGTCATGTCGGCGTCGGCTGGTGAAATGAGAGCGGAATCTGGAAATGTGATGCTGCTTAGCGACTATTTAGATGACGTTATTAAACAATGGCGTGCTCATAATGTGACCACTAAGTTGAATTTTTTTATTAACACCAATGTTGATATGAAAGCCAAACTCATCGCTGAACGAACACTCACACATTCACTTATCAATATTTTAAATAATGCTGCACAGGCGACGAATCCTGAATTTGGTATTGAGTTTCATGCGTCATGGGATTCACACACGGCCATATTGAAAATTTGTGATTTTGGACATGGCTTCCCAGATAGCATTATTGAATTTGCGGGACAACAACCAGTCATTAGTCAAAAATATGGATTAGGTGTAGGGTTGTTTTTAAGTTATTCCACCCTACAACGCTTAGGAGGGGAAATTCAACTCACCAATCGAGAAGAAGGTGGTGCACAAGTGACTGTTGTTTTACCTTTACTACAAAATGTAAAAAATGAGATCTCAAATGAACGATAACCCACGATTATTACTAGTAGACGATGATGAAACGTTCTGCTCTGTCCTCAAAAATGCCTTAGAAAAACGCCATTATGATGTGTTAGTAGCTTATGACGTTGGCATGGGAATGATACTCGCTGAGCAAAATTTACCCGAATATGCGGTGATTGATTTGCGTATTGGCTATGAATCAGGGCTAGAACTCGTTAAAAAATTGATTTCACTTGACGATAATACGCGAATTGTCATGCTAACGGGCTTTGCAAGCATCGCCACTGCCGTTGAAGCAATTAAGTTAGGGGCAACACATTATTTAACAAAACCGGCTAATGCCGATGAAATTGTCGCGGCTTTACATAAAAACGAGGGTGATTCCTCTGCCACAATTAGCGATGTTCCTCTTTCTGTTAAACGCCTAGAATGGGAGCATCTTCAGCGCGTGTTAATGCAGCATGAAGGGAATATTTCTGCTGCAGCGCGTGCCTTAAATATGCACCGGCGCTCACTGCAACGCAAACTCGAAAAACGCCCAGTCAAAGATTAGGCAACCGAAAAATGAATTTCATAGCCAGAGAATTTACGCACATTTAAAACGCCTCGATCAAAAATCAAATATTGACCTTTAATGCCTAGCAAAACACCTGAAATACTTGGCGTTTTATCAAAATTCAATGCAGTGACTTTGAGCGGTGGCGTTGGAATAGGATAATTTAAATCCACCACACTCGCTTGTGAGAGAAACTCTATGCCGCTTTGATTTTGCTGCGCCAAAACCGCGAGCTCTTTTTCACATAATGCGATCAATTCGTCACGCTGCGCTATTAAATCGATAGGTTCAATTTGATGCTTTAACATTCGTTGCCACTGCGTTTTATCACTGACATGACCAGCAAGAAGACTTTCGATTTGACCAGAAAGTCGACGTGAATTGACTTTAAAAATAGGCAGTGCCTGAATGGCCCCTTGATCTATCCAACGTGTTGGAATTTGTGTATGACGCGTGATCCCAACTTTTAAACCACTTGTATTGGCTAAATAAACAAAATGTGGCTGAAAACAGAAATCCACCGCCCAACTCGGTTCCCGACACGTTCCCGCATCATAATGACAGGTCTCAGGTTTCATCATGCACATATCGCACTGCGCTAAACGCGCAAAACAAGGATAACAATACCCTTGATTGAAACTTTTTTTCATGGACTGACGGCAATGCCCGCAAACTAATCGCCCCGTATACATGAGCGTAATCGTTTTCCCAAGCAAGGGATTAAGCGCGACAGCATCGCCATTTAATACTAATTCATAACGCACTGAACTTGGATCATGTGCGACCATTTTTTCTAATCTTCCTTGCATTCGTGAGTATCCCCGCTAAAAAGCCTTATGTAAGTCTGGTATAATGCTACCATTTATAAAATTAACCTAAAAGGATAACTATGTCATTTATGAAAGTACAATCAGGCAGAGATGTGCCTCACGATATTAATGTTATTATTGAAATTCCAGCTTACAGTGATCCTGTAAAATACGAAGTCGATAAAGACACCGGTGCGTTAACCGTTGATCGTTTTATGGGAACGGCCATGCAATACCCAACAAATTACGGTTACATTCCACACAGTTTATCTGATGATGGTGATCCTGTTGACGTGCTTGTGATTACACCAGCACCACTATTAAGTGGTTGTGTCATTCGCTGCCGCCCTATTGGCGTATTGAAAATGGTAGATGAAGCGGGTAGTGATGCAAAAGTGTTGGCTGTACCGGTCGAAAAACTCACACCTTGCTATAAAAAAGTAACGACATTTGAAGATATTTCAGAAGATAAATTGGCTAAAATTGCACATTTCTTCCAACATTATAAAGATTTAGAAGAAGGTAAATGGGTCAAAATTGAAGGCTGGTTTGGCATTGAAGACGCTAAACGTGAAATTGTAGAAAGCATTTCACGCTACAACGCAGCAGAAGCAAAACCCGAATTTTAAGAAATACTTTAATAGGCGGTGAAAAGTAAAAAATCGTTTTTTTAGTTTTTACCGCCTGTATTTTTCAGTACCCAGCGCGTCTGGTTTGAAATCAGCGTTTCACGCTTCCAAAACGGCGCATTGCTTTTGAGCTCTTCCATGATGTAGCGACACGCATCGAACGCATCCGCACGGTGTGCTGACCAAACTGAAATCACAACAATTGGCTCATTAGGCAAAATATCCCCGACACGATGCACAATCAACGCATCTAAAATGCCCCATTTTTCCTTTGCTATCGCCATTATTTTTTCTAATTGCTTTTGGGTCATCCCCTCATAATGCTCAAGCGTCATCGCTCGAACTTCATCACCTTCATTAAAATCACGCATGGTTCCAATAAAAATGCTCGTCGCGCCAAATTTTCCATTTAACGCCAATTGCGTTTGAACATTTTGAATTTCAAAAAAAGGATCAAAAACCGTTTCTACAATTTTAATCGTCACGCTACCCCCCAGTTACAGGCGGGAAAAAAGCGACCTCATCCCCATCACAAACGCTATGCGACTTAGCAACGTATTCCATATTAACAGCAATTAGCGTGTTCTCAGGTAATGGCACCTGATGCACATGCCGCCAAATGTCTAACACGGTAAGTGTATTAGCAAGCGTCAGTGTTTCTTGTGAGCGCCCCACCTGCTCACGTAAACTTGCGAAATAGCGTAACGTAATCGTTATCATTGGTTAAAAAGCGTGTAAAAATTTCGTGTTGAAAGATCAGCAAGTGAACTGAGCGACATACCGCGCAAATCTGCCACGCATTGCGCAACATGTTTCACATACTGTGGATAATTAGGTCTACCTCGAAAAGGAACCGGCGATAAATAAGGCGAATCTGTTTCAATTAACAAGCGCTCAGTAGGAATTTTTTTCGCGGCATCTTGAATCGTTTTCGCACTGTTAAAAGTCACTATTCCTGAAAATGAAATGTAAAAATTCAAATCGAGCGCTTGCTTTGCAAATTCCCAATCTTCAGTAAAACAGTGAATAATCCCCCCTACTTCGCCCGCATTTTCTTCGCGCAAAATTTGTAATGTGTCGTCTTTTGCTTCACGTGTATGAATAATAAGCGGTTTTTTGACCATTTTTGCCGCCTCAATATGCGCTCTAAAATGATCACGCTGCCACGTCAAATCGCCTTCACTGCGAAAATAATCCAGTCCCGTTTCACCAATGCCAATCACTTTCTTTTCTTGCGCGAGTGCCACTAATTGTTCAACCGTGGGTGCTGGACTGTCATTGACATTCGGATGGACACCAACCGTCACAGAAATATCATCATACGCATCCACTAACGCACGCATGGCCGGATATGCTTCTAAGTCAATGGAAATACAGAGTAAATGTTCAATTTGCTGGGCGCGAATATCATTCATCAAGCAAGCAAAATCATTTTCATAAGGCGCTAAATCTAAACGATCGAGATGACAATGCGAATCAATAAGCATAAGTTTCCTTTTTTAGAGCGTATGGGTTGGATTGAGTTTTGGTTTTTAACGCGAATTCTGGCGGTATGCTATATCGTCTACACCTACTCTCTATTTAGCTGCGCCCATGCAATGAGAATATCTTCCCATAATGCCTGTTTATTAATGGGCGTTTCAAGGCGTCCGCGACTTTTAAGTAACAAATCATAAAAATCATATAATTTAAGGGCATTGATGCGTTGCGCGAGTGCACTTAATGGAATTTTAAAATCAATATGATATAAATTCTTCGGTGCCGCTTGATAACGATACCGCATCATATCAATCACCCAAGAATTTAACCAAAACAGCAATGTCGTTTCTGGTAATTTTACCCATTGCTCTGCGACAATAACAGGATGACTTTGTTGACTAGCCACGGAAAGCCACGCATTAAAGCATTCTTGACGCTGCTCTAAGTGTGCATCACTGGCATATTGCATTGCAAGTAGAGGTGCACCTTGGGCTAATTTCAGTACAATTTCAACATTTTGTCCCGCTAACTGTTTCCCAAGCCAAGGAAGCACAAGTGATTTATCGGGTAAAGGTAAGGTAAATTTTTGACAGCGACTTTTAATCGTTGCTGGTAATTTATTCATACGATGTGTCACTAAAATTAACACCGTGCGCTCAGTAGGTTCTTCTAAATATTTCAAAAACGCATTGGCAGAGGCGGTATTAAGCGCATCAGCAGGCTGAATCAAAATAACTCGATAACGATCAAACTGTGGCTTTAAACTCAATTTATCCATGAGCGCACGAATCTGGTCAATACCAATCGATGTTTTTGTTTTTTTTGTTTTTGAATCTTCTTCTGGCTCGACAACCATAAAATCAGGATGCGTTTGCGCTTTGATTAAAAGGCAGCTACTGCATCGTCCACAGCTTATTCCCTCTATTTGCGGTGTTTCACAAAGCAGTGCATAAGCAAATTGCTCGGCTAATCGTCGCTTTCCAATACCTAACGTACCGTTAATCAGTAACGCTTGCGGCACACGCTTTTGCACAACATAGTTTTGCAATTGCTGCCAATTTTCCTGTTGCCATGGGTATAAATTCATCGCAGTAGCGGACTTAACACATTAATGATGGCCTGCTGAACATCTGCAAGCGGCTGATTTGCTTTAATTAATGTAATGCGTTTAGGATTGAGTTCTGCTTGAAGTAAATAAGCACGACGTACATCTTCAAAAAACTGTAGCGTCTCCGATTCAAAACGATCAAAAGCACCACGCTTTCCCGCGCGTTCCATACCGATTTTCACAGGAGCATCAAGTAAAAGTGTTAAATCAGGACGCAAATTACCTTGGATTAAATTTTCAAGCCCTTCGATTGTACTGATTTTCATATTTCGCCCGCCACCTTGATACGCATACGTTGCATCTGTAAACCGGTCACAAATAACCCAGTCACCTCGTGCTAGAGCGGGTTCAATCACATGTTTTAAATGTTGGGAGCGTGCTGCAAACATCAGTAATAATTCAGCTTCTTCGGTAATCGCTTCACTTTTTTTATCCAGCAATAAGGCTCGTAATTTTTCAGCGAGTTTTGTCCCACCGGGTTCGCGCGTCACCACTACAGAAATTTGTTTACTTTGCAAATAACTTTCAACAAAGGTCACGTTAGTGGTTTTCCCTACGCCCTCGCCCCCTTCAAACGTGATGAATTTTCCCCGACTCATAAATTTTCCTCAACTTTGTGACGTTGATATAAATTCACTGCCGCGTTGTGTGCTTCTAATGTCGATGAAAAAACATGACTGCCATCGCCTTTTGCAACAAAATAGATTGCATCGCCGGCATCTGGGTGCAAAGCAGCATGAATGGCTGCCTGTCCGGGCATCGCAATAGGTGTAGGAGGAAGACCTCTGAACGTATAAGTATTGTAAGGCGTTGGGTTTTGCAAGTCGCTGCGTTTTATATCGCCGTGATAATCCTCACCCATTCCATAAATGACTGTTGGATCGGTTTGCAGCATCATATCCTGCTCCAAGCGACGGTTAAAAACGCCTGAAATTTGGGCACGTTCAGAAGTTGCCGCCGTTTCTTTTTCAATAATAGATGCCAAGACTAACGCTTGATATGCTGTTTTTAAGGGTATATTTTCGTCGCGTTGTTGCCACTCTTGTGCTAATACTTGCTGCATTTTAGTATATGCGCGTTTGAGTATGGCAATATCTGTTGTGTGTTTTTCAAAAAAATAGGTATCGGGGAAAAATACCCCTTCTGGATGATTTTGAGCAATGCCTAATTGTTTGACAATATCGTGAATTTGATCTGTTTTGAGTGTATGTTCGACATAAGGATTGCTATCAAGTGTTTGGCGAACAGCTTGAAAATTAAACCCTTCAGGAAAGGTAATTGCGTGTTGTTTGGTTTTACCCTGCACAAAAAGTGAAATCATTTCTGGCGCAGTTAACCCTTTGTTTAATTCGTATTCGCCTTTTTTAATTTTTTTCTTCGCGCCACTTGTCAATCCAAGCACCTTAAACCAAAAAGGTTTAATTGCTACGTTTTGCGCGACCAGTTTATCGGTTAATTTCGCAAAGGAATCGCCCTTTTCAATTTCGATAGTGATGGCTTCTTGCGTGATCGCCACGTCATTTTTCGTCGTGTCGTAATTCATCCAAGCCCAACCACCCACATAACTCAGCGCAATTAACGCATAACCTGCTGATTTAGACATTTTCATACGCGACCTGTTTTTGTTTTTCGCACAATAGCGCGTGTTGTAGAGTTTGAGTCATATCACCAATACTGTAATGGTGATTAGCCAATTCACGTATCCCCCAAATACCGATAATTGAATTACATACAAAAATTTCATCCGCTTGCAATAGCGTTTCCATGGAAAAATAGGCTTCTACAACGTTGTATTGCGTCATTATCCACGCACGAATAATGCCTGCAATGCCGCAATTTGTAACCGGCGCAGTATGTAAAATGCCATTTTTTACATAAAATAAATTGGTCATTGTTCCCTCAATGACGTGTTGCTCAACATCGCGCATTAATCCTTCTTGAACGGTATTATCACGCCATTCCGACCGTGCAATCACTTGCTCTAAACGATTTAAATGCTTTATGCCAGCAAGTGTTGGATTGATGCCTAATCGCGTTTCACAAACGCGAGCTACAATGCCCGTGCTGTAATAATTGTCAGGATAATGAGGGAAAGGATGTAAACTTAGAATACGGGTTGATTGAATACAATCAGGCTGTCGATAGCCTCGCCCACCCTCGCCTCGCGTGAGGATTATTTTAAGTACCGCATCGCCCGCGTTGTAACATAACTGCACTATTTCACTACGCAACAATGTTAAATCAGGTATAGGAATATAAAGCCGCTGACATCCTATTACTAAACGTTCAAGATGCTCTGCTAAAAAAAGGGGTTTTGAATGCTGGATTTCAATGGTTTCAAATAAACCATCGCCATATTGAAAACCACGATCCATAATGGCAATAGTGTCTTGTCTTTCACCATTGACTAACATTTGAGGAATCGTGGTTTTATTGAGAATTTTTTTATGCGTAACGTTTAAAAACTAACGTGCCATTTGTTCCGCCAAATCCAAACGAGTTTGACATTGCCACATCAATTTTCATTTG
>JBDLQG010000076.1:0-9560 GCA_039800705.1 Pseudomonadota bacterium
ATTCGCCTATCAGCGAACAAGTGGCAAAATTGCTATTGATTTACGTGAGGACGATACATTAATTGGCGTAGCCATTACCGATGGACAGCAAAATATCATGCTTTTTAGTAGCAATGGTAAAGCCATCCGCTTTAATGAAGAGGATGTACGTTCAATGGGACGCGGCGCGGCTGGTGTGCGTGGATTTAGATTGACTGAAGATCAAAAAGTCATCTCACTGATTGTTGCTTCAGAAGGGGATGTACTCACCATTACAGAAAATGGATTTGGTAAACGAACGATTGTAGATAAATTCCGTCATCAAGGACGCGGGGGGTCAGGCGTTATTGCGATGCAAACCTCAGAGCGTAATGGCTCTGTCATTGGTGCATTGCTCGTGAGCGACAGCGACGAACTGATGATTATTACTGATGGTGGCACACTTGTCAGAACGCGAGTGGCGGAAATTTCAGTTGTTGGGCGTAGCGCTCAAGGGGTTCGTGTTATTCGTTTAGATGAGGGTGAAAAAGTCGTTGGTGTTGATCGTATTGCTGGATTACCCGATGATGAACTAAATGCTGTCGAGGATTTTGCCGGTCATGATAGCGATGAAAACCACATTATTGACGACATAAATGACGATGAAATTATCGACAATTCACTAGACGATTAAAAACATGGAAAACTTTACCCCTTATTCTGCGCTGATTGGCGGCTGTTTTATTGGCTTATCTGCGGCATTATTATTATTTTTTAATGGCAGAGTCGCTGGTATTTCTGGCATAATTGTTGACAGTTTTAGTGCGGAAATAGAAAATCGTTACTGGCGAGGTTTTTTCCTAATTGGATTGATGTTTAGCGCCGCTATTATAAATACGTTTTTTCCTGTCACCGCTGTCACCTATTCACGTCATATTTTACTGGTTGTTGTATCAGGTATTTTGGTGGGATATGGTGTTCGATTAGGCAATGGATGTACAAGTGGTCATGCCGTTTGCGGTTTAGCGCGATTGTCATTGCGCTCTGTAGTGGCTACACTGACATTCATGTCAGCGGCCATGTTAACGACGTACATTATGCGTCATGTTTTAGGATACTAAACATGAATAAAAATATAGCTGCCTTAATCTGTGGAATATTATTTGGCACGGGATTGACCATTTCGCAAATGAGTAATCCCGATAAGGTACTTGCTTTTTTAGATATCACGGGAAACTGGGATTTGAGCTTAATGCTCGTGATGTTTGGTGCTGTAACGACACTCACTACAGCACAATATTTTATTTTAAAACGCTCAAAACCTGTATGTGACAGCCATTTTCATTTACCTAAAACAGGCAATCTAATTGATTCCCGTCTTATTTTAGGTGCAATGATTTTCGGTATAGGTTGGGGGCTTGTCGGTTTTTGTCCGGGTTCGGCACTTGCTGCACTTAGTGATGGAAAACGTGATCCCTTTATTTTTACCATTGCCTTAGGGATAGGCATGATGTTGTTTAGCCGGTTTGATAATAAAAAATAATGTAATTTAAATTACCGTGTACTTGGGAGACGTCATACTATGAAAAAACATTTCATGAATATTTTCTTTATTCTTGCCATTAGTAGTGCAAGTTACTTTGTTTTTGAACGAATGAACGCAGAGCCACCTGTGGATAATTCACTGGCATACTCCGACTTTATTTCGCGCGTAAAAAACAAACAAGTTGACCGTGTTGAAATTATGGGGCCGATGATTAAGTTGCGCACATCTGACGGCGAAACTTACGATACATTCAACCCAGGCGATGGTCATCTAATTGATGATTTACTTGCTGCTGACGTGCAAATTCGCACAAAAGTGCCCACTCAACAATCGATGTTTATGCAAATTTTCATCGCTTGGTTCCCAATGTTCTTATTTATTTTAGTATGGATTATTTATATGCGTCGTTCACAAGGAATGGGCGCGAATGGCTTTGGTAAAAGCAAAGCGAAAATGCTAGAAGAAGATAAATTAACCGTTAAATTTGCCGACGTTGCAGGTTGCGAAGAAGCAAAAGAAGACGTATCTGAATTGGTTGACTTTTTAGCTGATCCTCAAAAATTTCAAAAATTAGGCGGACAAATTCCGCGCGGCATTTTAATGGTTGGCCCTCCAGGAACAGGTAAAACACTGATTGCAAAAGCGATTGCGGGTGAAGCAGGTGTTAAGTTCTTTAGCATTTCAGGTTCTGACTTTGTTGAAATGTTTGTGGGTGTTGGTGCATCGCGCGTGCGTGATATGTTCGCACAAGCTAAAGAGCATTCGCCCTGTATTATTTTTATTGATGAAATTGATGCCGTTGGACGTCAACGTGGTGGCGTAGGCATGGGCGGTGGTAATGATGAACGCGAACAAACATTAAATCAGTTACTCGTTGAAATGGATGGTTTTAACGGGAATGAAGGAGTCATTGTCATTGCCGCCACGAACCGTGCTGACGTGCTTGATAAAGCGCTTTTACGTCCTGGTCGATTTGATCGTCAAGTGAATGTTGGTTTACCTGATGTTCGTGGACGTGAACAAATTCTCAATGTTCACATTAAAAAAGTACCCGCTTCTGAGGACGTGAAGTTATATGACTTAGCAAGAGGTACGCCTGGATTTTCTGGCGCAGATTTGGCGAATATTGTCAATGAAGCCGCCTTACTTGCCGCGCGTTCGAACAAAAAAGAAGTCAGCATGAGCGACCTCGAAAAAGCGAAAGACAAAATCTTAATGGGCGCTGAAAAACGTACAATGGTTATGAGCGAAGAAGATAAATTACTCACTGCATACCATGAAGCGGGACACTGTATTGTCGGACAGCTTTCACCTGAACATGATGCTGTCTATAAAGTCAGCATTATGCCCCGTGGACGCGCTTTAGGCATTACGATGTTCCTGCCTGAACAAGATCAATATAGCGCAAGTAAACGTAAGCTTGAGAGCCAAATTGCAAGCTTATTTGGCGGGCGCATTGCTGAATTGATGATTTACGGTGGAGATCGTGTCACCACGGGTGCGTCTAACGATATTGAGCGTGCCACTGAATTGGCACGCAACATGGTAACTCGCTGGGGATTTTCTGAAAAATTAGGTCCCTTAGTGTATGGTGAAGAAAGCGGTCAACCTTTTATGGGGTATTCTGCTAAAGGTGGTAAAAATTCTGAGTCTGTGACACAACAAATTGATGAAGAAATTCGCGGTGTGATTGATTCGAATTACCAACGTGCAGAGAAAATTTTGCAAGATAACATTAGTATTTTGCATAATATGGCAAAAGCGTTAATGAAATGGGAAACCATCGATAAAACGCAAATTGATGCACTCATGATGGGCAAAGAGCCGCTGCCACACCCAGAATTTCCGCAATAACTCTTTTAAATACCGCGAATACAATATCAGTATTCGCGGTACTTTCTCAAATTATCCATGAAAATAACACTTTATCACAACCCTCAATGCAGTAAATCACGCGAAACATTGAAACTTTTGCAAGAGAACGGTATAGATGTATCCATTATTGACTATCTGAAAACACCTATTACTCTCGCTGAATTGGAATTGTTAGCGCAAAAACTCAATTTAGAGCCACGTCAATTTATGCGCCAAAACGAAACGAGTTATCAAACGGAAAATTTGGCGAATACGGACTTAACTGCTAATGATTTATTTCAAGCGATTATTAATCACCCGCGCCTGCTTGAGCGTCCCATTGCCGTATCAGAAAATAGAGCTGTCATTGGGCGTCCGCCCGAAAATGTATTGGCATTACTGTAATGTTTCATTTTCAAGCGAAATACCATTATTGGTTAATGCTAACCGCTTTTTTTGGGTTATTTATATTACTTATGCTATGGCATACTGTGCTTGCCCCATCAACACGCTTTCCAGTCGCCCTACTCCTCTTACTCAATGTTACACCGCTACTGATTCCGCTACGAGGTATGCTTCATGCCAATAGAAAAAGTTGTGGATGGATAGCCTATATCAGTTTATTTTACATTGTCCAAGGCATTACTGAATGCTATGCAAATGATGCAGAGCGCGATTATGCTGCATTAGAAATATTTTTTAGTTTTCAACTTTTTTTAGGTGCAGCATGTTATGTGCGCACAGTCAGTATAAACAACCAAACACCTCATGCCTGAACAATTTCCACTTCATTTTGAATTTTTAGCTAATCAAACATTTAATGACTTTTTTGCGGGTGATAATCAACCTATTATTGAAAGTCTACAACAGTGTGTTTTAGGAAATGGAGAACAAAAAATTTTTGTTCGAGGTAAATCTGGTCAAGGAAAAAGCCATCTACTACAAGCCTGTTGCCATTATGCACAGCAACATGAAAAACTGTCTTTTTATTTTGATTTATCACGTCATTCACGCCATCAACCTGCTATTTTAAATGGTATTGATGAATACGATGTAGTATGCCTTGATAATGTAGACTCTATTGTTGGACACAAAAAATGGGAACACGCACTATATGAATTAATGACATGCCATTATGAAAAAGGGCATCAATTAATTATTTCTTCCAGTTTTTTACCTAATCACATGGAGGTGAAAACGCAAGGCCTTAAAGATCATCTAAACTGGGGGTTAATTCTTCAGCTCAAAACGCTTGTTGATACCAATAATATCGACGCATTAATTTTTAAAGCTGACGCGATGGGATTTGAAATTTCACCGCAAGTTGGACGTTTTTTGGTAATACAACATCAATCAGAACTGCATGAACTGTGGCGTTTATTGGAAGAAATAGATCGGGCATCACTCGCCGCAAAGCGTAAATTAACCGTGCCATTTTTAAAGCAATTATTTAACACCGATAAAACAGAAAATAGCATCCATTAAAAAGCCCACGTTAGGTAAAACCTAACGTGGGCTTTGTGAATTAAACGAAAATTAAGCTTCTAAAGCCGCTAAACGATTCGCTAATAATTCTTCTAAAACAACAAGTGCTTTTGCAAAACCATCGATACCTTCCGCCAATTTTTCAGAAGCCATACGGTTTTCAGCGTGCATACGCTCAAAGGTTGCTTTATCAACACTAATTTTTTCAATTGACGATGCCGCCGCGTTTGCTACGGTCAATTTGCGTGGCAATTCACCTTGTGTTTTTTGTAATTCATCAAGTAATGAAGGTGCAATTGTGAGCAAATCACTGCCAGCTAATTCTGTAATCTCACCAACATTACGGAAACTCGCTCCCATAACTTCAGTGTTGTAACCGAACTTTTTATAATAATTATAAATTTCAGTAACAGAGACAACGCCCGGATCTTCAGCTGGCGCATAAGAATCACGCCCCGTATCTTTTTTGTACCAATCTAAAATACGACCTACAAATGGTGAAATCAACGTAATACCATTTTCAGCGCAAGCAACCGCTTGATGCAAGCCAAACAGTAACGTTAAGTTACAATGAATGCCTTCTTTTTCTAAAACTGCAGCCGCTTGAATGCCTTCCCATGTTGCAGCAATTTTAATCAAAACACGTTTACGATCAATGCCTGCCGCTTCATATTGTGCAATCAATTCACGACCTTTAGTCACCGTCGCCTCTGTATCAAAAGATAAACGTGCGTCTACTTCTGTTGAAACGCGACCTGGAATGATTTCTAAAATCTTCAAACCAAATGACACAGCTAAACGGTCAAAGGCCAATGTGACAACATCTGCAGCCGATGCACTTGCACCTAAAGTCTCACGTGCCCCTTTCAATGTATCATCAACAATACCTTGATATTGTGGCATTTGAGCAGCTGCTGTGATTAAAGACGGATTGGTTGTTGCATCACGAGGCGTGAAAGCTTCAATTGCTTGAATATCGCCAGTATCAGCCACAACTACTGTAACTTCTTTCAATTGCTCGAGTAAAGACTTCCCCATTGTAGATTACCTATATTTTAAATTAAAAAATGAATATAACTTAGCGTTGACCTTGCAAGTATTTTTCAACACCTGTTAACGCAACACTTTCAACCACAGCATTTACTATCGCAGCGGTTTCAGCTTTTGTTTGAGAAACTGTTGCAAGTGCTTGTTTTGCTAAATATTTACTGACACTACTTGTCGTTGTATCAGGACGACTTTGCAAATAACTTTCAACACGTGTTGTTTTTTGTTTTGTCGGTGCGTGACGATCTGCAACGGCTTTTTTTAGCATATACTTCGCCACGCCACTCATTGGCGTATTATCTTGACGAGCCAAATAACGTTCAACACCAGACCTTACAACAGGTGCGCTATCTTTATTGTTATTTAAATATTTAGCAACACCGGTTAACACGACAACAGGCTTATTTCGCTCTGCAATAGCTTGACGTGCCAAATATTTTGCCACGCCACTAGGTTGAGTGAGCTCTTGACTTTTCAAGTATTTATCAACTTTACTGAGCGAAGGTGCTGTTGTTTGGCCTTCTAAATAACGACTCACACCAGTATGACCATCATGTGCAACAATAGCGTTGCGTGCAGATGCTGTTGTGTAAGCGTCTTTAGAAGGCGTACCAAAAAGACTTGAAAAAAAGCCCATAACTACCCCCGATCTGTATCGTTTTGAGCAGATGATTTGTGTGCGATATTTTGTCTAGCAATATAACGAGCCACATTCGTTGGCGCAGTGTTGCGTTCCAAATATTTACTAACGCCCGATACTTTTGGGATTCTAGCATTTAAGTAACGTGCAACACCTGTTTCTCTTGGAGAATGGCTGTTGTGGTGAGCAGTGTTTCCAGACACCTTAGGAGATTTAGAAAATGCAAAAGCACCTGCTGCCGCTGCCAACAAACCCAAAAGTAATAAATTAGAATTATCTTCTTTTTCTACTTTTGCAATAGAAACACTTTCACTTTCTGATGCTACTACGTGAACTGCTGGTGCTGACTTTGTGTGTTTATAACTTTCATCGCTATAAAGCACTTTAGGCTCGAAGTTTGTTGCTGGGTATCTTGCATCGTATGCTTCCTCTGCAGGTGCTGATGTAGCAGCAGGTGCAGATTTTGCGGTTGCTGTAGGCGCTGGAGCAGTAGACTTCACAGAAGCGTCTTGATAAAGAACTTTGGGCTCAAAATCCGCTGCAGGATATTCTGTTCCTGCAGTTGCTGCAAATGAGTTCGCCATCAGCAACGTGGTGATAGCAATTTGGAGTAAATTATTTTTTTTCACATTGACACCTATCGATTAAAAGCAACCGTCACCGATTCATTATATAAATCAATCAGTGACGAGAGCTAAACAAATTTAGAAAATTAAAGCACCGCTTTAACGTGTTTAACAACATTTTCAACGGTGAAACCAAAATGCTCGAATAATACGCCACCTGGTGCAGATTCACCAAACGTATCAATACCGACCACTTCACCTTCTAAACCAACATATTTACGCCAAAAATCAGTTACACCCGCTTCGATAGCGACGCGTTTTACGCCTGGCACCAAAACGCTATCTTTATAAGCTTGATCTTGACGATCAAAAACATTAGTAGAAGGCATAGAAACAACGCGAGCGTGAATACCTTCAGCAGCAAGCGCTGCTTGTGATTTAATTGCTAATGTTACTTCAGAGCCTGTTGCAATCAAAATAACATCTGCCTTACTTGACGACTCAGCTACAACGTAAGCGCCTTTACGCATAGCGGCAATTTGCGCGTCATCATGCGCAATCGCTGGAATACCTTGACGACTTAACACTAAACTTGTTGGACCGTTTTTGCGTTCAATTGCACTTACCCAAGCAACTGCTGTTTCTGTTGAATCAGCAGGACGCCATACATCCATATTTGGAATATAACGTAACCCAGATGTATTTTCGATAGGTTGATGTGTTGGACCATCTTCGCCTTGACCAATAGAGTCATGCGTTAACACAGCAATAGTACGTTGTTTCATCAATGCAGCCATACGCAATGCGCTTTTTGCATAATCAGAGAACATGTGGAATGTACCACCAAATGGAATAAATCCACCATGTAGCGCCATGCCATTCATGATGGCATACATACCAAATTCACGAACACCGTAAGAAATATAGTTACCTGGTTTTTTACCGCTAACGTGTGTGAAACTTGCACAACTCGTCAAATTTGAACCAGTTAAATCCGCAGATCCACCTAAAAATTCAGGTAATGTTGCCGCTAAACCAGCGATTACTTTTTGTGATGATTGACGAGACGCTAAATTTTCAGCCTTTTCGTTGAATGTTTTGACCAATTCACTGGTTACGTCCGCCCAATTTGCAGGCAATTCACCCGCAACGCGACGTTTAAATTCTGCTGCTAATTCTGGATGCGCTGCTGCATAAGCATCAAATTTTGTATTCCAAGCAGCTTCTACCGTGTTGCCTTTTGCTTTTGCATCCCAACCTGCGTAAACATTTTCAGGAATAACAAACGGTGCATGAGTCCAGCCTAGTGCTTCACGAGTCAACGCAACTTCAGCATCACCTAATGCTGAACCGTGACAGTCATGACTTCCGCTTTTATTTGGTGAACCAAAACCAATAATAGTTTTGCAGCAAATCATTGATGGTTTATCGGTTACTGCTTTTGCTGCAGTGACTGCTGCATTGATGGCATCCGCATCGTGACCATCTACAGATTGAACGTGCCAGCCATAGGCTTCAAAGCGTTTTACGGTATCATCGGTGTACCAGCCATCAATATGACCGTCAATTGAGATATTGTTATCATCCCAAAATGCGATCAATTTACCTAAGCCCCATGTTCCTGCTAATGCGCACGCTTCATGAGAAACGCCTTCCATTAAGCAGCCATCACCTAAAAAGACATAAGTGTGGTGATCAACAATATCATGACCCGGACGGTTAAATTGATCCGCTAATAATTTTTCTGCCATAGCAAAACCAACACCGTTGGTAATACCTTGACCTAATGGACCTGTTGTTGTTTCAACGCCTGGTGCATAGCCATACTCGGGATGCCCTGCGCATTTAGAATGTAATTGACGAAACGACTGCAATTCTTTCATTGGCAAGTCGTAGCCAGACAAGTGCAGAAGTGAATAAATGAGCATTGAACCATGGCCGTTTGATAATACAAAACGATCACGATCTGCCCAATTTGGATTTGTTGGATTGTGTTTTAAATGGTCGTTCCACAACACTTCAGCGATGTCGGCCATCCCCATTGGCGCACCGGGGTGTCCTGAGTTGGCTTTTTGTACTGCATCCATGCTTAAAGCGCGTATGGCATTCGCTAATTCTCTACGCGAAGTCATATTTTTCTCCTTTTGATAATTGGATTAAAAAATTGCACTAGGATGGTCAATTATTCAATACAAAATTTAGATCCAATCTATTTAGATCCAATTTATTGTTATGATATAGATCGAACTGTTTTGGCTCTGCCAATTGAAGTTAATATTACTGCCAATATGATAAGATTTGAGTTTGAGTCTATTCTGCAAAAAGTGTTTTTAGAGGTTTCTATGTCTGACAATGAATTAATTACCTATTCTAAAGCAAATAAAAAAACATATTGGTTAAACTATATTATAATGAAGGATTATTATGGTCAGACAATAAAAGGGTCATATTGGAAAGATAATAG
>JBDLQG010000077.1:0-14483 GCA_039800705.1 Pseudomonadota bacterium
GAACTCAGAACCGCAAACTTTGCCACTGAATATTGGGACGACGTGTTTGAAGTCTTTTTGTCTGAATTCAAAGCCGCTCGCACGCCTAATCCGGATATTTTGTGCAATAAACATGTGAAGTTTAAAGCGTTTTTACATCATGCTATTGATGATTTAGGCGCGGATTTTATCGCAACAGGGCATTATGCGCGGGTGCGTGAACAAAATGGCGAATTTCAGCTTTTAAAGGGGTTAGATCCCAATAAAGAGCAAAGCTATTTTTTATATACACTAGGGCAAAAACCACTTTCACGCACTCTCTTTCCGATTGGGCATTTACATAAACCAGAAATTCGCGCAATGGCGCAGCGTGCCGGTTTTGCTAATGCTAAAAAGAAAGACAGTACCGGCATTTGCTTTATTGGTGAGCGTAAATTTACGGAGTTTCTCAAACGTTATTTACCCACGCAAGCGGGCGAGATGCGCACACCCGAAGGTAAATACATTGCACAGCATAATGGTCTAATGTACTACACACTGGGTCAACGCCAAGGCCTAGGCATTGGAGGCGTCAAAGATGCGCCTGATGAGCCGTGGTATGTACTTGATAAAGACGTTCTCAATAATATTTTAATTGTTGGACAAGGCCATGATCACCCGCTGATGCTTCATAATTCATTGATTGCAGAGCAACTCGATTGGTGCAGTCATCAGCCACTCACGCACACATTGCATTGCAAAGCTAAAACACGCTATCGCCAAGAAGATCAAGACTGTATCGTTAAACCTTTAGACGATGAACGCTGTGAAGTGCTGTTTTCTAAGCCCCAACGCGCCATTACGGAGGGGCAATCGGTTGTCTTTTATCAAGATGATGTGTGTTTAGGTGGTGGTATTATTGATTCTAAAGCGAATGTGTAAATGAAAAACGAGTCACGCACAAAAAAAATTAAAGCTCTGTTTAGTCAATTAGCGCTCTATAAATATGATGGCGTGCTGATTCATCAAGAACATGACAACGAAGGCGCAATCGAAGTCGTGGAAGTTGACGGTGTTCGCTCGCTCCATTTTGGCACGGTGCCGCGTCAAAGTAGTATGCTTATTAGTGACCCGAATCGACTGTATTTAGAATACGCTCGCACAATGAGCAGTTGGCTATTATTTAAAGAAACGCTCAATCATCAAGAAGCGCTTCTCATTGGCCTAGGTGGCGGCTCTATTGCAAAGCATTTGCTTTATCAATTTCCCGATTGCAAAGTCAATGTCGTGGAATACCGCAAAAGTGTCTTAAAAGTCGCGCGGACGCACTTTGGACTGCCAATAGATTCACGTTTAAATGTCGTGATTGACGACGGCGCAAATTATGTCAAAAAAAACAGAGAAAAAGATGCAAAACGTTATAGCATTATTGCTATTGACGCGTTTGATCACGAAGGCATGGCTGAAGCAATTTGCAATATCGAATTCTTTACACATTGCCAAACATTACTTAAATCCGATGGCATTTTAGCGATTAATTTATGGGGCGGTGTGCATCGCCCGCAATTCCAAAAAATTGCACTCTGGCTCGGTAAATTATTTAATTGGAAATTATTGTTTGTCCCTGTCAAAGGTCGCGGTAATATTATCGGTTTAGCGTTTAATCCTAAGACGCCTGTTTATTCGCTCAAGGATTTGCGTACTCGCGCGATTGTTTTGGAACATTTACACCAAATTGAATACACTTATTATTTAAAAGACCTCGTTAAACATAATGCGAGCGTGCTTAAAAATGTTATTTACTAATTTGCACAACACATTCTCATGACGAAAACGCCAATTTATCAAACACACGATCCACTAGGACAAATTGAAGTCTACGAGGAAAATGGTGTTCGCCATTTGAACTTTGGCTCATTTGCGATGCAAAGCGCGGTAGGCTTAAACCATTCCAATCAGCTCCATTTTGCCTATACGCAAACAATGATGGGCGCATTGCTATTTCAAGACATTGCGGATGATGATATTTTATTAATGGGACTTGGCGGTGGATCGATGGCAAAATATTTTTTTGATCATTTTCCATTATGTCGCATTGAAGCCATTGAATACCGCCAAGTTGTGGCGCAAATTGCTTATGATTATTTTAATCTACCCCGTGATTCGCGTTTAAATGTCGTGATTGATGACGCAGCGCATTATGCGAGAGAGCGAGGCGTAATGCAGCGTGAATTCTATCGATTAATCATGCTCGATTTATTTGATTCAGAAGGTATTGCGCCCTCATTATTTAGCGAAACATTTTTAACACAATGCCAATCCATGCTCAAAAAAGACGGTATATTAGTCGTCAATTTATGGAACAACAAAGCGCAATTCGAACAACTGTTTGCGTGGCTAGGTAGCTTATTTCAAGCAAAATTACTCTTTTTACCCGTTCATGGCATGGTAAATACGATTGGCTTTTTCTTTCACGAAGACACGCCACTTTATTCGCGCAACGCATTAAAAAAACGCGCTATTCAATTAGAAAAAAAGTATCGATTACCGTTTAAACGCTACTTAAAAGAGTTTATTGCGTACAATCCTAATTTTATCGACAACGTCACGAGCGCTTAAATGTCCATTTCTTCAAATACACCAGCCAATCTAAACAGTTATCGCAAATATTGGGCACAACGATTTGGTGTCGCACCACAACTGCCGATGAGTCGCGCCGAAATGGACGAGCTTGGTTGGGATAGCTGCGATATTATCATTGTTAGCGGTGACGCGTATGTGGATCACCCCAGTTTTGGCATGGCGTTAATTGGTCGTGTGCTTGAAGCGCAAGGCTTTCGTGTCGGTATGATTGCGCAACCCGATTGGATGAGCGCAAAAGATTTTCAACAGCTCGGCCGCCCAAATTTATTTTTTGGGATTACCGGCGGCAATATGGATTCAATGGTCAATCGCTATACTTCGGATAAGAAAATTCGCTCAAACGATGCTTATACGCCCAATGGCGAAGGCGGAAAACGCCCTGATCGTACCGTTTCTGTTTATTCACACCGATGCCGCGAAGCGTTCAAAGACGTGCCCATTATCATTGGTGGAATTGAAGCAAGTTTGCGCCGTATTGCGCATTATGATTACTGGTCAGATACGGTCAAAAAATCTGTATTGATGGACGCCAAAGCGGATTTACTTTTATATGGTAACGCGGAACGCGCGATTATTGAAATCGCTCATCGCCTTGCGAAAGGCGAGAAAATTCAAGAGATTCAATTTGTGCGAGGCACGGCTCATTTTGTCAAAACGATTCCCGCAGGTTTTGCGGTGAAAGATTCGACCGAATTCGATAAGCCCGGTGCTACCGCGCCGCCGGTAAATCCGTATCAAGAAGAACCCCCTTGTGATACGTCGCAAAAAATGGAAAATGCTGATGAAACGCCTATTGCGCCCGTTATCCAACATATTAAAACACTCCGTGAAAAAACCGCTATTCGCTTGCCTGCGTATGACGTAGTAAAAAATGACCCTATTTTTTACGCACACGCTTCACGCGTGATGCACGGTGAAACCAATCCTTACAACGCAAGGCCACTTATTCAAAAACACGGTGATCGTGAAATATGGATAAACCCACCGCCGCTGCCGCTTGCTATGAATGAAATGGACAGCGTGTTTGACTTGCCTTACTCACGTCTACCGCATAAAAGCTATGGTGATGCTAATATTCCTGCTTTTGAAATGATTCAACATTCTGTGAATATTATGCGTGGCTGTTTTGGTGGATGCAGTTTTTGCTCTATTACCGAGCATGAAGGTCGTATTATTCAAAGTCGCTCTGAAGATTCTATTATTCAAGAAATTGAAGCGATTCGTGATACGTCCCCAACGTTTACAGGACATATTTCGGATTTAGGCGGTCCTACAGCAAATATGTATCGCCTTGCGTGTAAAGATAAAGCCATTGAAACTGCTTGCCGAAAACTCTCCTGCGTGTATCCGAGTATTTGCCCGAATTTGAATACAGATCATTCATCGTTAATTAAACTTTATCGTCGAGCGCGTGGATTAAAAGGCATTAAAAAAATCTTTATTGCCTCTGGTTTGCGTTACGATATAGCCGTTGAGTCACCCGAATACGTGAAAGAATTAGTCACGCATCACGTTGGTGGGTATTTAAAAATTGCGCCCGAGCACACTGAAAAAAATGTTCTTAGCCGCATGATGAAACCGGGCATGGGAACGTATGACCGTTTCAAAGCCATGTTTGACCAATATTCTAAAGAAGCGGGCAAGGAACAATATTTAATTCCCTATTTCATTGCCGCACATCCGGGAACAACCGATTACGATATGCTCGAACTCGCGCTTTGGCTCAAACGCAATAATTTCCGTGCAGATCAAGTACAGGCCTTTCTGCCCTCCCCCATGTCAATTGCCACCGCTATGTATCACTCGGGTAAAGACACGCTCACCAAAGTGAATCGCGAAGCAGAAAATATCAGCATTCCCAAAAGCGTGAAACAGCGGCGTTTGCAAAAAGCGTTTTTGCGTTATCATGACCCCAAAAATTGGCCTATGCTCCGTGAAGCACTAAAATCAATGGGACGTGCAGACCTCATTGGCAATGGTAAAGCGCATTTAATTCCTAGTTTTCAACCCAAGGGCACGTTTGATCCGCCAGAAAAAATCCAAGCGTTCAAAACAAAATACACCGGATTTGAAAAAAATAAATTAGGACATCAATCCTCACGCTCGCCTAAAACAAAAAGTCGAACACGTTAATTTTTTATTATTCATCATGCAATTTTCACGTTTAAAACTCAGTTTATTGATTTACACCGCTTTTTCGTCGAGTGGTGCATGGGCAAATGAACAAGTGAATTTGCAACTACGCTGGCACCACCAATTTCAATTTGCAGGCTATTACGCAGCGCTTGAAAAAGGTTATTATGCAAATGCTGGACTGGATGTATCCATTACGGAAGGTTCGCCTGAACGCGAAGTATTAAATGAAGTGTTAGAACAGCATGCGCAATATGGTGTTACCAATAGTGACTTACTCTATAAACGCCTGCAAGGTTCGCCTGTGGTTGCGCTTGCGGCTATGTTTCAACATTCACCTTCTGTTTTATTAACCCATAAGTCCATTTCATCACCCAGTGATTTAATTGGTAAACGCGTTATGATGGTTGAAAAAACAGGTGATGCGGATTTTTTAGCCATGTTTTTAAATGAAGGCATTAATAAAGATTTAATGATTTTGCAGCCGATGAGTTTTGATTTGCAAGATTTTATTAGTGGCAAAACCGATGCGTTCCATTCTTATTTGACCGATCAGCCTTACTATTTAAAACAACACGCGATTCCCTATAATGTGATTAATCCACGCAATTACGGTGTGGACTTTTATGGGGATATTTTATTTACAACCGAAGACGAAATTAAGCACCACCCTGAGCGTGTTAAGGCATTTCGACAAGCGAGTATTGACGGCTGGAATTATGCTCTCGCTCACCCTGATGAAATCATTGAGCTACTCATTAATCAATATCATGTTGAAAAATCACGCGGGCACTTAGCGTTTGAAGCCGACGCCATGCGTCCCTTAATTGTGCCTGACCTCATTGAAATCGGTCACATGAATCCTGCTCGATGGCAAGCCATGGCAGAAATATTTGCGAAAGTGGGCATGATTGATAGCGCTATCATTCGTGAGCGTTTAAATGATTTCATGTATGACTCAGATATTAAATTCGACAAAGAAAAACTCAATGATTATTTAAGTATTGCGTTTATCGCGGTACTTTTTTTAAGTTTTATTTTTTTATTGCTGATTATTGCTTATAAATCTGTACGCCGTGAAAATTTACAACGACGAAAAATTGCCCGTATCTTGCTGCGTCAAAGTAACGATTTAGCATTACATAACCAAATTTTAAAAGCAATGGGTAGCAATACCATGAGCTTTCAAAAATTGCAAAGCTTACTCAGTGACTTACTCATCGGAATTGAAGCACAATACCCATCGATGATTTGCTCTGTTTTGTTGCTTGATAATGCCACCGGAAAAATTTCTCTAGGTGCGGCGCCAAGTTTGCCCGAGTTTTACAATCAGGCCATAGATAGCATTATTATTGGCGATAACGTAGGCTCATGTGGTAGCGCTGCTTTTCGTGGAGAACGCGTAATCATAGAAGATATACTTATTCATCCAAATTGGCAGGCGTTTGCTGAACTCGCAGAAAAAGCCGATTTACGCTCTTGTTGGTCACAACCGATAAAAAATAGTCATGATCAAGTACTGGGGACATTCGCTATTTATAGACGGTATGTCAGTACGCCAAAATCTACTGAATTAGTGTTAATTGAACAATACGCCAATTTAGTGATGCTGATCATTGAGCGTTACCGCTCAGATACTAAAATTCAAAAACTCGCGTTTTACGATTCACTTACAGATTTACCAAATCGGCGATTGCTCTACGATAGACTTTGCCAAGGTATTGAACAAGGGCGTCGTGAAAATAAACGTATGGCATTGCTTATGATGGATTTGGATAAATTCAAAGCGGTGAATGATAACTTTGGTCATGCTGCTGGTGATGAACTACTGGTACAAGTGGCAAGACGTATTCAGAATAGATTACGCGAAGTGGATACCGTTGCACGACTTGGTGGTGATGAATTTATTGTCCTTCTTCGAGATATTAGCCAAGTTGATGATGCGGCGCGGGTAGCTGAAACAATCGTGGCTGATTTGAGCTTGCCATTTACATTAACGCAAAGCGATGATGTTCAAATTGGAGCCAGTATTGGCATTAGCCTGTACCCCGAACATGGCGAAAACCCCGAATTGTTAATTGACCACGCAGATACTGCACTTTATCATGCAAAAGATGCAGGGCGTGGGTGTTTTGCGTATTTCTCTGAAGACTTGACTCGCGCGGTGCGTGAACGCATTGAGCTTGAAAATCGCCTTCGTCGCGCCATTGAAAACCAAGAATTGCGTTTATACTACCAAGCTCAAGTTGACGTATTATCCGGCGACATAGTGGGGGCAGAAGCCCTTGTTCGATGGCTTGATCCCGATAAGGGATTGATTTTACCTGATGATTTTATTGCTTTAGCCGAAGAAACAGGATTAATTGAAAAAATTGGTGAATGGGTCGTTTACGAGGCATGTTATCAAGGTAAAAAATGGTTAGATAAAGGCGTAACAAATTTAACCTTAGCGGTGAACGTATCGCCAGTTCAATTCCGACGCACCGATTTAAATAAATTAGTCATGAGTGCATTGCAACACAGTGGCTTTCCCCCATCATGTTTAGAGCTTGAGCTCACCGAAAGCGGACTCATGGAAAATCAAGAAAAAGTGATTACTATTCTCAACAGTTTGCGTGAACAAGGTGTTAAGCTCGCCATCGATGATTTTGGAACAGGTTATTCATCGCTGGCTTATTTAAAATGTTTTCCAGTAAATGCGCTCAAAATTGATAAAAGTTTTATCGATGATATTCCAGAACTTAAAGACGATATGGAAATTACTGCCACTATTATTGCGATGGGTAAAATTTTAGGATTTAAAGTATTAGCCGAAGGCGTAGAAACCCAAGCACAGTTAGATTTTCTAAAGCAGAAAGGCTGTGATGTGTATCAAGGATATATCAAAAGCAAACCATTGCCCGCTGATGATTTTCTAAAATTATTGCGTGAAACTAACAAAAAACATTAAAAATTAAAAAAAATTTCTCTTATTTGGATTACATACCATGACTGTAGATTATAAAAAAACGCTCAATTTACCGAGTACCGGTTTTGCGATGAAAGGCAATTTAGCGCAACGCGAACCCGAACAATTAAAAAAATGGCAATCTGCGGCGCTCTACCACGCTATTCGTAAAGAAAAGAAAGGTCGTCCTGTATTTGTTCTTCATGATGGCCCCCCGTATGCGAATGGTGAAATTCATATTGGTCATGCGGTCAATAAAGTTTTAAAAGATTTTATTGTAAAATCCAAATCGCTAAGTGGATTTGATGCGCCTTACGTTCCAGGTTGGGATTGCCACGGCTTACCCATTGAATTGCAAGTTGAGAAAAAAATTGGCAAAGCGGGCGTTAAAGTATCACCTGCGGTATTTCGTAATGCCTGCCGTGAATATGCCGCAAAGCAAGTCGAGATTCAAAAAGAAGCCTTTATGCGCCTTGGTATTTTAGGTGATTGGGAAAATCCTTATTTGACCATGGATTTTCAATTTGAAGCGGATATCGTTCGCTCACTGGGCAAAATTGCACATAATTCGCACATTACCAAAGGCGCAAAACCCGTTCATTGGTGTATTGATTGTGGCTCTGCGCTCGCTGAAGCAGAAGTTGAATACGAAGATAAACATTCGTTCGCCATTGATGTGCGTTTTGCTGCCGTCGATAGCGCAGATTTTTTACTTTGCTTTGGCTCGTCTGCGGGTGGACATGGCAAAATTTCAGTCGTTATTTGGACAACAACACCTTGGACACTTCCCGCAAATCAAGCCGTTGCACTTCATCCAGAACTTGAATACGTTTTAATTCAATACCATGACGAGCGTCTTGTGATTGCCAAAGAGTTATTGGATTCCGCCCTGCATCGCTATGGTAATCCCGAATACACCATTTTAGCGAGTTGCCCAGGTTCAGCGCTCGAACTTCAGCAATTGCAACATCCGTTCTATCATCGCCATGTACCCATTGTACTCGGCGATCACGTTACAACGGATGCAGGAACAGGCGCCGTTCATACCGCACCCGCACATGGTCAAGAAGATTATGTCGTCGGACGCGTTTATGATTTACCTGTCGATTGCCCTGTTGGCAGTGACGGTGTCTTTTTGCCTAATGTGGAACTGTTTGCGGGGCAACACGTTTCAAAAGCCAATGAACATGTTTTGGAAGTGCTGCATGCGCGTGGCTGTCTAGTGCATCAACAAACATTACTGCATAGTTATCCGCATTGCTGGCGCCACCATACGCCCATTATTTTCCGCGCAACGCCACAATGGTTCATTTCAATGAATCAAAATCAGTTGCGTGAACAAGCCTTAGCGGAAGTCAAAAAAGTGACTTGGTTGCCTGAATGGGGACAAGCACGTATTGAAAGCATGATGGAAAATCGCCCAGATTGGTGTATTTCACGTCAGCGGACATGGGGCGTGCCGATTGCGTTCTTTGTGCATAAAGAAACCGGTGAGTTACATCCACGCACAGAAGAATTGATTGAAGAAGTCGCGCAACGCATTGAAAAAGCCGGTGTTGACGCATGGTTTGAACTGGAAGCCACTGAATTACTCGGCAGCGATGCAGATCATTACGACAAAATGAGTGATACGCTTGATGTTTGGTTTGATTCTGGTGTAACGCACGCGGGCGTTTTAGCGCGACGTGAACAACTTCATTTCCCCGCTGATTTATATTTAGAAGGCTCAGATCAACATCGTGGCTGGTTCCAATCTTCGCTACTTGCCTCGGTTGCGATGAACGGCGTCGCACCCGGATTATCGTGGTGAAATGCGCGTATCGGATGAAATTTTAGAACGTACATCAGACGGTTATCGTCGTCTACGCAACACCGCACGTTTCTTATTGTCGAATTTAAATGATTTTACGCCTGCAGATCATTTAGTGCCGGTTGAACAGTTATTACCTCTTGATCGCTGGGTACTTGATCGCGCCTTTACGCTACAAGAAGAAGTCAAAACTGCGTATGAAAATTACCAATTCCAAACTATTTTCCAAAAAGTGCATCATTTCTGCGCGATTGATTTAGGTAGTTTTTATTTAGATATTATTAAAGATCGCCAATATACCGCGAAAACAGATGGACACGCACGACGCTCAACACAAAGCGCTATGTTCCACGTTCTCGAAGCCTTAGTGCGTTGGTTAGCGCCGATTTTAAGCTATACCGCTGATGAAATTTGGCAGCATTTACCCCACTTTGAAAAACGTGAAGCTTCGGTATTTTTAAGCACATGGTATGAACATTTAGCGCCTTTAGAAGCCAATACCTCATTCAATCACGATTTTTGGCAAACTGTTATGACTATTCGCGCTGACGTGAGTCAAGCACTCGAACATAGCCGAACCAATAAGGAAATTGGCTCCTCTTTAGCGGCTGACGTCGCTATTGAATGTGATGAACAGACATTTACTACGTTGGATAAATTAGGCGATGAACTGCGTTTTGTTTTTATTACGTCGGGCGCAACACTCACCAAGAAACAAGCAAACGATTACAGTATCAATATTAAAGTCACGCCTTCAACTGCGCCAAAATGTGTACGCTGCTGGCATCAACGCGCAGACGTAGGCGCAAATTTGGAACATCCAGAATTGTGTGGGCGTTGCGTTGAAAACATTGCAGGCGAAGGTGAGAAACGACTTTATGCCTAAATTTCCTATGTTGAAATGGCTCTGGCTTGCCGTCTTGTCACTTAGCCTAGATCAAGCCAGTAAATTAGTTATCGACAACGTTATGCAGCTCTATGAATCGCGCAATGTCTTCGCATTTTTTAATTTGACGTACGTGCATAATACCGGCGCCGCCTTCAGTTTTCTGAGTGACGCGGGCGGCTGGCAACGCTGGCTTTTCGCTGGACTTGCTGTAGGAATGAGCGTTGTGATTAGCGTCTGGCTAACACGATTAAAAGAAAATGAAACGCTCATTGCAGTCGCCCTTTCGTTAATTTTGGGCGGCGCTATTGGCAATTTAATTGATCGTCTAGCGTATGGATACGTCATTGATTTCTTAGATGTTTACTATGAAACATGGCATTGGCCTGCATTTAATATCGCAGATTCTGCTATTACAGTGGGCGTTGTGTTAATGTTGATTGACTCATTTAAACCTAAACTTGAAGAAACAGCATGAAAACACGTGAGCGTCGTTATGGTTTAACCGTTGTAAACACCGGCGAAGGAAAAGGAAAATCTTCTAGTGCCTTTGGTATGGTGTTTCGCGCTGCGGGTTGGGATATGAATGTATGTGTCATTCAATTTATCAAAGGTCAATGGCAAACCGGTGAGCAAAAAGCCGCGCAACGCCTTGAAAATATTGAATGGCATGCGTTAGGTGATGGGTTTACATGGGACACAAAAAATCCTGAGCAAGACATTCAAACAAGTCGTGATATTTGGGAATTTGCCAAGCGACAAATTTTGTCAGAAAAGTTTGATGTTGTATTGCTTGATGAAATTAACTATTGTTGCGGGTATGGTTGGATTAGCGGACAGGAAGTGGCCGATTTTATTACACAAGAAAAACCGCCTTGGCTGCATTTAATTCTAACTGGACGCAATGCACCTGAAGAGTTAATAAGCGTCGCATCAACCGTGACAGAAATGACAAAAATAAAACACGTTTTTGATTCTGGTATAAAAGCCGAACAAGGCATTGATTTTTAAAAAATAACAACGAGGCACAATTTATGAGCGAAGAAAAAGAACCCATGAGCAACACAACAAAGCTAATCATTGCAGTTGTGGGCGTATTTGCCGCTGGTTTTTTAATGGTTGGCGAAAATAAACAAAAATCGACAGCTGAAATAGAAGCCACCTCCATGATTCGCAATTATGCGGCAATTCAAGGTATGGCAAACCAAAAGTGCCCTGTCGCTGTCCAAAATGAAACAGGTGAACAAGTCTTTTTCCCAAGCCGTGTAGATACTGATAAAGAAACGTACATTACGTTAATCTGGGAAGGCGAAAATGTAGGTAGTGGCGGCTTTAAAAAAGCAAGCTGCACGTTGAAAGGCTCTTTAGGTGGTATTTCTGAATTGATTATTGACGACAAAGTAATAATCAAAAAATAATTATTTTGTAAAGAAAAGAACAGACATTCTATATTATGGATTTCTGTTCTTTTTCTATTTTCGTGTTTTACGCATCATGTTTATTTATTTCAACCGCTAAATTCAACATCCACTTTCATGACAAACATCCCCGCACCACTTTCATGGTTTGTTTTATCTATTGCCCTCACGCTCAGCGCCTGTGGTTTTCATCCACGTGGTGCGTATCAATTACCCCAAGAGCTCAAACAGGTCTATCTCGAAGGGGGATCGCCAGCCATGCGAGAACAACTGCGCCAGCAAATAGCAAAATCTGGTGGAAAACTCACTGAATCACGCAGTGGTGCGATGATGGTTATTAAACTTTTTGATGAACAATTTCAACGTCGAACACTGTCACTGAGTGCGCGAGGAAAAGCCAATGAATACGAATTGCATTACCGTGTTGAATATGAATTAGCCACGCCACAAGATGCTATTTTATTGCCGCGCCAACCCCTCGAAGTCAGACGCGACTATTACAACGATCAACAAGCTATTCTCGCCCGCGATAATGAAGAGGCGACATTGCGAAATGAAATGGCACAACAAATGGTGCGGACATTGCTCAATCAAGCACGATACACGCTTGAAAAAAGTGAAAAATAATGCGCCTTAAACCTGAACAACTTGCTGGTTCTCTGCAAAAAAATCTAGCGTCTGTGTATTTATTAAGCGGTGATGAGCCATTGCAACTTGGCGAACTTAGCGATGCTATTCGACAAGCGGCAAAACGTGCCGGATTTTCAGAGCGCGACATTTTTTCAACCGATTCCGGTTTTGATTGGTCAGATATTAGCAATGCAGCATCATCACTTTCCATTTTTGGTGATAAAAAAGTGCTCGATTTGCGCGTGCCTAGTGCAAACTTTGGGACGGAAGGTGCAAAAACACTCACGACATATTGTGAATATTTACCTGCTGACACCATTTTGTTAATTACGTGTGGCAAACTTAACAGCGCCAGTTTAAAAACGCGCTGGTTTGAAGCCATTGATAAAGTCGGTATTACCATTCAAGTCCGTCCACTTGAAGGTGAGGAGTTACTTCAATGGTTAAGAAACCGCCTACAACAACGAGGCATGAATACAGATAATGAGGGCTTGCAATTACTTTCAACGCGAATTGAAGGAAATTTACTGGCTGCTGCACAGGAAATTGAAAAACTGTATGTCCTTTATGGTGGTGGCATGTTAACAGTAGAACAAATTTTTGATGCCGTAGCCGATAGTTCACGCTACGATGTGTTTAAATTGATTGACACACTACTCGCAGCAAATGTAAATCGCGTTTTCAAAGTTTTAGCGGGATTGCAATCTGAAGGCATTGCCGCTCCCGTTGTTCTATGGGCACTGATGCGCGAGGCGAGAACGATAAGCAAAATAAAACTAGCGCTATCGAGTGGACAAAGCAAAGACGCTGTTTTTCGCCAACATCAAATTTGGGATAAACGTACCTCACTTATGGAAAAAGCGCTGAAACGTTTATCTCATCATCAATTATTCGATATTTTAAGTTTGAGCGCAAAAGGCGATCGTCAAGCCAAAGGTCAAGAATCTGGTGATGCTTGGGAAACCATTTTAGTGATATGTTTACTGTTTACTGCGCCAAACAATTCAATCAAAACGAGATAGCCACTACACTTTCTGCGTATTTTTTGAAACTTACATTGCCTTCAAAAAATCAAGCACAGCAAGACAATGATTAGGCACTTTCACTTTTCGCCATTCATGAATCAAAATGCCCTTGTCGTTAATGAGAAAAGTGCTCCGTTCAATACCGCGAACTTGCTTTCCATACATATTTTTAAGTTTTATAACGTCAAATAGTTGGCATAACACTTCATCGCTGTCAGAAATTAAATCAAAAGGCAATGCTTGCTTCGCTTTAAAATTTTGGTGTGAACGCAAACTATCACGCGACACGCCTAAAATAACCGTATTTAACGCATTGAATTGCGCGTTATAATCTCGAAAATCTTGTGCTTGTTGGGTGCAACCTGAGGTATTATCTTTTGGGTAAAAGTACAGCAATACATTTTTACCTAAATAATCCTGCAATTGCAGCGCTTCACTATTCGTAGCAATGGCGATAAAATGGGGCACCGCATTTTGTAATATCACGTTATTCATTGTTTAGTTCCGAAAAGGCTCAAAAATCACATCCGCATTAATTTGGTCGCAAACGTACATCAATTCATCTCGAAACAGGAATAACGACAGGTTTTGCGGAATAGAAATAACAAAGCGTGCTGAACATAATTGCGCTTCTAAATAAGGCGCTGGATAGCGTCGCGCATTCACTTCTTCAACGTCAATGCTGCGTTCGTTTAAAAATGTCACCACTTTATTTAAAATATCACTACTTTCCAGCCCCACAACTACTATAATATAGGGCATGTTTTCTTCAAGTACGCGCTTTTTCTCGATACGACAGCTGTGAATTTTAATTTGCATTTTCTTTTCGATGGCATGCAACGTGCTTTCATATTTAGAAAGTTGATTCCAATTACCTTCAACAAGAAAATAGGCGCAATGCAGCTCACCAAAGCGCGATGATTTAATATCCACAATACGGCATCCACAAGTGGATGTTGAGAGTATTAATTCGGAAATAGTATCAAATGAGTGGTTACTTAAAATAGTGACGGCAAGTTGCATAACAGTAATT
>JBDLQG010000078.1:0-9376 GCA_039800705.1 Pseudomonadota bacterium
GAGCTGGTTGAAAATCATGCGTAGCAAGGGATTTGGGAATGCTTTTTTTGCCCGTTAACATCGGTAAGACAAGATCCGATTTTTTCACCCATTGATAAAAAAAGATGGCACTCACATGAATGGCAATGACAACGAGTAAGAAATCAAACGAGCGGCTGTGCAAACCGGTTAATTTATCGCTGACTTCTTTATCCACGAGATGAAACAGCGGGCCTTCAAAGGCAATATCGTCATTGGCAAATAACCCCGTACCCACTTGCACAGTCAGTGTTAACAGTAATGTGATGATGGCTAATGCACCGACTGGATTATGACCAATGCCTGTCCATTGCCCTTTAAAATAGGCAATAATGCGTTTGGGCGTGGGGAAGAAACTGCTAAATCTCGCATGTTCACTGCCCACAAATCCCCACAGCACACGAAAAATCAGTAGTCCTAAAATCAAGCCACCAAAGCGTTCATGCCAAATGGTTAAGTTTCCACCCAATGTGCCAGTGATATAAGCACCAACAACACTAAGCACCAGTAGCCAATGAAAAATTCTCAGTGGTAAATCCCAAATAGGTACATTTTTTTTCATCACACAAGACCTGTTAAATAAATCGCTAATCACGTAAATACACGTTAAAGAAACTAATGGTTCTGTCCCATGCCAATTTCGCGGTTGGGGCGTCGTAGCGTGGGGTAGTATCGTTATTAAATCCGTGCTGCACGGCAGGATAGACGTGCGCTTCATAATTCACATTGGCTGCTTTTAGCGCGGTTTCATACGCTGGCCATCCTGCATTGATACGCTCATCAGTTCCTGCGTAGTGAAGAAGCAGCGGCGCTTTGATTTTCTTTGTGTCTTCCGCAGAAGGCTGTGCACCGTAAAACGCGACAGCCGCACCTAAATCGGGGATTTTTGTTGCGAGAAAATTCACAATCCCACCACCGTAGCAAAAACCCACCGCGCCGACTTTGCCATTGCTGTTAGGTAAGTGCTTGAGAATATGCGCGGCGGTTAAAAAATCTTCGCGCGTTTTAGGTTGGTCGAGTTTTGGGAATAATTCACGCGCTTTATCTTCATCACCAGGATAGCCACCAAGTGTGAAAAGCGCGTCAGGGGCAAACGCAATAAAATTATCAAGTGCCACGCGACGCGCAATGTCTTCAATGTGTGGATTTAAACCACGATTTTCATGAATAATCAGTACAGCAGGTAATTTGCCTTGAAACTTTGCTGGCTCCACTAAATAGCCGCGAATTTTTCCATTACCATGCGGTGAAGGATATTCAACGTAGCTGGTTTTAATACGTGGATCATCACCGGAAATTTGCTGTGCCTGTGCAAATTTTGGACTCAATGCGTCAAGTAAACCTTCTGCGCTAAGGCCAAGTAGGGTGTATTTACCAACGGAAGATAAAAAATCGCGTCGGGTAATATCCCCATGCACATATTGATCAAAAAGTTTTAACGCGTTTGGATGAAAGTCATTAGCTGTTTGCTTTGTCATATTATCTATCTCCTAACGTCCGTATTTATTTTGCGCGACCTGAAAAGCCAGCGGTTTTTAGTGGAATTTTGTAAGCCGCGCCACGTCCAACCACATAAAGTGTTTTCTTGTCTTTACCTGCGAAAGCGAGGTTTTGTGGTTTATTGGGTAGAGGAATAACACCAAGTTCTTTCCCTTTTTCATCAAAAACTTCAATGCCTGCATTAGAGGCAACGTATAAACGGCCTTTGGCATCGACAGCTAAACCATCCGCGCCACTTGACCAGACATTATCGGTTTGGCTCCAGCCTTTGAGTTTGGCGAAATTGGTTTTATGGCTAATTGAGCCATCAGCGGCAATTTTGTAAGAAAGCACATATTCGCCAGCGGTATTGGCTAAAAATAAAGTTTTTTCATCGGTGCTGAGTTGCACACCGTTTGGACGCTCTACATCGGTGACAATTTTTTTCAAATCCCCTTTAGGTGAAATATAAAATACTCCAGGGTTAGAGACTGGTGGCGTGGGGTTTTCTGGGGTAACGCGTGTGCCGATATCCGTGAAATAAATTCCGCCGTTTTTCGCTAACACTAAATCGTTGGGACGTTGGAATGGTGTGCCTTCAAAATTTTCTGCTAAGGTTTTTGCTTTGCCTTGTGGGTAAATAATACCTACTTTGGGATTTTGTACTTGCACAGCAAATAGCTCACCAGCAGGATTAAATGCGAGTCCGTTTGCCCCATTGGTATTTTCTAAAAACGTCGAAGTCGTGTTATCGGGAGCAATACGTGTAATGCGATTGGCTTTGGTTTCTGTAAAAATCACGCTGCCATCTTGAAGTGCAATAGGCCCTTCTGTGCCGTCAAAACCATCTTTAATAAATTCGACTTTTGTTCCCTTATCCGCGACACCTTTAATGGCCGGTGTCACCGTATCTTCTGCATAAGCGCAAGAGAGAAATCCAATAGCCAGTGTGAGCGGCAGTATTTTTGCTGTGAGAGAGTGTAGGGACATGGTTTTCTCCATAGATTGGTCGTTTGATAAAAAAAATCGTTAAATTTAATGTGTCTATTGCACACGCTGTACCACAATGAATTTTGAATAGTTAAACGACTAAAATAGCGCCAAAAAAGAAGTCGGCAACGGTTTTTAATTAATTGATTTTTATTGATTTATTATTTTCAATAAAAGAGTAGGGAGTATGGCTAAGATTTGATATTTTTATACAGAGGGTTGCTAAATATCTGTTTGCTGAGCATCAATTTTTGAGGATTTTTGCTTATTTGGTGTTTGTAGAGCAACAGTGAATGCAGATGGTACTGCCGTGTATTTTTTAGATAACACGGCATTTTTGATTGCTGGAGGTGTGTTTTATTTAATTCGTACAGGAATGCCTAATGCAGGCATAGATTGCGTTGAAATAACGGGTGGTAGCGAACCTGCTTGGGCACGTACATCATCGTTATTGGCCCATAATGGATAATCATCCGTTAACGTTTTTAAAAAGGCGACAATGGCTTTTTCTTCAGTGACGGTTAATCCCAAATTACCAATTTGTGTGGTGTTCATATTTGATGCAATTTCAGGCGGCGCCCAAGCCGTTTTTGCAAATTCAGGTGAATTATTGTCTTTGACTTTTTTCAAGACATCACGCGTATTGTAGAAATGCACCATGTCGTCCAATGTTTTAAAAATACCATTGTGTCCATAGGGCGGTGTTAAATCGATATTACGTAAGGTTCTTACTTTGTGTTTGCCGATTTCAGTTTGTGGTATGCCTTCTCGCCCTCCTAAACCTAAATCAGCCACAGGATTACCGGTAATCGTTACATTGCGAGGAAGTCCGATATTATCATAACCAAAATAAGTAAACAGCGGAGGCGTTGTTTTTCCATTACTGTCCACCGTTACGTCCATTTTGTGGCAAGCTGAGCAGCCAGCTTTTCCTTGAAATAAATCCAGTCCTTTTTTCTCTACAGCACTTAATTGTGTCGTGCCGGCAAGATAATAATCAAATTTGGAATTAAATTTATTGAAAACACCACTTTGCTCAAAAGCGCTAATTGCCTTGGCAAGCGCAGTATAGGTATTTTGTACGGCTTTATCTGAGCTGGTATCTGAAATATTAAGTTGATAGATTTTTTGAAAATCTTTGATGTATCGTGGATTGGATTTAACTCTGTTAACTACATCGAGTTCATCAAGCATCGCCATTTCAACGGGATTGAGCAGCGGTTTTTTGGCTTGTTCAATTAAGTTTGACGCCCGACCATTCCAAAATTGTCCACCAACATAAATTTTTTCATCTTCATCAAAACCAAATTCAGGGCTGTAGCTTGAATAAGCAATACTTGGTGCATTTAATGTTCCAGTAGTGCGTGGAATAGAGCCAACCGAAATAGGGGCAATCCCTTTGACGTTACTGGGGTCAACAAATCCCGCGACAATACCTTGAACGCCTTTTAATGAAGGAATAGGGTTTAGACTGTGGCAGGTTTCACAAGATTGATTATGATTAAATGATAAATTTTTATCTTTAAAAAGTGCCTCGCCTAATTGTTGCTCCGCGTTAAGGGGAACGGCTGAATAAGCCGTCAAGTTAAAGAAAGCGCATGAGAGCGTTAGTAATAGCTTTTTCATAATAGTTATCCTTGTTTCTTGTAATTTTAGAAATTAACGACAGGAAAAAGTCTACCGTCTACTCAATATCAAATCAGAAAATATTTTCAAAAGTGTGACGTAGTTCACATTTTTTTCACAAAGCTAACGCCCTATTTTTAATTGATAAACAAATATTATTATATAAATCAAATAATTATTAGGTATCAATATTACGAATAAAATTAACGTACTTTTTCGTATTTTTGGCATTCGAGGAGATAGTGCACTTTTTTATTTTGACCGTTAATCGTGTTTGGAAAATAACTCATTTACAAATGACAAAAGGTCGTTCGACAGGTTTGTAGAGGCTGGTTATAGTGAGTTCATTGTTAATTCTTGATGAAAATTATCCAGTATTTCATCCAAAACTTCGAATAAGGTTTGTTTATGAACACTATCAATAAAGCTACGCTGACAACAGCGATTTTAACGATACTTTATGGGTATAACCCCTCTACTATTTACGCAGCAGAAACCGAGGAATCAACAAAGGAACTTGAATCCGTTGCTGTTTTTGGTAAGGGAGAAACGCGTCAAGTTTCAGGAATTAATAGTGCGGATATTGGTGATTCTGCAGCAGGTTCAAGTCCACTCAAAGTATTAGGTAAACTACCTGGTGTGAATTTCAATTCAGCTGATAGCTTGGGTGCTTATGAATGGGGAAGTCGCATTAGTATGCGCGGTTTCGCTCAAAATCAACTTGGTTTCACACTTGATGATGTACCGCTTGGCGATATGAGTTATCGAAACTATAACGGTCTGCATATTTCAAGAGCGATTACATCTGAAAACTTGGGAAAAGTCGCTGTATCACAAGGTACAGGTGCGCTTGGCACTGCATCGAATAGTAATTTAGGTGGTACGATTCAGTTCTACTCACTTGACCCGTTAAATAAACGCGCGGCAAAAATTGAGCAATCCGTTGGCGAATATACAACACTGCGCACGTTTGCACGATTTGATTCCGGTTTGATTGGTGATAGCAACACTAAATTCTCTGTGAGCATTGCCGATCATGGACAAGATAAGTGGAAAGGCACCGGCGAGCAAAAATACACGCAGGTGAACTCTAAAGTTGTCACCAATTTTGATAATGCGAAATTAAGTGCTTTTTTCAACTGGTCTGACCGTCAAGAAGCCGATTATATGGACTTGTCAAAAGACAGCATTAAACGTCTTGGCTATAAATGGGATTATTTCGCACCCAATTGGGATTTAGCAAAACAAGTGGGCGTAGCAGCGGGTCAATCTTCATTTACACCTATCGACACACCAAACGGTCAAATTACCAGCTCAGACGATGCTTACTACAACGGCTCGGGTATGCGTGAAGATAAGCTCGCTGGCGTGACGCTCGATTATTCATTTACAAATAACATTTCACTCAAAACAACCGCTTATCATCACGATCAAACAGGTACAGGAACATGGTGGCTGCCTGATCCTCCAAAATCGGGTGAAGTGGGTCCTGTCGCACTTAGAACACTTGGTTTTGATATTAACCGAAATGGCTTTCTATCCGGCTTAAATATCAATGAAGGTCGCCATAAAATCAATACCGGTATTTGGTATGAACACAATGATTTTGGCAACTCGATGAACTTCTTCTCGCAAGCCAATGGTCCGAGTTCAGCATACTCTGCGCCTAATTTTGATCCGTACTACACACGTTGGGATTATGCGTTCCAAACCGATACGATTCAGCTCCACGCCCAAGATACGGTCAAAATTACAGATCAATTAACGGCTAATTTTGGCTTTAAGTCACCACATACAATTACCAGCATTAAAAGTAATCCCAATACGGACCCTAATTTCTTGCTAAATGGTGAGCTCACGGCTGAAAAAAGCTTTTTGCCACAAGGCGGGATTAACTTCAAAATTGACCAAAACAACGAGTTATTCGCCGATGCGGCGCAAAATATTCGTGCATATCGAGGCGTAATCAAAGGCGGAACATCACCATTTGATACGAATCAAGCGGGTTTTGATGCAATTAAAAACAAAATTCATCCTGAAGAATCACTCACAGAAGAATTGGGTTGGCGTTTCCGTCATTCAAAATTGGAAAGTTCTGTCACGCTTTACCATGTAGACTTTAGTAATAGACTGCTTGCGCTTGGTCAAGACTCTGCTATTAAAGGCTATTCGTCGGCACTCGCTAACGTGGGACGTGTGGAAACTTTTGGTATTGAAGGCTTTTTGGCTTACAACATTATTCCCAGTTTGAAATTCACGAATTCACTGAGTCTGAATGATTCAACCTATAAAAGTAATTTCACCAGTGGTGGAACGACCTACAACATTGATGGCAAACAAGTGATTGATGCGCCTCGATTGATTTTTAATTCACAACTGCTCTATGACGATGGCAGCGCCTTTGGGCATGTTGGCAATAATTACATTGGTAAACGCTACTATACCTATACAAATGATAATTCCATTACCGATTACAATTTAGTGGATTTGGGCGCTGGGTATCGCTGGAAAAACATTGGTGTGAGCGACGAACTTAGCGTTAGATTTAATGTGAATAATTTAACCGACAAACGTTATTATGTTCTTGGTGATAATCCAATTCCTGCGAGTGATGCAGGTGGTACGTCTTACAATTTACTGGCTGGAGCGCCACGTACTTTCTTCTTTACCTTTGGCGCAAAATTCTAATGCGTCATGTAGCCAAAACGATCGTGATGGCGGGCGTTGCTCTATTTTGGGCAACACCTAGTTTATCAGATGATATCAATATCGGTTATCAAACCGGTATTGAACCTGCAAAATTGGCGATTGCTGATAAAGATTATGAGCGCGTAAGCGGTGAAAAAATTAACTGGCGTCGATTTGATAATGGTGCGGAATTAATCCGTGCCATTGCGTCGGGTGATGTGGATATTGGCAATATTGGATCAACTATTGTAGCCGCTGCGGCGAGTCGGCATTTACCAATTAAAACTTTTCTTGTTGCTGCGCAGCTAGGTGCGTCAGAAGCGTTTATTGTTCGAAATGGTTCGGGCATCAATAAACCTGAAGATTTACTAGGCAAAACCATTGCAGTGCCTTTTGTTTCAACCTCGCATTACAGTTTGCTTTCAGCGCTAAAACATTGGCAACTTGATGTTAGTAAAATTAAAATCATTAATTTACGCGCCTCAGAAATTTCAGCGGCATGGCGACGGGGTGATATTGATGGCGCGTATGTGTGGGAACCTGCTTTAGGTGCAATTAAAGAATCGGGTAAGGTGTTTGCTACGTCAGCAGATGTGGCGACATGGGGTGCACCTACTTTTGATTTATGGGTGGCAAGTGATAAATTTGCTACTAAAAATCCGAATTTCTTGACTACATTTTCGCAAGTTTCATTAGCGAAAATAGATGCGTATCAATCTGATCCAAAAGCTTTTTCTGATAGTCCACAAAATTTAAATAAAATCGCCAGTGTTACTGGTGCTAAAACAAGTGACATTCATACTTTACTCGGTGGCGATGCTTACCCACAAATCTCCCAGCAACAAACGTTGCTTTCAAGTACTGTGGCTAAAGCTATTTCTGACACAGCCGTTTTTCTAAAAGCACAAGGCAAATTAGATGTTGTATTGCCTGAGTACCGCACTTTTACGACCGTGCAATACCTCAATCCTTCTTCAGTACAGAAATAGGCAGTTTATCCGTGTCTGTTCTTAATGTTGATCATATCAGTGTCCACTATGACGATGGTTTACATAGAAATTGTGTGCTTGATGATGTGTCATTGCAAATTAACGCCAATGATTTAATTGTCATTTTAGGGGCATCGGGTTGCGGCAAAACAACGTTGCTTAATGTCATTGCAGGATTTACCTCACCAAGCATTGGAAAAATTGAACTCGATGGCAAATTGGTTTCAGAGCCTAGCGCAGAGCGCGGCGTTATTTTTCAACAAGATGCGCTTTTACCTTGGTTGTCGGTACTTGAGAATGTGGCCTTTGGTCTGAAAATTCGCGGTATGCCGCGCATTGAGCGTGAAAAAATAGCTCGTCACTTTCTCGAATTGGTCAACTTGTCTAAATTTGAAAAACACCATAGTTGGGAATTATCCGGTGGAATGAAACAACGCGTTGCACTTGCACGAGCGCTTGCATCAGATCCTAGAATTCTATTGATGGATGAACCTTTTGGTGCACTTGATGCACTAACACGCGAGCAAATGCAGGAATTATTGTTAAATGTCTGGTCACAAACGCATAAACAGATGCTACTCATCACACATGATATTGAAGAAGCCATTTTTCTCGCCACAGAACTTATCTTAATGACGCCAAGGCCTGGAAAAATTGCTCAACGTTTACCTCTGAATTTTAGCCAACGCTATGTATCGGGGGAATCGGCAAGACAGATTAAATCAGACCCCGAGTTTATTCGTATTCGAGAACAGGTGCTTGAGTGGTTTTTTCATCAAGAAACAGTGCGGAAAAGCGAGGAGGGCATTTGAAAAAATCAGACTATCGATTACTCAGTATTGTGACCATTCTTCTATTGATTGTCATTTGGCAAGTGGTTACTTTTTTTGAATGGATTCCTGTTCTTTATTTGCCAAGTCCAGTCGCTGTTTTTCAACAATTTTACAATGTCGCTACAGTTGGCTATATGGACGCAACACTTTGGCAGCATATCAGCGCGAGCCTTTCTCGTATTGGTTTGGCTTTACTATTCGCTATTTTTGTAGGTATTCCCATTGGTGTTGCTATGGGGGTAAATGACCTCGTGCATGCTACGTTAGATCCAATTATTGAGTTTTATCGACCAATACCGCCACTTGCTTATTTACCGTTAATCGTTATTTGGTTTGGTATTGGCGAATTTTCAAAAGTGTTGTTGATTTTTCTTGCGATTTTCGCACCCATTGTTTTATCGACAGCAACAGGCGTTCGGCGTGTGGATATTGTCAAAGTTCGCGTTGCACAATCGCTGGGCGCGACTCGTTGGCAAATTATCTGGCACGTTATTATTCCAAATTCCTTACCTGAAATTATCACCGGCATCCGTATTGGACTCGGTACAGGATGGTCAACGCTGGTAGCTGCTGAATTAATTGCAGCAACACAAGGCTTAGGTTCAATGATTCAATCAGCATCGCAATTTTTAATGACGGATTTAGTCATTGCGGGCATTGTTGTCATTGCGCTGATTGCATATTTTTTGGAAATGGTCTTGCGTCGCTTGCAAAAAACATTAGCCCCATGGCAGGGCAAAAATTACTAATTTT
>JBDLQG010000079.1:0-9095 GCA_039800705.1 Pseudomonadota bacterium
TATTTACGGAGTTATCAAACTAGGAATCAATAAAACATACGCATGGCTTACAGAGCCAAGAAAATATGAGTTTGATGGAGTAATTCTTAGTGAGTCAGTAAAATTATCAATGATAGCTCAGATGCATAGATTGCAATCATTAAATAGGCGTGCATATTTTGATCATGAACACGTTGAAATTATGAGAGAAGCATTAGATGATTGGATTAATAAATACTCGGAGAAAAAAGATGATACTAAATGATTTTAGACATTTAAGCCCACCACCAGCAGAAAAAGTTGCAGAGATGATGGAACAAATTCGCATTATTAAAAACGCTATGGGATATAAATATAGACTTTCACGCCCTATGCCAAAAATTAAACAGGAGAAATAAATGAATCAACTTAACTTTGTAGGAAATCTAGGTAACGATGCAGAAGTACGTTACACGGCAGATGGTAAAGCTATTACATCATGGTCGGTAGCACTAAAGTCTGGCTTTGGTAAATCAGAAAAGACTAACTGGGTACGCTGCTCAATGTTTGGTGAACGTGGCACTAAAGTTTCAATGTATTTAACAAAAGGCGCTCAAGTAGCCGTTTCTGGTGAATTATCATTAAATGAATACACCAATAAACAAGGTGAAAATAAAGCAAGTTGACTAGCTAGTTCCGGTTCGGTTTGATGATAAAATTCCTCGATGATGGCGCGACGGTATTTTGAAACCAACACAACAGGGGTGGCACCCGCTTCGCGTAGACGAAAGCTGTCTTTTCCTGCATGGTCGATGTCAAAATCATGGTGGCTGTGTTTAACAAGTCCAACGCGCAAACCAGCCGCGTTGAGCAAAGGGAGAACTTGCGTGAGTAAAGTGGTTTTTCCCGTACCGCTTGCCGCAGCAAAGCCGAGCACGGGAATGGTTGAAAAATTGCACGTCATCATTGACAGCCAAAGAGAAAAGGATTCATTAAAATTTAAAAAGAGGGTGGGGTGTGCAACAAATTATTTTATTTTTAGTTGCCTTTTTTATCGCGCAGGCATTACTAAAAACGCCGTCAGCAACACTTAAAAAATATGGCAAAATTTTGTTGATTAGCATTTTTGGCATGTTGTTTAGTTATTTACTTGCGACGGGGCGACTTAATTGGTTTTTTGCTTTTATTATTATGACGGTGACGTTTTTATTTCGTCTATTGCCTACTGCGCTGCATATTATGCCGCATTGGCAAACGATTCAAAAGCTTTGGATGCAATTGAAAAACAGAGGGTTTGAACAAGGAAGTCAACATTCAGAGCAGGATCGCTTTTATGAAAAGTCGAATCATACACCTAATGGAAACAAAATGTCTCGAGAAGAAGCCTACGATGTTTTAGGTTTAACACCGCAGGCATCTCGATCTGATATTGTGAACGCCCACCGCAAGTTGATGCAAAAATTACACCCTGATCGCGGTGGTTCAACGTATCTCGCCACTAAAATTAATTTAGCGAAAAAAACGCTTTTACCCTAAATTTGTCTTAAACGCGGTATTCGTCAATTTGATCAAAGTTCAAATAGCGATACGTTTCATCCGCATTGTCGGTATGTAGCGTTGAATAGTGCATATATTCCTCAAATGTTGGAATCTTGCCTAAAATAGAGCACACCGCTGCCAGTTCTGCTGACGATAAAAACACATTGGTGTTGTCACCTAAGCGATTGGGGAAATTACGCGTCGACGTCGATACTACCGTTGCGCCTTCTTTAACGCGAGCTTGATTGCCCATGCAAAGCGAACAACCGGGCATCTCAAGGCGTACACCTGCTTTTTCAAATGTATCGTAGTAACCCTCTTGTGTGAGTTGAGTCACATCCATTTTAGTTGGCGGTGCAATCCAAAGTTTGCTAGGTAAATCCCCTTTTTGTTGCTTGAGTAAATTCCCCGCTGCACGGAAATGGCCAATATTGGTCATACACGATCCAAGGAACACTTCATCAATGACTGTTCCCGCCACGTCAGATAAAGTTTTAATGTCGTCAGGATCATTTGGGCAGGCGAGTAGCGGTTCTTTAATATCGTTGAGGTTGATATCAATAATTTCAAAATACTCGGCATCGCTGTCGGCCTCAAGTAAAACGGGACTGGCTAACCAATCTTGCATTTTAGCAATGCGACGCTCAATAGTGCGAACATCACCATAGCCTTGTGAAATCATCCATTTTAAAAGCGTGATGTTTGAATTTAAGTACTCAGCAATAGGCGCTGGATTTAATTTCACCGTACAACCTGCCGCGCTGCGCTCGGCTGATGCGTCAGATAATTCAAAGGCTTGTTCAACTTTTAAATTAGGCAATCCTTCAATTTCTAAAATGCGACCTGAAAAGACATTTTTTTTGCCTTTTTTGTCCACTGTGAGTAATCCGCGCTGAATGGCTGCGTAGGGAATCGCATTCACTAAATCACGCAGGGTAATACCGGGTTGCATGTCACCACTAAAACGTACTAGCACAGATTCGGGCATATCCAGCGGCATCACACCTGTTGCGGCGGCGAACGCTACAAGTCCTGAGCCGGCAGGAAACGAGATACCAATAGGAAAGCGTGTGTGTGAATCGCCACCTGTACCCACGGTGTCGGGTAAGAGCATACGATTGAGCCATGAATGAATAATCCCATCACCTGCACGAAGTGATACGCCACCGCGATTCATAATAAAATCGGGAAGGGTATTTTGCATGGTAATATCAATAGGTTTTGGATAAGCCGCTGTATGACAGAAAGATTGCATTACAAGGTCGGCTGAAAAACCTAAACAGGCTAAATCTTTCAATTCATCTCGCGTCATAGGTCCTGTGGTATCTTGTGAGCCAACGGTGGTCATTTGAGGTTCGCAGTAAGTATTAGGGCGAACACCTAATACGCCACACGCTTTACCCACCATTTTTTGAGCGAGTGTGAAGCCTTTGCCGCTGTCTTCTTTATCTGCTGGGCGTTTGAATACAGTCGATGGCGTTAAATTTAATGCAATTCGCGCTCTATCAGTTAAGCCACGTCCAATAATCAACGGAATACGCCCACCTGCGCGAACTTCGTCGAGCAGTACATCGGTTTTTAATTCAAAGCTACAAATAATGTCGTTGCTTTCATGATGACGTACTTCACCTTGATAGGGATAAATATCAATCACATCCCCCATGTGTAATTGACTAACATCGCATTCAAATGGCAACGCGCCAGAATCTTCCATCGTATTGAAGAAAATGGGCGCAATCTTACCGCCAATACACACGCCGCCTTCACGTTTGTTTGGAATATAGGGAATATCATTGCCCATAAACCATAAAACTGAATTGGTGGCGGATTTACGAGAAGACCCCGTACCCACAACATCGCCCACATACGCAACAGGAAAGCCTTTGAGTTTGAGTGCTTCAATTTGCTGCTCTGCATTGGTGATGCCTTCACGGGGCATTTTGAGCATGGCTTTTGCATGCAGTGGAATATCAGGGCGTGACCACGCATCGGGCGCAGGTGATAAATCATCGGTATTGGTTTCGCCTGTGACTTTAAACACAGTGACAGTCAATTTTTCTGGAACTGCGGGTTTTGAGGTAAACCACTCTGCCTGCGCCCATGACGCCATCACTTGCGCAGCAAATGTATTGCCCGAGTTAGCTTTAGCTTGAACATCGTGGAACGCATCAAAAATTAGCAGCGTATGTGACAGGCCATGTGCTGCAATGCTGCAAATAGCAGTGTTATCGCTATCGAGTAATTCGATTAATGGCGCAATATTGTAACCACCTAGCATAGTACCAAGTAATTTTGTCGCGTACTCGGGCGTTAAAATCGGTGAGGTAATGTCACTTTTTGCAACAGAAAATAGAAATCCCGCTTTCACATACGCGGCTTCATCAACACCGGCAGGAATACGGTTTTCAAGCAAATCTAAAAGGATTGATTCCTCGCCTGCGGGCGGGTGTTTAAGTAATTCACATAAACCAGCTACTTGAGCTGCATCTAAAGGTTTGGGAGCAACGCCTTGATTGGCGCGTTCTGAAACATGTTGGCGATAATTTTCTAACATAAGAATCCTGAGTTTTTGATAAAAGTAAAATTAAGTAAATAGCATTTATGGCATTTTATTTTTAAAGTAATTGTCGAAAATTCCGACAATAGGTTAAGGGCGCAAATATCGCGTGCAACATCCAATTTATTTTATTCGATTTCATTGCCTAATAAAGGCGAGGTTCGTCATGCCAGATTTTAATGTTTCATCCGCTGCGAATGCCAATATCTATAATACGCAAGCCACAAATAAAGTGGCAACAGTAGATAATGGTAACTTAGCAAACCGAGCGGCAAACCAGTCCGCATTTACCTCATATATTGGCCAAGCTCTAGCGCAAATAGGCGTCGCTAACCCAACAGCGGTGTTAGCACCTGTTATTACTGGCACCAATAAAGCAGGTGCAAAGGGTCAAGATTCTCAAAAGTCGATTAGTAATTTCATTCAAGATTTATTCTCTATCTTGGGTGAAAAAGAAACCAAACAAGTACCGGCACCAACTAAACAGCAATCTAAGCCTCAAGCAAACACCGTAACGAATGATTTTGCCATTACAGCTTATTCTTCAGAAGAAAGTGCAGCGGTTGACCATATCGTTTCTAATTTACAGGCATTAGTCAACCAATTTGAAACAACAGAGCGTGAAGGCGGGGGGCATTCTGCACAAATAGCAGTACTTCATCATAGTTTTCAGCAAATTTTAGAGGCGCAAGGTGCGGGATCAAGTAGTAAAACCACATTAGGAAGCTTCTTAAATGCACTCGCGCAAAATCTGCAAGGCAAAAGTCCATTAGGCATCATTTTGAATGCAAAAGCTTGAAAAATGAGAAACCATCAGCCAAAAAAATAGCGCGGCTCTACAAAGCAGCGCTAATCATTGTAAAATTAGGCGTTAAAATAACAAGTCAGGCCAAATTTTAGTCAATAATCTTATAATTTTCTGAAGACGCATTTACGCGGTCACGCAATTCTTTTCCGGGTTTAAAATGCGGAACGTGTTTTTTCGCTAATGCAACAGATTCGCCTGTTTTGGGATTACGTCCCATGCGTGGCGGACGAAGACGCAAAGAAAAGCTGCCGAAACCTCTAATTTCAATACGCTCACCTGCCGCTAGGGCTTGATTCATTTGCTCTATAATACATTTAACGGTTAATTCAACGTCTTTTAGCGCGAGATGGGATTGCTGTTTTGCCAGTACGTCAATGAGTTCAGATTTTGTCACGTGTCCTTCCTTCAAAATAAAAAAAGGGAGGTGCGACAAAGCGCGACCTCCCTTCAAATCTTAAGATTTTATTTTTCCATTTGTTGCTTGAAAATATCACCTAAAGTGGGTGATGCAACGTTTTGGCTTTGTTGTGAAGCATACTCTTTTGCAGAAATAGTATGTTCTTTTTCGGCATGTTCTTCTTTGGGTTTCATTGACAAGCTAATGGTTTTTGCTTTTTTGTCAATACCAATGAATTTTGCTTCAACGCTGTCGCCTTCTTTCAAGAGTGTACGCGCATCTTCCACGCGGTCACGTTGAATTTCAGACGCTCTCAAGTAGCCTTCAATGCCGTCTTCGAGCGTGATTGTTGCACCTTTCGCGTCAACTTCTTTAATCGTGCCTTTTACAACACTGCCTTTTTCATGGGTTGCCAAGAAATTTTGGAATGGATCTTGTTCTAACTGTTTAATGCCAAGTGAAATACGTTCACGTTCAGAATCAACCGCTAAAATAACCGTTTCAAGTTCGTCGCCTTTTTTGAATTCACGAACTGAATTTTCGCCTTCGTCAGCCCAAGAAATATCAGACATGTGAACAAGACCATCAATGCCGCCTTCAAGACCAATGAAAATACCAAAATCAGTAATTGATTTGATTTTTCCAGTAATTTTGTCGCCTTTATTGTGTGTTGCTGCAAATTCATCCCATGGGTTTGGTTTGCATTGTTTCATGCCCAGTGAAATACGACGACGTTCTTCGTCAATTTCAAGTACCATGATTTCAACGTCATCGCCCAATTGAACCAAACGTGAAGGGTTAACGTTTTTGTTTGTCCAGTCCATTTCTGAAACGTGAACAAGACCTTCAACACCTTCTTCGATTTCAACAAAGCAACCGTAATCGGTTAAGTTATTCACTTTACCAAATACGCGTGTGCCCGCTGGGTAGCGACGTGCAATGTTTTGCCATGGATCTTCACCCATTTGTTTCATGCCTAAAGAAACACGGTTTTTATCTTTATCGTATTTTAAGACTTTAACTTTGATTTCTTGACCAATTTCCACACATTCTGATGGATGACGTACGCGTCTCCATGCCATATCGGTGATGTGAAGTAAACCGTCGATGCCGCCCAAATCAATGAACGCGCCGTAATCCGTTAAGTTTTTAACCACACCGATAACGCTTGCACCTTCTTCAAGGGTTTTGAGTAATTCTTCGCGTTCTGCGCTGTATTCTTTTTCAACGACTGCGCGACGTGAAAGTACAACATTATTGCGTTTTTGATCAATTTTGATGACTTTGAATTCTAAATCACGGCCTTCAAGGAAAGTCGTGTCACGAATTGGGCGAACGTCAACAAGTGAACCCGGTAAGAAGGCACGAAGTGCGCCAACGTCAACAGTGAAACCACCGCGAACTTTACCGTTGATACGACCGATAATGGTTGCATCATTTTCAAATGCTGTTTCCAATTCGAACCAAGCTTTGTTTTTCTTTGCTTTATCGCGCGATAAGATGGTTGAACCTAAACCGTCTTCGAATAAATCTAAAGCTACTTCAATTTCATCACCCACTGAAATTTCAAGTTCGCCATTCGCGTTCAAAAATTGCCATTTTGGAATCACACCTTCTGATTTAGAATGTGTGCTAACAATGACCATATCGTTTTCGATATCGATAACTGTACCAATTAACATAGCACCCGGACTCATTTTTGTACGGGTTAAACTCTCTTCAAGTAATGCAGCAAAGCTTTCGCTCATTTTTGTTTCCCAGATTAGTTAATTTCAAACTAATCTTCTCTGTTATTTAAAAGTTAATAAAAAGCCACAAGCTATTGCAGCCATGAAATAAATTGTCCTTTACTGGACTAAACTTAACACTTCTTCAACGACACGCTCAATACTGAGGTCGGAAGAATCAATATATACCGCGTCTTTCGCGGGAATGAGTGGTGAAAATTCACGCTCACTATCGCGCTGATCACGTTCTTGTATATCGGCAGTTATCTCGGAAAGGTTAGCATCAATTCCTTTTTCTTTCAACTGTTTATAGCGTCTTTTTGCACGGGTTAATGCGCTTGCAGTGAGGAAAACTTTATATTGCGCTTCAGGAAAAACCACCGTTCCCATATCTCGCCCGTCTGCAACGAGTCCGGGGAGTTGTTTGTAGTGTTGTTGTTTGTGCAATAATTCAGCGCGAATTTCTGGAATGGCTGCAATTTTTGATGCAGTATTGCCTGTGCTCTCTAGCCCAAGTAAGTGACTGATATCATGACCGTCGAGTGTGATATGGCGCTTGGCATCACATTCAAAGACTAAATCCATATCTTCAGCGGCATTGACAATAGCATCGATATCATCAAGCGGAATGGCTTTTTCTGTAATGGCAATCGCAAGGGCGCGATAAATGGCGCCACTATCTAAATAATGCCAACCTAATTTTTGTGCAATTAATCGACTAACGGTGCCTTTTCCAGCTCCACTTGGGCCATCAATAGTTAAAATCGGAACACCCATTATGCTTCCTCTTGGCTTGTGAGGGTTAAGCCTAACGCGGTCGCAATAGCCTTAAATTCAGGAAAAGAGGTATTCACGTTTGCGCAATCTAAAACAGTGATAGGCGCATTTGCACGTAAACCGGCAATAGCAAAAGCCATCGCAATACGGTGATCACCATGAGATTCAATCATCCCACCACCTATTGCGCCACCTTGAATAATCATACCATCAGGCGTCGCTACTGCATTGACACCTAATGTTTGCAGGCCATCAGCCATCACTTGAATACGGTCAGATTCTTTGACGCGCAATTCTTCCGCGCCGGTCAATTTCGTTTCACCCGTTGCACACGCCGCAGCGATAAATAAAACAGGGAATTCGTCAATAGCTAAAGGAACAAGATGCTCAGGAATTTCAATGCCTTTGAGCTGGCTTGACGTGACGTGTAAATCAGCAACAGGCTCACCACCTACTTCGCGCTCATTTAAGATTTCAATATTAGCGCCCATTAAACGCAAAATATCGATGACGCCTGTACGCGTTGGGTTGATGCCAACATGTTTTAATAACACATCGGAGTTTGGTGCAATTGACGCACCAACTAAAAAGAAAGCAGCAGAGGAAATATCGCTAGGTACATCAATGTCACAAGCGGTTAATTGACCTGTTGCATTGATACTTGCTTGATTGCCTTTTTGTGATACGGGGTAGCCAAAACCGCCTAGCATACGCTCTGTATGGTCGCGTGTGGGCGCGGGTTCTGTCACGGTTGTTTCACCTTGCGCATACATACCCGCGAGGAGTAAACACGATTTTACCTGAGCACTAGCCATTGGCATTATGTAATCAATGCCATGTAATTTACCTGCTTGACCCGTAATATGCAGTGGCGCTGTACCGGTTGGTGTAGTTTCAATCACCGCGCCCATTTTAGCAAGCGGTTCTGTGACGCGTTTCATCGGGCGTTTTGAGAGTGATTCATCGCCCGTTAAAATACAATTAAAATTCTGTCCAGCCAATAAGCCACTTAAAAGACGCATGGAGGTGCCGGAATTACCTAAATAAAGGGGTTTTGTGGGTGCTTTTAAACCCTGTTTTCCAACACCGTGAATGGTAACGCACCCGCCGCCCGTTTGCTCAATTGCAACGCCCATGTCACGAAATGCTTGCAGTGTAGCCAGTGCATCTTCCGCTTCTAAAAAGCCAGTGACGTGCGTGACGCCTTCTGCAAGCGAGCCGAGCATAATGGAGCGATGTGACATGGATTTATCGCCAGCGACTCGCGCTTGACCGTTTAATTGACCGCCATTTTGAATATGGAATGTTATTTTTTTTGTCATTTTTATATTT
>JBDLQG010000080.1:0-14081 GCA_039800705.1 Pseudomonadota bacterium
ACGTGTTTTCACTAAATAACGCCCAAGCCAATAAGTCAGTGCATTTAATTTATAGCAAATCACCATGGGAATATCTAGCAGTGCAATTTCAAGCGTGGCCGTGCCTGAGCAACTCATGATGACATCACAGCATTGCATCACATCATATTGTTGATGTTTAATCACAGTGACCTCAACATGGTTCATGTTTAGATAAAATTGAATCAGCGCATCTGAAATTGCGTCGGCTTGTGGCAACACAAACTGGCAGGTTGGGAAACGTGTTTTTAATTGCTGCGCAGCAGATAACATAATGGGCAATAAACGTTTAATTTCATTCACACGACTGCCAGCAACTAAACCGATGACTGGCGCATTGGAATCTAAATGAAATGCACTTAAGGCATCTTGTTTGCTTAATTTGGGGATAACTTTGTCTACAGATGGATGTCCAACATAACGTACAGGGACATTTTCAGCTTCATAATACGCACTTTCAAATGGAAAAATGACAGCCATCATATCAATAACCGCCCCGTATTTTTTTACGCGATCGCGCCGCCATGCCCATACTTGTGGACTTACATAGAATAAAACGTTAATGCCGTGTTTTTTGGCAAATTTCGCTAATTGATAATTGAATTCTTTGTAATCCACGCAAATAAGCAAATCCGGTTTTTCTTTAATTAACGCGCGTTGCATTGCCTTGAGTACACGACGTATTTCAATATAACGCGCGATCACTTCCGCTGCACCAATGACAGCCATGTTGCTTGAATCGTAGCAAAGATCAATGCCTGCTTGCGCCATTTTAACACCGCCCATTCCAATGCCTACAAGCGTTGGGCGTTGTGTTTTTAATTCGGTGAATAAATTGGCAGCATGCTGATCACCCGAGCTCTCACCTGCGCTAAAAAAAAGTTTAATGGTGCACCAACAATCTATCTACTTCAGTTGGATCATCTTGATAACGTGCATGGATCGCTAATACCCCATCCCAAACTCGAAAAAAGGCATCAACACATTGCGGGTCAAAATGTGAACCGCTATTGTCTTTTAAAAAATTGCATGCTTCTTCAAGTGTCCAAGCGCGCTTATACGGACGTGGTGATGTTAGTGCATCAAAGACATCGGCTACGGCAACAATTCGCCCGAAAAGGGGAATAGCTTCTCCCTTTAAACCATTAGGGTATCCACTGCCATCAAATTTCTCATGATGTGTTAGCGCAAGTGTTGCGGCTGTAGAAATAAGAAGGCATTCACTTCCACTTAAAATGGTGTAACCATTAATAGCATGTTGTTTCATGATAAAAAATTCTTCATCTGTCAATTTCCCCGGTTTGAGTAAAATCGCATCGGGTGTCGCCACTTTGCCAATATCGTGCATGGGCGCAGCTTCAAGAATTAAGTCTTGTTCTTCTACTGAAAGTCCTAACTCACCGGCAATTAATCGTGAATAATTGGCCATGCGTAGCAAATGCTGACCGGTTTCAGGATCACGATGCTCTGCCGCTTTTGATAAGCGAAGAATCATTTCACGCTCTCTTGCGCGAATTTCTTCGGTGGATTTTTTAACTTCGCTTGCCAGCCATGCAGCGCGATCAGAGAGTGCCCGTTGACTATCGCGCAGAGCTAATAAATTACGAACACGAGCTAATAATTCGAGTTTATCGACTGGTTTATTGAGAAAATCATACGCGCCAATATCAAGTGCATTATTGCGTACATCACTTTCGGTATCCGCAGTGACCATAATAATGGGAATTGTTTGATGTTCAAAAATAGTCTTGAAACGAATAATAAATTCTAAACCATCCATTTCAGGCATCATGTAGTCTAGTAATACCAAATCAGGTTCATGAGCTTCACACCACTCAATAGCGCGTTGTGGTTCACTAAAACAAACAGATTCTAGGTTATCTATTTTTTTTAGCAAATGACGAAATAAGGTGAGATTCGTTGCATTGTCATCAACAATTAAAACTTGGTACATAGCAATACCTATTTATTATTTTGGATAAAATGTTGAGCACGATCCATTTCAATCTGAATTTGTGCTGTTAATTGTTCAATTTCAGGCCAATTTTTTTCTACTGCAATTCTTTCGAGTTGTTCTGCAAAAGTCGCTAATTTCAAGGCACCTACGTTGTAGGATGAGCCTTTTATCTCATGCGCAATGGCTCTAAGTGTATCAGCACGCGTATCAACAGCGCTGCTTAATTTGATTTTCAATGACACCAGTGATTCACAGAAAACATCCAATAATTCATTAATAATTTCAATATCATCGTCAAATAAAGTACGCAGACGTTCTCTATCAATAGGTTGCTGATCCTCTACGGACTTATCCGAATTTGTTGTAAATAATTCGATTTCTTCTTGGCTTTCTTCTTCTGGAAGCCATTGTTTTAACATTTTGGCTACCGTGTTGCTGTTAATTGGCTTGGTCATATAATCATCCATGCCCGCATCTAAACAAAACTTTTTATCTCCCTCAATAGCATTTGCTGTCATGGCAATAATGGGCAGCCGTTTTGTGTTTTCTGATTTTTCACGCTGGCGAATAATTCGCGTCGTTTCAAATCCATCCATCACTGGCATCTGGCAATCCATTAAAATTAGCGCGTAATTATTGAGTGCTAATTTTTCCAATGCCTCTTTTCCGTGATTAGCTATGTGGATACTGTAGCCTAATTTTTGCAGTAAACGCTGCGCGACTTGTTGGTTAACCGCATTATCTTCAACGAGCAGAATTAAATACGGTACTTTGGATGGCGTGATGTTTTGTTGCGTGACTGAACGTGGTAGCACTGAGCGCATAACAGCTGGCCCATTATGCTCAATTTCAGCAAAATCTTCGGGGTGAAACACTTTGACAATAGAATCAAATAACGCTGATTGTTTAACAGGTTTAACGAGTACGCTTGACACACCATAGTTGAGTAATTGCTGTTTCAAATTGGCATCAAGTGTATCTTGGCAAGCAATAATGGGTAAGTGATGAAAGTGACCAACAGATTGCACCGCATCGATCATGCTCAATAGATTATCAATTTTCAATTCAGCTAGTAGCAATAAATCATAATCATGGCCAAGCGACTTTGCATCGTTGAGTAAAAATAGCATTTCATCTACATTATCTGCGGTATTAATTAAGCATCCCCACGCGCTTAAATAAGCCAGATAAATATCATGATTTCCGCTATTTTCACCAATAACTAACACACGTTTACCACGGGATTTTTCAATCGAAAATTCTTTTTGTGTGAGTGCAATTTTGAGTGGAATTTCAATCCAAAAAGTAGAGCCGCTACTTTCAATACTCGTTAGACCAATACGCCCACCCATGAGTTCAACTAAGCGTTTAGAAATAGAAAGCCCAAGACCTGTACCACCATATTTGCGTGTGGTTGAACTGTCAGCTTGTGAGAAAGGCTTAAATAAATTTTCCTGCGCTTCTGGGGAAATACCAATACCACTGTCACTCACTTCCGCGTGAATCCAAACTATTCCTTCATCTACAAGACGCTCAAGCACTGTCGCACGCAAAATAACAGCACCATACGCTGTAAATTTGATGGCATTACTAAAGAAATTGAGCAAAATTTGACGAATGCGAATAGGGTCGCCAATTAACAGTTTTGGAATATCGGGATCAATAAATGTCATCAATGACAAGGATTTTTCATACGCACGCGTCGCCATCATATCAGCACTGCTTTCTAAAACGTGCTGCAATGAAAATTCAATGGCTTCCATCTGAAGCTGTCCGGCTTCAATTTTTGAAAAGTCCAAAATATCATTAATAATGGTGAGCAGTAAGTGTGAAGATGTTTTAATAATGTTGGCAAACTCCACTTGTTCTTCATCAAGGGGCGTATCGAGCAAAAGATCCGTCATGCCAATCACACCGTTCATGGGAGTGCGAATTTCGTGACTCATTGTAGAGAGGAAATCGGATTTGATTCGCGCGGCATTTTCGGCGTGTTGTTTTGCGAGTTTGAGTTCTTCTTGAATAGCCTTAATGCGACTAATATCTCGAAAACAGGCGACAGCTCCTACTATTTTTTCGCCTTCAATTAACGGTGAAGCCACCATGCTAACGTCAACGTGATGCCCTTGCTTATGAATGAATATTTCGTCATCTGAGCGATGGCAATTTTTAGACTTCATGCACAGTGCAATAGGACTTTCTTCAAAGGGGAGTGGTGAACCATCGATACGCTGAGGATGAATAATATCGTGAATAAACTTACCTTTAACATCGGCAAGTTTCCAACCTAGTATGCGCTCTGCTTCCGCATTGAAATAGGTTAGCAAACCATTTTCATCAAGCGTATAAACACCATCACCTAAATTATCTAAAATGGTTTTTTGCCACGCTTCTGCATTGACGTTGTCGAGTTCTTTTTGAGCAGCAATATCCATGCTAACGGATGTTTGCGTTTGGCGCATCACTAAAACGTAACTGATAAAGACGCCAACCATGAGCAATTCGCTAATCGTCGAAAAGTCTGAAATCCATAAAGCAGCAGCAAAAAAAACAACGGCACTCGCGAGTGTGAGTAAACGCAATTTAATTTGTTTTTTTCGTAACGGATTTTTTATATCAAACAACATTAAGAGAGCGTCCTATTTGAATAAGATAAAAACAGGCCGTTTTTTCAAATATCCACGCTTGAGACTGATACAGCTCGCTTTTTTTATCTAGCGTTCCATTTAAAATCAGCTCGATTGTCGTATATATAATGCCAAAAAAGCAACTATAAATTAACATAGGTTCAAGTGAACGAATTTCACCATTATTGATACCTAATTGAAATATTTTCAGCATTTTATTGACGGCTGGGGTTTTCAAAAACGGTTTTTCATCACGCAAAAATTCAGCATGATTTACCGTCAGCAAAAAACGCAGCGCATCAGGTGCTTGCTCAACGAGTTTAAACAATAAATCAACTAAACTGTGCAGCTGATCTGTTGATTTTTTATTTCGACGTCGAATATCGTCAATAGACACGCTCAAACTATCCACAATATTGCTATATAAAACGCATGCAAGCTGCTGTTTATTGTCAAAATAGGTGTAAATTTCTTGTGTATTGTTTAATTTTGCTGCTATCGCAATATCGCTAAGCGATGTCTTTAAATAACTTTTTTGTACAAATAAACTTAGCGCACAGCGCAAAATTTCATCTTGCACATGGGTGTTTTTTTGTGGGGAAGTGTTTTCGTATTCCATTTTATTCTCAAGGAGCCAGTCATTCAATGACCGGTTTTTTGTGTAGTATTAATAGCGGTAAAAGCCGCCTGTAAATATTGAATCATCGACCATAGGGTGAGAATGGCTGCGATATAAAGTAAGCCGTATCCTAGTGATAAAACGGGCAGTCCAAACAAATCATCGCGATAGAGAAAAAAACCAATGGCAAGCATTTGTGCACTGGTTTTCCATTTTCCAAGGACTGACACTTGCACTTGCGCACGTTTGCCAATTTCCGCCATCCATTCACGCAGGGATGCAATGGTAATTTCTCGTCCAATAATAATCGCCGCAGGAATGGCAAGGTAAGGACTGTGAATTTGCTCAACCAACATGACTAGCACAACCGCCACCATCAATTTGTCTGCCACCGGGTCTAAAAATGCACCAAATTGCGTTTCGAGTTGCATTCGACGAGCTAAATAGCCATCTAGCCAATCTGTAAAACCGGCCAATAAAAAAATTAACGTACACGCGAGGTTACTATATTCCCACGGTAAGTAAAAAACGACCGCAAGCAGAGGTATCAACGCAATGCGAAGAAAAGTTAAATAGATGGGGAGATTAAATACCAGTGCCATGTTGATGCGCTAAGTCGCTCGTGAGTGAGTAGCCAAAGAACTCGGCTTTGTGTGTTAAGAAAGACGTTTGGGAAACGCGTTACCATAAATATGTCGGTATTGTAAACGATGCTTTAGTATCATCAAACTATTTTTGTTACAACTCGTTGCAATTATTCACATGATGTTTCACCGTTGTTTGTGAAAACAGATAAACGTGATGTAACAGAAATCATTTTATAATCCAAATCACATGTTATCGATTCTGTATTTATCGTCAACGACGTTAAAGAACCAAAATAGTGCATAACAAAACAATCCCTGTTTTTTTTGGTGCAAACACATCATATAGACGAAATGATTTTGCCTGTTTTATTTCGCAAAGATGATATTAATTATATTTTCTCATTCTAAATCAATATCATAATAAAAAATTACGTTTTTTATTCATCATGGTATGTCGATTGCAATAACTAAAGAAAAGTTAATTTTCTAGGTAAAGCATGAATATGAAAGCAAAAAATTATTTCGATGAAATGCGTATTGATAATCAAACCATTCGTGATATTTACGAGCGTTATCAACACTGGCAAAACCAATTACCTAGTGGTGCGCTTGAGCGTAAAAGCGCTGAAGCCGAGTTACTTTTCAGACGTTTAGGTATCACGTTTGCCGTTTATGGCGAATCTACTGGGTCAGAGCGACTCATTCCCTTTGATGTCGTGCCGCGTATTTTTAGCGCAACTGAGTGGAATCGTCTTGAGCGTGGCATTAAACAGCGTGTCAAAGCATTAAATGCGTTTTTACATGATATTTATCATGATCAAGACATTATCAAAGCGGGCATTATCAGCAAAGAGCAAGTATTAGGCAATGTGCTTTATTGCCAAAAAATGCAAGGCGTTGATTTACCGAATCAAGTTTACGCTCATATTGCTGGCATTGACTTAGTTCGCGTTGCTGAAAATGATTTTTATGTTCTTGAAGATAATTTGCGTACGCCTTCTGGCGTGTCCTATATGCTGGAAAATCGTAAAACGATGATGCGCTTATTCCCTGAATTATTCGCAAGTCACGCCATCGAACCCGTTGAACATTATCCACAAATGCTTTTTGATACATTGCGCGAGTCGGCGCCCGCTGGAGTGAGCGATCCTGTCATTGTGGTGATGACGCCTGGTTCCTATAACAGTGCCTATTTTGAACACGCTTTTCTGGCAAGTCAGATGGGCGTTGAACTGGTCGAAGGGCAAGATTTATTTGTTCACGATAAAAAAGTGTATATGCACACAACGGAAGGAGCGCAGCAGGTACATGTTATTTATCGTCGCGTAGATGATGATTTTTTAGATCCTCTCGTGTTTAAACGTGATTCAACATTAGGTGTACCGGGATTGATTGACGCTTATTGTCACGGCAATGTGTCACTGGCAAATGGGGTTGGTACGGGGGTTGCTGATGACAAGTCGACTTATTTATTTGTTCCCGACATGATTAAATTTTATTTGGGCGAAGAACCACTGCTCTCCAATGTGCCAACGTGGCGATTAAGTCTTAAAGATGATTTGAAATATGTGCTTGAGCATCTGCCTGAATTAGTTGTCAAGGAAGTACAAGGTTCTGGCGGCTATGGAATGCTTGTTGGACCGACAAGTTCAAAATCAGAAATTGAAGCGTATAAGCAACGTATTTTAAGTGATCCCGCCAATTTTATTGCACAGCCAACACTTGCGCTCTCAACCTGCCCAACCCTTGTGGAATCAGGCGTTGCACCGCGCCATGTCGATTTACGCCCCTTTGTGTTATCGGGAAAAGAAATTCGTTTGGTATCGGGTGGATTAACACGCGTTGCCCTTAGTGAAGGCTCATTAATTGTCAATTCGTCACAAGGTGGCGGAACAAAAGACACTTGGGTATTGGAGAATTAACATGCTATCACGCACAGCAGAAAATTTATTTTGGATGGCACGTCACATTGAACGCGCTGAAAATACGGCTCGTGTTCTTGATGTAGCGCATCGTACATCATTACTACCGCTCGACATTGAAGGCGCTGAAGCTTACTTATGGTATGCACCGCTCAATATTACCGGTTGCGCTGCGGGTTATGAGCGAAAATACGGTTTGGCAAAAGCGGATACCGTAACGTATTACCTCGCACTGGATCCCGACAATCCTTCAAGTATTTATACTTGTTTAAAAATGGCACGTGAAAATGCGCGTGCTGTTCGCAGCGCCATTACCTCTGAAATGTGGGAAATTATCAATGCGACGTGGCTTGAACTCAATCGCGTTTCTATGCAAATGGAATATGAAAAGTTTCCTGATTTTTTTGATTGGGTGAAAGATCGTTCTCATTTATTTCGGGGGGTTACATTAGGCACGATTCTCAAAGATATTTCGCTTAGTTTTATTAAATTGGGGACGTTCTTAGAGCGTGCGGACAATACCGCGCGAATTTTGGATGTGAAATACCATATTTTACTTACTGAAAATGATAGTGTCGGCAGTGCGGCAGACTACTATCAATGGGGGTCTTTGCTCAAATCAGTGAGTGCATTTGAAGCCTATCGAAAAATTTACCGTGATGTTATTTCACCACTGCGCGTTGCTGAATTGCTCATTTTAAGGGACGATATGCCTCGTTCGCTGCATGCCTGCATGAATGAAGTGGAGTCTGCTTTGATTGATATCAATGGCTCAGCAGGCAGAGAAGCACGCAGGTGCGCAGGCGAACAACATGCCGCACTGCACTTTGGGCGCATTGACGACGTTTTTGAACAGGGTCTACATGAATATCTGACGGATTTTCTCGGGCACATGGATTCACTAGGCAAAAATATTCGGGATGCGTATTTATCTCGCCGAGATAATTTTGATAATTTACCTATTCGCAGAGCGGTGCAATCACAACAACAAATCACAACTTAAAAATAATCATTATGACTTATTGTGTCGCTTTGAAACTGAATGAGGGCATGGTGTTCGCTTCAGATTCCAGAACCAACGCGGGACTTGATCAAGTATCAAGCTTCAAGAAAATGCGCAGCTTTTTTAATCGCGGTGATCGCGCCATCATTATTTTGAGTTCGGGCAATCTTTCGGTTACACAAAACGCGATTAATTTACTCGAACAGCGTAGTTCAAAGCAGGAAATTCGCAATATTTGGAATGTGAAATCCATGTTTGACGTCGCTACTTTACTTGGTGAGTGTCTGCGCGAAGTGCGTGATCGAGAAGGCGTTTTTCTCTCGCAAAGCAATATTGATTCGAGCGTGAATTTTATTGTTGGTGGGCAAATTAAAAATGAACCTATGCGTTTATTTCTTGTTTATGCCGAAGGCAATTTCATTGAAGTGAGCGAAGAGAATCCCTTTTTTCAAATTGGTGAAACCAAGTATGGAAAACCCATTATTGATAGAGTGATAAGCCCTAAAACGCCTATTAATGACGCTGTAAAGTGTATTTTAGTGTCATTTGACTCGACGATGCGTAGCAATTTATCGGTTGGGTTTCCCATTGATTTAGTGTGTTACCAAAATAACAGTTTGGATTTAACGTTTCAGCATATTACTCAAAATGATGACTATTTTGCACAAATTAGCCGTTGCTGGGGTGAAGGATTGCGCAGTGTTTTTAGTTCGCTCCCTAACCCACATTGGTTAAGCAATAATCCGCCCCCTTTTTAATCCGTACAGCCTACATAGAGAGTTGACCATTATGACAATCCAAGTTGCCCTGCATCACAAATCGCACTATGTGTTTGATCGTCAAGTGGTCATTTCTCCACATGAAATTCGCTTGCGCCCCGCTGCACATAGTCGAACGCCTATCTCAAGCTATTCGCTCAATATTAAACCCGCCAATCATTTTGTACATTGGCAGCAAGATGCTTACGGTAATTTTGTCGCACGCATTACTTTTCCAAAGCCTACGCAAGAAATTGAAATTAACGTCGATTTAATTGCGGATATGACCATTATCAATCCGTTTGATTTTTTTGTGGAAGATTGGGCAGAGCATTTCCCTTTTGCTTATCCGGCGAATTTAAAAACGGAATTAGCACCCTTTTTAGAAATCGTTAAGGATAGTCCTCGTCTTGATTCATGGTTAAAGCAATTTTCAACGCATATTCCAGCGGGTATTACCACGACTAATTTTCTCGTTTACGTCAATCAACAGCTTCATAATGAAATCAATTATTTGATTCGCATGGAAGCGGGCGTACAAAGTTGCGAAGAAACGTTAGAGAAAAAATCAGGATCGTGTCGGGATAGTGCGTGGTTGCTTGTTCAAATTTTACGGCATTTAGGCATTGCAGCCCGTTTTGTGTCTGGCTACCTCATTCAGTTAGTCGCTGACGAAAAGCCGCTTGATGGCCCTTCAGGAACGGATGTCGATTTCACTGATTTACATGCGTGGTGTGAAGCGTATATTCCGGGGGCTGGTTGGGTGGGCTTAGATGCCACTTCTGGCCTGCTTGCGGGTGAAGGGCATATTCCCCTTGCGGCAACGGCCATTCCCTCGTCAGCAGCGCCTGTAAGTGGTATGACAGGCATTTGTGAATCAACGTTGGATGTTGAAATGGTTGTCACACGTATTCATGAAGATCCCCGTGTTACTAAACCCTTCAACGAAAAGCAATGGCAAACTATTCAAGATTTAGGCGAGAGAGTTGATTTACAACTGCAGGAATTAGATGTTCGTTTAACACAAGGTGGTGAACCCACGTTTGTGTCGGTCGATAACATGGAAGGTGCCGAATGGAATATTGCTGCGTTAGGTGAAGAAAAATGGACGCTTGCAAATACGCTGTTAACACGATTACAGAAAAGTTTTGCTCCCCATAGTGCGCTGCATTTTGGTCAAGGTAAATGGTACCCTGGTGAGCCATTGCCACGTTGGGCATTAAATATGTACTGGCGTAGTGATGGTGTGCCTGTTTGGCATAATGAAACGTTAATTGCAAAACAGTCTCACGTTATTGACGGCACTAAACTTCGTCAATTCGCAGAAAAATTAACCGCACGATTAGCGTTAAATGCTGGATATTTAATTCCCGCTTACGAAGATCCATGGATTGCTTTAGATAAAGAAAGTCGTCAGCCAATCAATATCGATACGCATAAAATCGATTTACAAGGAAATTTAGGTGAAATAGTCGGTTATGTGTTGCCTTTGAAAGCATTAAGTAAAACGCATAAATGGCAATCTAGTCTTTGGCCACTACGCCATGAGCGATTGTACCTTGTTCCGGGAGATTCGCCTGTGGGCTTGCGTTTACCGTTAAACAGTTTGCCATGGGTAGCGCCTGAAGACTTTGAAATTGAGTTACCTTGTGATCCTTTCGCTGAGCAAAGTCCGCTAGCGGATTATCCTTGTGATAAGCAAATAGAAAAACCTGACGACATCCATAAAACACCCACGCCAAAAGAAGTGATTCATACGGCATTGGTTTTTGAGGTGAGAGCAGGTTTTTTATATGTCTTTATGCCGCCGCTGACGCTTTTAGAAACATGGCTGGAATTAGTTGCCGCAATTGAAGATACAGCTGAAAAATGTGCGTTGCCCGTTCGTTTAGAAGGCTATACCCCGCCGCGCGATTCACGATTACTTTCGCTTTCTATTACGCCAGATCCCGGTGTTATTGAAGTCAATATTCATCCCGCATCCAGTTGGCAAGATTTGGTCAAGAATACAAAGATTCTTTATGAAGAAGCACGTTTAACAAGGCTTTGCGCTGAAAAGTTTATGCTTGATGGTCGCCACACGGGTACTGGCGGCGGAAATCATATTACGTTAGGTGGCATTACCGCTGCCGATAGCCCCTTTTTGCGTCGACCAGATTTGCTCCGCAGTTTAATTACCTATTGGCAACAACATCCGTGTTTGTCCTATCTATTTTCAGGGCAATTTATCGGTCCAACAAGTCAAGCGCCGCGCGTTGATGAAGCGCGTGATGATAATTTGTATGAACTCGATATTGCCTTTGCGCAAATAGACAAAAAGATAACCGCTGGCGAAGAAAACCTGCAGCCTTGGCTTGTGGATCGTTTATTGCGTAATTTATTAATTGATTTAACAGGCAATACACATCGCGCTGAATTTTGTATTGATAAACTATATTCACCCGATTCAGCCACAGGGCGACTCGGATTGCTTGAACTACGTGCTTTTGAGATGCCACCGCATTATCAACTCAGTTTGCTGCAATCACTTTTACTACGTTCGTTGGTAGCGCGTTTTTGGAAAACGCCACATCAAGGTCAATTGGTTTATTGGAATACGGCACTGCATGACCGTTTTATGTTGCCGCATTTTATTGAGCAAGATATCAATGATATTTGCGCTGATTTACGTCATGCGGGTTATACGTTTGAGAATGAATGGTTTGCCGCCTTTTTAGAATTCCGTTTTCCTCGTTACGGTAAAGTGATTTATGAAGGCGTGCAAATTGAGTTGCGCCAAGCTATTGAGCCTTGGCATGTACTTGGTGAAGAAGTCAGCGGCTCTGGAACGTCGCGTTATGTTGACTCTTCTGTTGAGCGACTGCAGGTTAAAATTAGCGGCATGACGGAAAGTCGTCATGTGGTACTTTGCAACAAGCGCGTTTTACCATTGCATCCAACGGGGGTACCGGGCGAATACATCGCCGCTGTGCGATTTAAAGCATGGGCACCACCATCAGCATTGCATCCCACCATTCCAACAGATTCGCCGTTGGTATTTGATTTATTTGATAGCTGGAGCGGACGTTCAATTGGAGGCTGCACTTATCATGTCAGTCATCCGGGAGGGCGTAATTATGATGTATTTCCCGTTAATGCAAATGAAGCTGAGGCGCGTCGTCGGTCACGTTTTTGGGATCACGGGCATAGCGCTGGCGTTATGGATATTTCTCCTGAACCGATCAATCCACGGTTTCCGCTAACGTTGGATTTACGCTGGAAAAAATAAGAGATTTTTCTGCATGGTTAGTGACAAACGCGAATTTTCGCCTTTGTCACTAACATGATGATTTTTTAATCTACAAGCGAATCCGAGATTAAACTGGCGTAGAGTTTTGCGCCTTGATGCGTCAAATGAATACCGTCACTGCCAAATACATTTTTTGCGTTCATGCTGTTTGAGCGCCAATCAATCAAATGAATGTTGGCATTCTTAGCGCCCGCTTCATGTAAAAGTTGATTATTTGAGCTTTCGTAATTTCTAGGTAATTTCAGATTCACAAATATAATGCGTTTTGTATCGCTTAAAAGATTGAGCAAGGTTTCTATCTGATTCGCGTTAATTGGACTATTATTGCCCAAGTGAATAATTACCGTGTCGCTTAGCAAGCCTTTGCTTTTACGTTCACTTAAAATTTGAATGCCTTTGCCAAGTTGTCGCCCTACTTGCGAATCTAAGCTCACACAAGGTAAGCGTTTTAACAATTCAGTTGTTGCGCCCACCATAACAGAATCACCTAACAAAAATACCGGTGTTTTTGCGTTGGGTTGATCGACTGTTCGAACGCGATTAACGTAGCCTGTCCCGTTTTTTGCTCGTTCAAATTCTAAATTATTTTGATTATTGCGTTGCTCTGTATGACCACAAATCGTATTAGACAATATCGAATTATCATTTTTATTTTTTTTAATTGATTCTGTTAACGTGGTTTCGTCATATTGAATAGAGGCGCTGACTATTTCAGGTGTCTGCGTTGCAATGCTAGCATCATCGTTTTTTTCCGCAAATACGGGTTCTGAACATCCAGCTAAGCAAAGGCAGCCTGTTAATGACCATGCAGTAATTAATTTTTTCTTTTCTGTTCCCGTCGATTTCATAATGGATTCTAAAGTTCGAGCAATACAGCCACTGCGTATTGGATTTTCAATAAAGCGATAGGTAATCTCTGAGAAAAAAACCGTTAAGACTAATCTAAAAATAAATAATGTTACACCTTCAAAAGGGACGTCTACCCAAGGTTGTGTTAAGCCAAAAATAGGCCAGTGCCATAAATAAATCCCATAAGCGCGAATACCGATAATACGTAATATATTGCTGCTCAATATCGATAATATAACGCTTGAATAATTTTGTTTTGACATCAAAAAGCATGATCCAATAACGATTGCTGTCAATAAAGACACACAAAGAAATCCGCCTTGAAATAACGCAGAATCTGTTGATTTTGCCTCAACACAAAATAAGATCAAACCAAGCGCGCTAACCGTGCCTAGCAGGTTCATCATTTTGCATTGTGAATGGTTAAGGGGCTCTTTCATTTTTTGAATCATCAA
>JBDLQG010000081.1:0-8944 GCA_039800705.1 Pseudomonadota bacterium
AGCACTAAATCCGCGAGTTTGCCTACTTCAATCGAGCCAACTTCATGTGAAATACCGTGGCTAATCGCAGGGTTAATTGTGTATTTGGCAATATAGCGTTTAATACGAAAATTATCATTATTGGCGGAATCTTCTTTTAAACTGCCGCGTTGCGCTTTCATTTTGTGCGCGGTTTGCCATGTACGAATAACGACTTCCCCAACGCGCCCCATCGCTTGCGAATCTGACGAAATCATCGAAAATGCGCCTAAATCATGCAAAATATCTTCAGCGGCAATGGTTTCACGACGAATCCGCGACTCTGCAAATGCCACATCTTCGGCGATACTCGGATCAAGATGATGACAGACCATCAGCATATCCAAATGTTCATCGACCGTATTGATCGTATAAGGGCGCGTGGGATTGGTTGACGATGGCAACACATTGGCCTCGCCGCAGGCTTTGATAATATCGGGTGCATGACCACCGCCCGCACCTTCTGTATGATACGTGTGAATAGTTCGCCCTTTAAACGCGGCAAATGTATCTTCGACAAATCCCGATTCATTTAACGTATCGGTATGAATCGCCACTTGCACATCAAATTTTTCGGCAACACTTAGGCAACAATCAATCGCGGCAGGTGTGGTTCCCCAATCTTCATGAAGTTTTAAACCCATCGCCCCAGCGCGAACTTGCTCTTCTAAGGCTTCGGGCAAACTGGCGTTACCTTTGCCAAGCAAACCGAAATTCATGGGAAAACCATCAAGCGATTGCAGCATTTGCTCAATATTCCAACGTCCGGGGGTGCAGGTTGTCGCATTCGTTCCTGTTGCGGGGCCTGTTCCACCGCCAATCATGGTTGTCACGCCTGACGTTAGCGCTTCTTCAATTTGCTGTGGGCAAATAAAATGAATATGTGCGTCGATGCCACCTGCCGTTAAAATTTGCCCTTCACCGGCAATAATTTCCGTTCCCGGACCGATGATAATATCCACACCTTGTTGAACGTCAGGATTCCCCGCTTTGCCAATCGCGGCAATGCGACCTTGTTTAATACCAACGTCTGCTTTAATAATGCCCCAATGATCGACAATTAACGCATTCGTAATGACTAAATCCATCGCAACCGTGGAATCAAGTTGGCTTTGCCCCATGCCATCACGAATGACTTTACCACCGCCAAATTTCACTTCATCGCCATACACTGTGCGATCTGCTTCCACTTCAAGAAATAAACCACTATCACCTAAACGGACTTTATCACCCGTGGTGGGTCCGAACATATCCGCATAGGCTTGCCGACTCATTCTGCTCATTGCTGACTCTCCAACTCACCCATCACTTCACCGCGAAAACCATAAACGCGACGCAATCCACCAAAAGCCACTAATTGAATTTCACGCTGTTGGCCCGGTTCAAAACGAATAGCCGTTCCCGCAGGAATATCGGGGCGAAAACCGCGTGTTGCTGCGCGATCAAACCGCAATGCGAGATTGGTTTCAAAAAAATGGTAATGAGAACCGACTTGAATGGGACGATCTCCCGTATTGGCAACCAGCACTGAAATGACCTGACTGCCGACATTCAACTCGATTTCACCTTCGCAAGGAATAATTTCTCCCGGAATCATACTAACACCTCATTCAATTGGATTGTGAACCGTGACAAGCTTGGTGCCGTCTGGGAACGTGGCTTCAATTTGCACGTCTGGAAGCATTTCGCAGACACCTTCCATCACGTCTTCACGATAAAGTAATGTTCGTCCGTATTCCATCAGCTCAGCCACCGTTTGACCATCACGCGCACCTTCCATAATGGCAGCGCTAATAAATGCCACCGCTTCGGGGTAATTGAGTTTTAAGCCGCGTGCTTTGCGACGCTCCGCTAGCAGGGCGGCTGTAAAAAGTAATAATTTATCTTTTTCTCTTGGCGTTAATTGCATAATCCTATTTTTCCGTTAAGTTGCCCAAATACGCGGCGTACACATCGTGCGCTCAAGCGTATCCTCGCGCACAATTTTCCAGACCTGTTCAAAAAAACTGCGTAATTTATCACTTCGACTATCGATTGCGCGGCAAATCAGCATATCATCAATTTGCGTCACCCCGCGCCCTGCCGTATCACCGATTAAATCGCGCACGGCCTCTACACTTTTCGCAGACACGGGCGTGGCAAATAAGGTGCCGCAAGCCGATAGTCCGTTCAATCCCCAACGCGCAGAAAAAGCATGTGCATCGAGTTGCAAACGCTCTAAAAACAAGGGACGATGCTGGCAATAAATTCGCCAATTCATCTGCGCCACGCCGCAATCAAATCCTTCACCCGATGCGGGGCGCCCAAGCGATAAAATTTCCCAACCAATAAAACGCGCCTGCGGTGCCAATGCTATATTCACCGTTGAGCTGACATTTGCGCCGTCGTAAATAATCGTTTCTTGTGGCAGCCACTCGAGCATCGCATGGTTGTCAACATTGATATTCACCTGCTGCGTGGCCTGCTCGCCTGAGCTGCGATAAAATTTTCCTGCAGCTGGCGTTGTGATCAGCGCATGAGCATTTTCCCGCGCATGAATGGAAAAATGCAACTGATCGCCGCCGACAATTCCTCCGGGCGGATGCAGCAAATACACATGACACACACCGCCTTCAGGATAAAAGGGGCGCTGCACCGTTAAAGGGCCAAATTGCTTGCGTTTGACTAAAAGCGTTTTTTCGCCTTGTTTTGCAAACTCGAGTTCTAATTGCGCTTTCCAGCCTTTTTCCATTCACTTTTTCCCATGTTAAACCGTCAGATAACGTTTCACCATGTCATCAGATAATTCATCCATCGCACCAATCGCAACGTGACGTCCTCTATCCATAATACAGAAACGATCCGCTACTTTACGCGCAAAGGGTAATTTTTGCTCAACAAGTAACACCGTCACGCCGAGTTCATGGTTTATTTTGGTAATCGCTTCATGTACTTCACCCAAATCATAAGGATTTGTTTTTGGCATAGTAAGCGGTTTTCCGCGCTGACGATTTAAGCGAATAATGACTTCACCAATTTCACTGACAATATTAGGCTGAATACCTTCGGTAGGTTCATCTAAAATGAGTAAACGTGGATTTAACACTAACGCGCGAGCAATCGCAAGTTGCTGCTGTTGACCGCCGGACAAATCACCACCACGTCGTTTTAACATTTGCTTTAACACGGGAAACACATCAAAAATATGATCGGGGACTTTTTTTATACCCATTTTACTCGCCGCACGCAAACCCGTTTTCAGATTTTCTTCAACGGTAAGCAGTGAAAAAATTTCACGCCCTTGTGGAACGTAGCCAATACCCAGTTCAGCACGTGATTGGGCTTTTGCATTGGTTAACGATTTACCGTCCATTTCAATACTTCCGCCGCGAACGGGCACCAGTCCCATAATCGATTTTAATAACGTTGTTTTGCCAACGCCATTGCGTCCCATTAAACACACACAAGACCCTTCGGGAACATCAAGCTGTAAATCCCACAGCGTATGGCTTTCACCGTAATATTGTTGCAATCCATTTATTTTAAGCATCGTCCTTTATCCTCCTAAATACACTTGAATCACGCGCGGATCATTTTGAACCTCGCTCATCGTTCCCTCAGTTAATACAGCGCCTTCATGAAGTACGGTCACTTTGGTGGCAATAGAGCGAACAAATTCCATATCATGCTCAACCACAATAATCGAGCGTTCACCTTGCAGCGACACCAGAAGTTCAGCTGTACGCTCCACTTCTTGATGCGTCATACCGGCAATAGGTTCATCAACGAGCATGACTTTCGGTTCTTGCATGAGTAGCATCCCAATTTCAAGCCACTGTTTCTGACCATGAGATAAAATTCCTGCACGCTGTTGATAGTTTGCTTTCAAACCAATCGTTTCGATAATATGATGAATTTTGTCGCGCTGTTCACCATTTAAACGATGAAACAACGTTGCCCATGCGCCTTTATTAGCTTTAAGCGCAAGTTCTAAATTCTCAAACACACTCAGCGCATCAAACACGCTTGGTTTTTGAAATTTGCGACAAATCCCTGCTTGTGCAATATCAGGCTCATCCATTTCGAGCAAATCGATCGTTTGACCAAAAAAGACCGTTCCCGAATCGGGGCGCGTTTTTCCTGTAATCACATCCATTAACGTAGTTTTACCCGCGCCATTTGGACCAATCATGCAACGTAGCTCGCCTGCATCAATCACAAGCGATAAATTATTCAACGCTTTAAAACCATCGAAACTGACGCTAACATCATCAAGATATAAAATAGGTCCGTGACGCGTGTCAACAACACCTTCATGAAACAGATGATCTGTCATGGGAATTTCATGGTGTATCTGCTTTGGGCTCATGCGTGTTGCTCCTGTAATCTGCGGCGTAGTAACCCAACGAGTCCATCGGGCAGAAAGACAGTAACCACCACAAACGCCGCGCCTAACGTAAATAGCCACAGTTCAGGCATCAAGCCTGTCAACACCGTTTTACTGTAATTGACCAGCACCGCGCCAATAATGGCACCATACAGCGTATTTCGCCCGCCAATAGCTACCCAAACCACAATTTCTAATGAATTAAGCGGTGAAAATTCACTTGGATTGATAATGCCAACTTGCGGTACATAAAGTGCCCCTGCAACACCAGCAATCATTGCCGCGAATACAAATATCCACAATTTAAACATTTCAACGCGATACCCCAAAAAACGCACGCGGGATTCTTGATCTCGAATCGCTGTCACCACACGTCCTAATTTGGTATTGACGAGCCATCGACAAACCATAAAGGCAATAATCAAAGCGATACCCGACAACATCAAAAGCATTGAGCGCACTGCTTCAGATTGGATATTAAAGCCTAAAATATCTTTAAAATCCGTTAAACCGTTATTCCCACCAAAACCCATTTCATTGCGAAAGAACGCGAGCATCAGCGCATACGTTAACGCCTGCGTAATAATCGACAAATAAACACCTGTCACGCGCGAGCGAAACGCTAAATAGCCAAACACAAACGCTAATGCCCCCGGTGCTAACACGACCATCAACATCGCAAAACCAAAATGGTCAAAACCAAACCAATACCAAGGCAGCTCTTTCCAATTTAAAAACACCATAAAATCGGGTAAATTCTCATTCCCATAAACGCCACGTGTACCGATTTGACGCATCAAATACATTCCCATCGCGTAACCGCCGAGGGCAAAAAAAGCACCGTGACCCAACGCTAAAATGCCGCAATATCCCCAGACCAAATCCAGCGATAAACCAAGCAGTGCAAAGGTTAAATACTTACCAAGCACTGATACGGTATATGCCGAAAAATGCAACGCTGAATCAGCAGGAAAAATCCAATTACACAAAGGGATAACAAACGTCACTGCGGCTAATATGCCAAGGACGGTTATGCACGTTTTATCTTGACCTAACTTCATTAATTCCATGTATCACATCCACTAAATATTTATTATTGTGTCAATATCCAAAATCTTAAGAATCCGCTGCTCTGCCCTTTTGAGGGAATAAACCACGTGGACGCTTTTGGATAAACAAAATGATAAAAACAAGCACTAAAATTTTAGCCAACACCGCACCGGCAAAAGGCTCTAAGAATTTATTGGCTATACCCAGTGAAAAACCCGCCACCAAGGTACCCAGTAAATTACCCACACCGCCAAACACCACGACCATAAAGGAATCGACAATATAGGCTTGACCCAAATTAGGCCCTACATTGGTAATTTGACTCAGCGCAACGCCCGCAACACCTGCAATACCTGAACCAAGACCAAATGTCATCGCATCGACTTTATCTGTAGGAATGCCCATGGCTTTTGCCATATTACGATTTTGCGCTACAGCACGAACTTCAAGTCCAAGACGGGTATGTTTGAGAATTTGCAAAAGCATCACAAATACAATTAAACAAAATACCAAAATATAAAAACGGTTCCATGTCAGCGAGAGAAAATCATTGATTTGCCACGAACCGCTCATCCACTCAGGTGTGGCAACACTGCGATTTAGCGGAGAGAAAATAGAGCGTACACTTTGCTGAAGTACCAAACTCACCCCAAACGTGGCAAGTAGCGTTTCAAGCGGACGGCCGTAGAGAAATCGAATAATACCGCGTTCGATAATAATCCCCGCTACACCGGAAATCACAAACGCAGCAGGAATGGACAAAAACAGCGACACACCCAAATGATTAGGCATTAACTGCTGCATCACGTAAGTGGTATAAGCACCGAGCATCATCAACTCACCATGCGCCATATTAATCACGCCCATCACGCCAAACGTAATCGCAAGACCAATTGCCGCAAGCACAAGCACCGCACCTAAACTCAGTCCAAAAAAGACCGTTTCAATCGTGCTGTAAAATTGCAAACGGCTGTTAATATTGACGAGCGCCACTTTCGCTAAATTACGAACTTCTGTATCGGTTTCAAGATAATTTCCATTTTCATCTTTTTCGACCATCACATTTAAACGATTAACAACGTCAATGCTGTTTTGTTCTTTAAGTTTATCGATGGCTTGAATACGCAACGCTTTATCGCTGCTATTCATATCTTTTAAGAGAAAAACAATGTCGATAGCCTGCTTTACATTGTTATCTTTTTCTATAGTGGCGCGTTTATGAAGTAGTGCTAACGCATTTTCATCATCGTCACCGCCCATGGCTTTGACTGCCGCCAAGCGAATGGCTGGATCTTGCGCATTTAATTCTAATTGACCAATCGTTTTTCTAAGCGATACGCGCAAATTATTGGTTAAATTGATTTTAGTCGCATCGCCACGCGCAATGCTATCCAGTTCAAGTCCGCTAACCGCATCTGATATGTCATAACCATGATGATTATCTTCACCGATAACGAGTTGATTATCTGATTTTAGCGTGAATAATTTACCGTCAAGTAAAGCGCGTAAAATCGGCAAACTGCGTTCACTTTGAATTTCTGAAAGTTGCTCAATGGCTTGTTCGCGCTCTTTGATAGCACCTTGCTGAAGATTATGCAGGGCGTCAAGTAAAGGCTGCTGCGCTGTTGGATTATCCGCAGCATGAACACCAAATGAGAAAACTAACAGAAAAAAAGCGTGTAGAAGAAAATCGGTTTTCAATGAATTCACTTTCATTTTCTCTCCAAGGGATACGTATTAGACGAAATGATGGGGGAAACAACCAAGCTCAATCAGCTACGGTCATCGCACCCCATCAGGTTAAAGAGTGAAAAAGCTAACTTAACTTAGTAAGTTTGACCTGAACACTTTTTAGTTTTGGTATTGTAGTTGCCACAATTAATAGGCGACGTCCAATCAGCAATAATGGGTTTGCTTTCTGGTAAGAAATCAGACCACGCATCACCATCAACCAATTTATTGGTTTGCCAAACAGTCATCAACTGACCATCATCTTGAATTTCACCAATTAACACGGGTTTACTGATGTGATGATTTGGTAACATTTTTGACGTGCCGCCAGTCAAGTTTGGAAACTCAACGCCAATAATCGCTTTTTGAACCGCTGCTGCATCGGTTGTACCCGCTTTTTCAACGGCTTTTACCCACATATTGAAACCGATGTAATGTGCTTCCATTGGATCATTTGTGGTACGTTTTGGATTTTTGGTGTATTCATGCCATTGGTTGATAAACGCCGCATTTTTGGTGCTATCAACACTCATGAAATAGTTCCAAGCCGCTAAATGACCAACTAAGGGTTTGGTATCCATGCCTGATAATTCTTCTTCACCAACAGAGAACGCAATAACTGGAATTTTTTCAGCTGAAATGCCTTGGTTTCCAAGTTCTTTGTAGAAAGGAATGTTCGCATCACCATTGATAGTTGAAACTACCGCTGTTTTTTTGCCAGTTGAACCGAATTTTTTGATGTCAGCAACAATACTTTGCCAATCAGAGTGACCAAATGGCGTGTAGTTAATCATGATATCTTTAGACGCAACGCCTTTTGATTTCAAATACGCTTCCAAAATTTTATTGGTTGTGCGTGGATAAACGTAGTCAGTACCCGCTAATACCCAACGTTGTACTTTCAAATCATTCATCAAATAATCAACCGCTGGAATCGCTTGTTGATTTGGCGCAGCACCCGTGTAGAAAACATTTTTAGAAGATTCTTCACCTTCGTATTGCACTGGGTAGAAAAGTAAACCATTCAATTCTTCAATAACTGGAAGAACGGATTTACGCGATACCGATGTCCAGCATCCAAAAATGGCAGATACTTTATCTTTCGTAATCAACTCACGCGCTTTTTCAGCGAAAAGTGGCCAGTTTGAAGCAGGATCAACAACAACTGCTTCCAATTTTTTACCAAGCAAGCCTCCTTTTTTGTTTTGCTCATCGATAAGCATCAACATGGTGTCTTTAAGCGTGGTTTCACTAATAGCCATTGTGCCAGAAAGTGAATGTAAAACGCCTACTTTAATCGTGTCTTCTTCAGCAAATGCTGAACCAAACAACGCGGTTGAAAGTACAGTAGTTAACGCAAGTTTGCGCAATGTTGTTGAAAATTTCATTGTCATAATTGAATTCCGTTATCGTAAATGATTAATTAGATTTGCATTTGGAAGCCGAGCGTTAACGCACTTGCTTTGTTGTGTTGAGCGGTATCGGTGAAATTACCATAATTACCGCCATTGACCGCATCACCGTATTGATAAATCAATGAAACACGTGCGTTATGACCATCGATGATGTAGTTCAAACCACCTTCGTAAGTATTACGCGTAGTGCTATCAACAGGAATTGTATTCACATAACGAACATAAGGTTGGAATTGACCAATACCAATTTTGCCTGGAATTAAATACATACCACTAGCATCATAAGCATCACCTTCAAACATATTAAATCCACCATTGCCTTGAAGATAAGTACCTACGCCTTTAGAAACGCCATAGTTTTTAT
>JBDLQG010000082.1:0-8873 GCA_039800705.1 Pseudomonadota bacterium
CGCCATCTTTAGGACTTGCCGAGCAAAACGCTTGCACGTCTTTATGTTGCCGTAGCCACTGGTTTAATTCGTTTTTAATCACAGGCAAATTATCTTGTGAGCGATACCCTTTACCATGCACGATATGTACGCAACGGCAGCCATCTTGCACACTATTGTGTAGAAAATGCAATAATTGACGTTTCGCGTCATACCCCGTTAATCCATGTAAATCAATTTCTGCATCAACGCCAAAATAGCCACGACGCAATTTTTTTAGCACATTATTTTGCAATCCCGCAGACAAAAAATTGAGTGAATCATAAATACCCACTGTCGTTAATTCTTCTGGATTGCGCGAGCTTAAATGCGCATCGAAATTCACTTCAAGCGGTTTTGGATAAGGTTTTGGCCTCGGTAATTGCGAGTGAGGCGTGATTTTATCTTGCTTGATAGCTTGTACACGGCCGACAGCCTGACGAAAGAGATTATCGTCATTTTCATGCTGATTCGCTGTCATCATCAGCTCGTTAAATGGTTCTTTCTTGTCCATTGAGCCAAGTTTGTAGAATCAATTGCGCGGCGAGTTCATCTTGCACCGCCCACAATTTGGTTGCGTTAACGTGAACATCATCAAACAATAATTGTTTTGCTTCAAACGTGGAGAGCATTTCATCTTGTTGATGAACAGGTAAATTAAACCGCCCATTTAACTGACGGCAAAATTTCAACATACGGGGCGTAACTGGATTATCCGTGCCATCATGTTGGCGTGAAATTCCCACGACAAAGCCGACAGGCTGCCATTCCTTCACTAACCCTTCAATAGCTTGCCAATTCGGTGATTCATTGGGTGAGCGCAAGGTTTGGAGTGAATTAGCTGTAGCGGTGGTTAATTGCCCGACAGCGACGCCAATTTTCTTTGTGCCAAAATCAAAACCTAAAAACGTATCTTGCGTTTGACGCATCAATGGATCTTTACGCATGACCTGCGCCATGCGTTAACTTATTAATATCAACACCAATTTGACTTGCAGCCATGCGCCAACGCAGATCAATGGGTGTGTCAAATAAAATAGGTTCACCAAAAGGCGTATTAAGCCACGAATTAGCCAAAAATTCCTGCTCAAGCTGCCCTTTTCCCCAACCCGCGTAACCAAGCGCGACAAAATAACGCTCTGGGCCTTCGCCTTTGGCAATCGCTTCGATAATATCGCGTGACGTAGTCAGTGACATAGTATCTGAAATTGGCAGGGTAATTGCCCATTCACCGCCAGTCGTATGCAGCACAAAACCGCGCTCTTGCTGAACAGGTCCTCCCATAAAAACAGGTGCCTCTGCGGCTAAAATGGATGTAATGGGAATATCCATTTGCATGAAAATTTCTTTGAGTTTCATATCCGACTGACGATTGATAACAATCCCAAGCGCACCATCCTCGTTATGTTGGCATAAATAAATCGCCGTCTGCGAAAAATGACTATCGGCAAGCGTCGGCATAGCGATAAGAAATTGATTATTTAAATAGTCCGTGTCGTTCATATTTTATGTATTTTTATTTTTCATTTTAAAAATGGGAAAACTATTGGGTTGTTATGCCAGATTGATCTGAAAATCGCCACACACGCGTAATAATTAACACATCGAGTTCTTTAAGTAAATCAGCCGGTAGCGCAGGAAAAGGCGCACTCATACGCACAATTTTCTTTGCTGCTTCGTCTAAAGCAGCGTTGCCTGATGATTGATTGATACGAATACTGTAAACGCTCCCATCGGCTTTAATGCCCACATCCATTGTCAGTGTACCGGAAAAATCTTTTTGTATCGCAACTTCGGGATAATTCATATTGCCCGTGCGCTCCACTTTTGTTTCAAAGTCTTTCAAATATTGCGCAGCAACGTATTTACTGGCACTCACCGAATCGATAAATTTCACACGCTGTGAATTAGCTTGCATGGTTTGCTGACGAATATCACTTCCTAATTGACTAATTTGTTGCTGCAACAATTCAGGCGATAATCGCGGTTTTTCATCATCCTCTTTTTGCGCTATGTCGGCCGATGGCAATGATTTTTTATGCTCAGTTGCGACAGGCGACGCCACTTTTTTAACGGTTTTAGCTTTTACTGGCGAATTCGACGCATTTACTGTTTTTTGACGCGCCACTTTTTCTTCTACTGCTGGCGTTCCATTATTTGCCAGTTGGTTTTCTGTTGCAATCGATTTTGCATCTTGAGGTCTTTTTTCCGCTGGCTGCGTAATAAGCGTGACATCCATGAGTTTAGGTGCTTTTTGTTCACGCATCGGGATGTTGAGCAAGACATCAAAAATAAAAATGCCGTGCAAAATAATAGCCGCCGCTAGCGTGATAAATACCTTCATTTAGCCACAATCGTTTCGATATGATCCATTAAAACGCCCGCGATATTGAGTCCAAATTGAGCGTCCAATTCCTGCACACATGTGGGACTGGTGACGTTAATTTCTGTCAGCGTATCACCAATTACATCTAAGCCAACGAAAATCAAGCCTTTGGCTTTGAGCGTCGGGGCGACTTGGCTCACAATCCAGCGATCACGCTCGGTTAATGGCCGACCTTCAGCGCGACCACCAGCGGCTAAATTGCCGCGTGTTTCGCCTTGCTGAGGAATACGCGCAAGCGCATAAGGAATGGCCTCACCATTGACAACAAGAATACGTTTATCACCGTCTTTAATCGCGGGCAAATAACGCTGCGCCATAATGTAGCGTTGATTGTAATTTGTCATCGTTTCTAAAATCACGCTGATATTGGGATCGTCTAAACGCAAACGAAATATCGATGTCCCGCCCATGCCATCAAGCGGTTTTATAATAATGTCCTGCTGTTCTTCTAAAAACTGGCGAATCTGAACGGCGCGACTTGACACCAGTGTTTCCGCGCAACACTGCGAAAACCAAGAGGTAAAAAGTTTCTCATTCGCATCGCGCAATGATTGCGGTTTATTGACCACATAAACGCCTGCATCTTCGGCTCGCTGCAAAATTGTTGTGGCATACAAAAATTCGGAATCAAACGGTGGATCTTTACGCATTAAGATAACGTCAAGCTCCGACAAATCAATCACTTGTTCACTAATGAATTCGTACCAACACGACGCATTACGTTCAACGGTGAGTAGGCGTGTTCTTGCATAAGCGCGTCCATTACGCAGAAAAAGATCCCCCAGTTCCATATAGTAAAGCTGCCATCCACGGCTTTGCGCCTCGAGGAGCATGGCAAAACTGGTGTCTTTTTTGATGTTAATGTGGTCAATACTGTCCATGACCATACCGAGTTTAATAGACATTGGCGTTTTATCTTCTAAGTGAATTAGTGTAAAGTAGCGCTAATTATATCGAGTTTATTATTTACCTAGAAAAGAAATTTTGGTATAAAGCCGGATTATATTTTAAATTTATACAGCTACAGAGGTTTTTCATGTCAAGAGTATGTCAAGTTACGGGTAAACGCCCGATGACTGGAAATAACGTTTCACACGCAAACAACAAAACAAGAAGACGTTTTTTGCCAAATCTTCAACACCACCGTTTTTGGGTTGAAAGCGAAAACCGTTGGGTACGTTTACGTGTTTCAACAAAAGCCATGCGCATTATCGACAAAAATGGCATTGATGCCGTTTTAGCGGATTTGCGTAAAGCAGGTCAAAAAGTTTAACCCCTATTTTTGAGAGGATAAAATCATGCGCGACAAAATTAAATTGATTTCGACAGAAGGTACGGGTCATTTTTATACCACAACAAAAAACAAAAAAACGATGCCAGAAAAAATGGAAATCAAAAAATTTGATCCATTTGTTCGCAGACACGTTATTTACAAAGAAGCTAAAATTAAATAGTTTCACTGCGTTATTAGCATCAGGTTAACGCCTTTCAAGCTGCGTTAATCTGGCTAATATCGATTCGCTCCGACTCTCTTTTTCTTCGCTTCTTGTTTGTCCCCATCCAATCGATTACTATTTATCGCGTAGTGCAATTTTTTTGACTTCACACGGTAATTCTTATGACATCAACAACCAAAATTAGCTTTCTTCTTGTCAGTACACTTTCGCTTGCAGGTTGCTATAGCCAAGGTGGCTGGACTCCGACAGTGGACGCTTACGGAGATCCTAATGCTCAATTCATCAATCGAGATATGGCCGACTGCCAGCAATTAGCCACACATGCGTCTGGTGGCACAGCAAAAGAAACCGCGATTGGCGCGGGTGTTGGTGGACTAATTGGTGGTGCAACAGGCGCAGCACTTGGTGCAATTGTTGGAAGTCCGGGAACAGGCGCAGCACTTGGCGCAGCCGCTGGTGGTATTGGTGGCGCAGCAAAGCAAGGCTTTTCAGCAGAAGATGAATATAAACGCGCTTACTCAAGTTGTATGCGCAATCGCGGCCATCACATTGTTAACTAACTTTTACAATTTTTTACTTTACGCGCTATGAGCATAAAATCAGATAAATGGATACGTCGCATGGCGGCAGAGCACGGGATGATTAGCCCCTTTGAACACACTCAAGTGCGTGAGAACGAAAATGGACGTGTCATCTCTTATGGCACGTCAAGTTACGGCTACGATGTACGTTGCGCGGATGAATTCAAAATTTTTACCAATATCAACTCCGCCATTGTGGATCCCAAAAACTTTGATCCAACGAGTTTTGTTGACGTGCAATCCGACGTTTGCATTATTCCCCCTAATTCGTTTGCACTCGCAAGAACAGTGGAATATTTTCGTATTCCACGTGATGTACTCACCATTTGCTTGGGTAAATCCACGTATGCACGATGCGGCATTATTGTGAATGTGACACCTTTAGAGCCTGAATGGGAAGGGCACGTCACGCTCGAATTTTCAAATACCACTACCCTACCCGCCAAAATTTACGCTAATGAAGGCGTTGCGCAAATGTTATTTTTTGGTGGTGATGAGCAATGCGAAACCTCGTATGCAGATAGAGGTGGTAAGTATCAAGGTCAAACAGGCGTTACACTCCCTAAGACCTAAAACGCGTTTTGTTATTTATTTCACTGAGAAAATCATGACCGCTCACATTACACTTTCACGCGAACTGACAAGCCAGCTGCTCCACCTTGCCCAAATTTCCCCAGACGCGGAAATTTGCGGTATCGTTAGTCATAAAAATAAAATACCTGTGCATTGCTACCCGATTAAAAATATTGCACAAACGCCAGCGACACAGTTTTTATTTGACCCTGCAGCACACATCGACACCATGAAAACCTTGCGTGAGCGTGGCGAAGAAATCTTTGCTATTTATCATTCACACCCCAGTGCGCCCGCTTACCCTTCTTCACTTGATTTAGATAATTTAGCGTATATCGATGCACTGCATTTTATTATTTCGCTTAATACCAAAGGTATCTTAGAATTACGCGCGTTTGATATCAAAAACAAACAAGCTACTGAATTACGAATCACCCTCTAAGCAATCATCGCTTAGTTGTAAAAAAGCGCTTTTTTAAACTATCGAGATTTCATGTAATGAAAAAAATTTTATTCCTAACTCTGACCGCTTTACTACTCAATGGCTGTAGTGATAAAAATAATTATGAAGCGGCTGTTTTAGCAGAACTGCAACGAGAAAAAAATTCGCAAGATCCCAAAGATTACAACGTACCTGCCGAAAAAATGGCGGATTGTATCGTCGAAACATCAGCAGGCAATATGCCTGGATTGTTTCCTCTCGATCCTGCGCGACTCACCTCTTATCGCAACTATGCCAAAATGTTAACTCTGCCCGAGTCCGCTGATCCCAAGAAAACCATGGAAGAGTTGCGCAATGATTTTGGTTCGCCCAAAGAATTAGCGGCTGCGCGTTCCAATTACATAGAAAGTGAGATGGACTGCCTTGCGTCATTTTTAGCAAACACCGAAGACGGTGAAAAAGCAAAAAGCGACAAACCTCAATAAGTATTATTTTTTCGTAATAGGACGGTGCAGCATGAAACGATTAACCTCTTTAATCACATTCAGTTTTCTTTTAAGCGGTTGCGCTTATGAACGAACTGCACCTTACTATGGTTACTCCTCTTACAGAAGCGTACCTCAGTCGACGTATTACACCCAAGAATATTATTACACGCCCCCTCAACATTACTACGCTCCAGCACCTCATTATCATTACGAAAATGAGCCTCATGAACATCACCAAAATCATGAGCGATACGAGCAGCATGAACGCTATGAACATCATCATGCACATGAACGCAAAGAGCACCACAATCACAACAGACATCACGAAGATAGAGAGTAGTGATTTTTAAATTGAATTTAAATGACCGTTTTTTGGAGGAGAGTACTTAATGTCAAGCAGATTTAATCAATTTCTACAGTCGTTTTATAACTTCAGCTCGTTCTCTTATAAAAAAATAATTCAAACAACAACTGTTGGATTGGATGTCAATATTGGCTTTGGGCAGTCTTATGTAGCAAAAACGAATAATTTAACTATTCATGGTAATCAAGGCTCAGAACAAGTCACACTCACGCAAAATGTGAATGGCGTGACTATCGATTCTGCTGTTGAGTCAGTCATACTAACAGGGGTGAAATTTAACCCAAGCGCCCTACTTTCTTCACAAAACAAAATTACCTTAACATCAAATACGGGAACTATTGCTACGCTAAGTCTTGCTGACAATCATTATGAAGCACTCTATTTCGCCAATGCAGCAGGGACACTATCGCTTGATAGTTCAGGAAAAGGTATTTTCAATTTATCCAGTATCCAACTTGACCCTAATCAAACTTACACCGCAAACGTGAATAATTTGCAGGTCTATGGTAATTCAGCGCAAGAAAAAGTGACCATTGCCAAGCATGTTTCAGGCACAAGCATCGCTAATAACGTTGAAATCGTTGCTTTTGATGGCAATTTATCTGATTACAACTACAGTGTGAAACGTGGAAGCGTCGTGGTAACTGATAACGCAACCGGCACAACAACAGCGGTCATCAATGTAAGCTACGATACCAACGGCACTCAACTTCAATTTGCGGATAAAACACTTCATGCCACTTGGAATGCTTATGGTGTCACAGTAACTGACCCTGTTGTACCAAATTCAACCGACATGTCTGGCGGCACAAATTTTAAATACAATATTGATTTAAGTTCTGCGAAACTAGGCACTTATTTCAACGATGTGCAAAACGCATTAAAAATAAGCTTAGAAAATATTGGTCATTACCTTAGTACAAAAGTTCCGCTTCAAGTACAAATCCTCACCGAGCGCGTCAGTGCAAAAGTGCTCGCTGAAACAAGTGCAACACTTGAAAATATAAGCGGTTCAAACGGTGTTACGCAAACGACAGCGTTTCTTGCCGATTCACTTGAAGGAAAAGAAACCAACGCTGGCCAAGATGATTTAACACTTTACATCAATTTAACCGACATCAATCAAATGTCCTTTAACGGTAAAGCCGTTGCGGGAAAATATGATTTTGTGAGTATTTTAACGCATGAAATTTTGCACGGTTTAGCATTTACTGGAAATTTAGATACCAACGGAGCGAAAACGCCTTTTGATGCACTCGTTTCAATGGAAAACGGCTCACCCGTGTTTACAGGAACGCACGCAAAAGCACTAAATAACAATCTGCCCATTGCGTTAGAACCGGAAAGTGTTGGTAGTGGCTCGGCTTATTATCACCTTACACTTAGCAATGACTTGATGTCAGACACATTTGGAAAAGGTGAAGTTCGCACTATTTCAGCGCTAGACCTCGCCATGCTCGAAGACCTTGGACTGTCCATTATTGGCGTTGCACCGGTCACGGCAATTTAGCATCGCTTTTTCAAGTTTGCCGTGACTATGCCGATAAAACATACGCATGAATTTATTTTATGTAATAGAAAATTAATTTTCGTTAATAATTGAGGTAACGAATTATGTCAATTTCTACAAGCAATCCCGCCACATTACTCACCTCAACGCAAACGGTTAATAGCCCTTCGCAAGTAAAGGTCAGTAGTAACGATGCGCTTAAGTTAACCGTTGCCACCATCAAAGCAGATGCAAATAACGGTTCACTTATGCAAAGTGCGACGCAAGCATTGCAAAGCCTTGGCCTAAGTATTGGCAGTGGCAGCGCAAACAATAACAGTAGTTCATCTACTGTTAGCAGCACGTCACCTTTGGATGTTAAAAAAGTGTTGCAGGTATTTTTGCAAGACTTGTATAAAACACTGACGAAAAGCGACGTGACGCCCGCGCAAAACGGGAATAACAATAGCAGCGTAAGTGTGCAATCTACGCAAGTCACCGCGTATGATAATCCAACGGTAAGTATGCAAAACTTGATTACCGCACTTGATAACAACAGTAATCAACATACTACGTTGCAATCTAAGTTCAATAATCTCGTCAGTGCATTAAGTGGCACCTCTTCTTCTGATGCAAACTCAGTAGAACCCAATGCAGCATCAAGTGTTAACCTGCAAGACTTTTTAAAGCAATTATCTGCCATTAATGGCAATAATTCGCTGCCAAGTGGTGTAGGCTCGCTTTTTGATGCAACGGCGTAAATGTGTAATGAAACATCCTTCTAGCAATAGAAGGGTGTTTTTGAGCCCAGTGCCTATATCAAACCATTCAAAACACCTAGCGTAATTTCAACCATCCTAGCCCATGAAATTCGTCATCAATAGCCAACACGCAAAAGAAGAAGTATTAGCCTTTATCAATGGCATCGATGTGAATTCACCCGTTGCGATGAGTATTGAGATTAAACAACATAAAAATGCGCGTACACGCTACCAAAATGCGTATTATTTTGGCGTCGTACTACGCACTATTTCTGAATACACCGGATTTACGCCTGAAGAGCTTCATGCCTCAT
>JBDLQG010000083.1:0-8783 GCA_039800705.1 Pseudomonadota bacterium
CTTTCTGCGTAATTTTCGCTCTGCATTGATTCCTATTATTGCCGTCCCTGTATCGCTGATTGGTGCTTGTGGTGTGATGTATTTTTTTCACTATAGTCTTAATAATTTAACGCTGATGGCGCTGACTATTTCAACCGGATTTGTCGTAGACGATGCCATTGTAGTGCTTGAAAATACCAATCGACATATAGAAAAGGGCATGCCTCCCCTAAATGCTGCGCTACTTGGCGCTAAGGAAGTGGGTTTTACCGTGCTTGCGATGAGTGTGTCGCTAGTAGCCGTATTTTTACCGATATTGCTGATGGGCGGGATTGTTGGGCGTTTGTTTCGAGAATTTGCGGTCACGTTGTCTGCGGCAGTGTTGGTATCGCTGCTAATTTCACTGACCTTAACACCGATGCTTTGTGCACGATGGCTGGGCGACGAAGCACCTCAACATGGCTGCATTTATCGCGGAATTGGTTATGCGTTTGATTTTTTGCAAATGACTTATGAAAAATCGCTACGCTGGGCGCTACGTCATAGTCGCATTATGTTGGTCATTTTAGCGGGTACTATCGGCCTCAATATTTATTTATACGGCGCTATTGATAAAGGTTTTTTCCCGCAGCAAGATGGTGGTCGCTTAATTGGTGAAATTCAAGGCGATCAAGGGACATCATTTTTTTCTATGCAAAAAAAGCTCTCTGAATTTTCCGATATTATCCTCACGGACAAGGCGGTGCAAAATGTAGCAGGATTTAGTGGTGGTGGCTCGAGTAGTAATAGCGCCCGAATCTTTATTGTATTAAAACCGCATAGTGAACGTGATCCGATTGAAAAAGTCATGATGCGCTTAAGTGAGAATGTCAAACGCATTCCAGGTGCAAATTTACACATGTTCCCCGCGCAAGAATTGCGTATAGGCGGGCGTCCCTCGATGGGATCGTATGACTATGCACTGCAATCAGATGAGTTGAATTTACTGCGCGAATGGATGCCTAAACTAGTCGCCGCCTTATCAAAATTACCGCAATTCAGTGATGTGAGTAGTAATCAGCAAGATAAAGGACAGCAAATTGGCGTTGTCGTCAATCGTGAATTGGCGGCGCGTTTTGGTGTGACGCAGGAAATGATTGATGCCACGCTCAATGATGCGTTTGGTCAGCGGCAGGTGTCGGTCATTTATAACGCACTCAATCAATATCGCGTGGTGATGGAGCTTGCCCCCGAATATTGGCAAAGCCCTCAAGCGCTTAACTATCTATATATCCACGTACCAGCCACAACGCGCGTATCAACGGGGGAGCGTATGGAATCACATCAAGTACCGCTTTCAGCCTTTGCGAGTTTTGCGCCTACCAGCACGCCGCTAAGCGTGAGTCATCAAGGGCAATTTGCCGCATCAACGCTATCCTTTAACCTCAAACCGGGCGTGGCGTTATCAACGGCAACACAAATCATTGAGCAAACCATGCACGATATTGGCGTTCCCAATAATGTACAGGGGAGTTTTCAAGGATCTGCGAAAGCCTTTCAAGAATCACTCAAAAATCAACCTTTCGTGATTTTAGGGGCGCTTATTACCATTTACATCGTGCTAGGTGTGCTTTATGAAAGTTATATTCACCCGCTGACGATTTTATCAACGCTACCTTCTGCGGGCGTTGGGGCGTTGCTCGCATTGATGGTGTGTGATAGCGAATTTAGTATTATTGCGTTAATTGGCGTCATTTTACTCATTGGTATTGTGAAGAAAAATGCCATCATGATGATTGATTTTGCGCTGGATGCTGAACGAAAACACGGCCTTTCGTCTGCCGATGCCATTTTTGAGGCTTGCTCTTTGCGTTTTCGTCCGATTTTAATGACAACGCTCGCGGCTTTATTTGGTGCGCTGCCGCTTGCGCTTGGCACAGGTTATGGCGCAGAGCTACGTCAACCGCTGGGGATATCTATTGTAGGTGGATTGATTTTTAGTCAATTATTAACGCTTTATACAACGCCCGTGGTGTATTTGTATTTAGATCGTTTTCGTTTATGGTGCGCGGGGCGTTTTTTGACCTCCCGTGTCGTTTGAGTTTGTAAAGAGGCTTCATGACAGATCGTTTAAAAAAATGGCTCGTGCTTGGCCTTAGTGTGCCATTGAGCGCCTGCGTGGTGGGACCGGATTATGTGCGTCCCGAAGCAATTATGAGCAGTGAGTTTAAAGAAGTAGCTGGTTGGGAAGTCGCACAGCCACGCGAGAGCGTACTTCCCACAAATTGGTGGGAAATGTTTCACGATGCGCGTTTGAATGCGCTTGAAGAACAAGTAGCTAGTGCAAATCAGTCCATCTTGCAAGCACAAGCGCAGTATCATCAAGCACAGCATTTAGTACAATCGGCGCAATCGGCTTTTTTTCCGCTAATCAATTTAACGGGGAGCGCCAATCGTTTTCACGCAGCCAGCGGACAGAGTGCCGCCATTCCTGGAGTACGTAATTTATTTGGTAGTGCAACTGCTGTGGCGTGGGAGCCCGATATTTGGGGAAGTGTAAGCCGAACAGTCGAAAGCAATACCGCGAGTGCGCAGGCGAGTACAGCAACACTGCAGGCTTTGTTGTTATCGTTGCAAACAACGTTAGCGCAAAATTATTTTCAAATCAAAGTACTCGATTCGCAAAAAGCCTTACTTGAGGAAACAGCTAAAGCGTATGAAAAAACGCTGACAATTAATCAGAATCGCTACGCGGTAGGTATGGTAGCAAAAAGTGACGTGATGCAAGCACAAACGCAACTAGAAACCATTCGTGCTCAAACTATCAATTTAGGGGTGCAACGGGCAAAACTTGAGCATGCGATTGCGGTGTTAATTGGTAAAACACCCGCTGAATTATCGCTAGTCACCATGTCACTAGATGTATCTGTGCCAGAAATCCCCATGAGTTTGCCTTCGCAATTACTTGAGCGTCGCCCCGATATTGCGGCTGCAGAGCGCAAAATGGCTGCCGCCAATGCACAAATTGGCGTCGCAAAAGCGGCGTATTATCCCAGTTTAAATTTAGCGGCAACGAATGGCTTTCAAACGACAGATATCAGTTCACTTTTTACATTGGCGCGTCGTTATTGGGCATTGGGCCCAGCTGGCGCGGCGTTGACTATTTTTGATGGTGGGGCGAAAAATGCGCAGTACAAACAAACCATTGATTTATTTGATGCAAGCGTTGCCGGATATCGTCAAACGGTCTTAACCAGTTTTCAAGAAGTGGAAGACAATGTTGCTGCACTTCGCATTCTCGCGCAAGAGCGAGAAACGCAAAATAAAGCGGTAGACTACGCCAATCAAGCCTTAGCGTTAACGGTCAATCAGTATCAAGCGGGAACCGTGAGTTATTTGAATGTGATGACTGCGCAAACGGCTATGCTTTCCAATCGACAAACGGCTTTGCAATTACAAGGTGAGCAATTATTGTCGTCAGTCTTATTAATTAAAGCATTAGGTGGAGGGTGGAATGATAATCTTATTCCCACACCTGAAAAAGCGGCAGGTGACACAAAATGGACAGATTATTTGATTTTGCCATTGGATAATTGAAATAGCCAAGTAAAAGAACGTGTTATCCTTTAACAGACAAGTCTGCCTTATCAAAACTGGATTGATTTTTATTTATTAGCTGATGTTACGCGGTTTGTTTCGGGATGACGAATTATAATAACTCCCGCGTTACAGGCCAAAAATGAATTCGGAATTACTCATCACCTTGCATAAATAGCGGTGAGCGATTCCATTTCTCACGTGATTTTTCACGTGCAGACACATCTAGTTTTGCATATTTAAGCTGATTATTCGCAATCAAATTAGGTTTTAAATTTTGATACCATTGATGGTAGAGCGCGAAATTTTTAGGGTGAAATCCAAATACCATTGGCGCATCACGTTGAATAATGTGTTGCATTTTATCGATAATGGCGTAACGCTCAGGACTGTTTTCCATATTACGCATTTTTTCAAACAAACGATCAAATTCTTCGTTGACATAATTACTTGCGTTTTCTCCGCCAAATTTCACTTTTCCATTTTGCCCATAAAGAAGGAAAAAAAAGTTTTCAGGGTCGGGATAATCCGCATTCCATCCCCAAAAGAAAATTTGCGCGTTACCTGTGCGAATTTTTTCTTGAAAACGATTGTAGTCTGTCGCACGGACAATGAGTTTAATGCCTAATTTTTCAAATTGTTTACGATACCACGTCATACGTGGCCGGTCATCTGTGCTTGAAGAAGTCGTATCAAAATACAAAATTAACGATTCATTTGTTTTAGGATCAATGCCGTTTTCATAACCGGCTTGAGCCAGTAATGATTGCGCATCGGCAATCGACTTTCGCTTCATTTCTCCGCTAGCATCCAAATTATAAACTTGCTCATTTATGCCTTCTTTCCCGCCCGCGTAGCCAAAAATACCATTAGGCAGCAGACCCTGCGCTGGCACGCCTCGTCCATTCATAAAGATGGAAATATATTCTTCATAGTCCACGGCAATTGAAATTGCTTGGCGCAGTTTTCGAGCAGATTCCGCCGAGCCACCCACGGTAGCATCCAGCATATTAAACCCTAAGTAATAATCCGAAAGCGTCACGGACGTTTGCAGTTGGATATTTTTTTCCACCATTGAAGGCGTCAGCGCAACACCACCGCTGCCGGTGAATTGAACGGCTTGGTCAAAACTGTCTGATGAAATCCCCGACAAGTCGTAATAGCCCTGCAGAAACTTTGTCCAATAAGGAATTGTTTCTTTTTCAAGCATGAAAACAACTTTATCAATAAAAGGCAGTGGCTTGCCCGCATCCACTAACAACCCTTTTTGAGCATCGCCTTCCTCTCCTTCGCTGGGATAGGTTTCGCCATGAAAATTTGGATTTTTCAGCAGCGTCATGCGTCGATTGGGGTTGTTTTCAGACAGATAATACGCCCCTGTGCCAATGGGAAACCAATCAAGTGTAATATTTTTGTCGCGCAAACCATTTTGACCGTAAAACGCATCCGCTTCCCACGGCATAGGCGCAAAAAATGGCATGGCTAGCCAAAACATAAATTGGGGAGATTTACCTTTAATGCGAATTTTGTATTGATAGCGATTGATCACTTGTGCGCCAAATTCGGCTGGCTCTGCAAATTTTTCAAAATTAACAATGTAATTTTTCATCATTTCTGCAACGGGCGATTGCAGCTTTGGATTGGCAAGACGTTTGATTTGATAAACGTAATCGTCTGCGGTCAATTCACGCGTTCCTGTTTGCGTAAAATCGCCAATCGCATTGACATTGGCCAGTTGCGCGTCATTTATCGAGTGATAAACGTAATGATCTTGTGTATCTTTTGCAAAAGCGGGATGCGGTTGAAATTTAACGTTTTGTTTAATATCGATAATATAATCGGTAAAAGCAATCTGGCTTTCGTCAGTCACTTGCGTTAAAAGCTCACCGTTTGCATTCAAATAATGCACAGTCGGCATTTTTTCTGCGCTTAAGGGAATGAGTTCATAAGGGCGTTTGAGATAATGATATTGCAATGGCGGTTCATATACTTGACCAATAATGGCATATTCATTTGCACTGTAAGCCGCGACAGGATCCAAATGTTTTGGGCGCTCCGTAAACGACTCATAGAGTACAGATTGATGCTTATCTTTATCGCTGTAAGGATTATTCAGCTGTGAATCACACGCGCTCGATAATATAGCAATGGCAATAACAAGACTTTTTAACGTCATTTCCAAATACTCACAATGTTGGTGAAGTCATCTGTCCATGCAGGCATATCAAAATACAGTGGCATTTTTTGCCATGAACCAATTTGACTGGTTTGCAATGGTTTGAGCGTATCACTATTTTTAGCGAGTACGACCCAATCTGTTGCGACAATCAAGGGTGCGTCCGTTTGCGGTTTGAATTCATTGATTAGTGCGGCAAGGTGCATTTGCTCCGCGTGAATGGACACTACTTTTTTCAGCAATAAGTGACGATTGGTAATGTGAAAAGCGAGAATGCCATTGGGTTTCAATTTTTTAAAATAGAGTTCGATGGCTTCTTTTGTCAGCAAATGTGTTGGCACAGCATCCGAGCTAAACGCATCCATCATGAGTAAATCAAAACTGCCATCTGGTTTATTTTGCAGAGATAAACGCGCATCGCCTACTTCTGACACCGCATTAGGTGCACATTGACTTAAATAAGTGAAATACGCTGTATTTTTTGCAATATCAACAACGAGTGGATCAATTTCGTAGAGCGTCCATGTTTGCGATGGCTTGGCGTAACACGCTAAAGCGCCAGCCCCTAAACCCACAACACCGATATTCCAATTTTCATTCACCTGATCAAATGTTTTAAATAACTGGCCCATAGGACTTGGGCGACTGTAGTAGGTCAGTGGTGTTTTGCTTTCAGAGGCAATTAAACGCTGCGCACCGTGTTTAGTCGTTCCATGAAATAATTCATGATAGGTTTCGGGTTGATTATTCTCGTCAGTTAATATGCTTTCGCGCACCGCCATGACGCCAAAAAAAGTCCGCTCCTGCATGAGCGTATGACTTTCTGCGTGATGTAAGCTCATTGCCGCAGAAATAATAACGCCAATTAAACCCGCATACGCAACGACGCGTTTTCTCATGAAATACACAGCAATTGTTAAAATAATTAAGCTAATAACAATGCCATCAAAATAGCCAATTAAATTTGTCACGCTAAAGTAAATACCCGCACCAATGCCAAGCAGTAGTAGTGGATCAATCAATTGCATTGCTATTTCTTTAGAATTTAATTTTGCGGCACTTGGACGAAGTAGCAGCGCTGCAATAATCATCAATGGATATTCATAAATACCGTTAAATACGAACGGTGCAAGGAAGGTATTGAACATACCGCCAAGCATGCCCGCAAACGACATAATTAAATAATACGTCGTTAAATGCGCACTATTTGGGCGCTGCGCTGCAAGTTCACCATGACAGACCATCACCGCAAAGAAAAACGCGATAACGTGAAATCCTAAATACGCCCAATAAGGTAAATCCGCTGGATTGATAAAGGCATAAGCAACAAAAGGAATAAAAAATAGTGGTTGAAGTTTAATCAACCAGCCATGGCTTTTATCATTCCAGCGCGAAAAAACAATGACAAATGACAGCAAATAAACAGTTAAAGGGATAATCCAAAGTAGCGGTACTGAGGCAATATCTGTGCTAATAAAATTGGTTAATCCCAGAAGTAAACTGGACGGCACAAAAGCGAGAGCCCCCCAATATAGTTTCGTTTTCCATGACAACACTGGTGCTTGCATTGTTGTTGTCAGTGGAGATTCAGATGCTTGAGGCGCCTGATAATTTTTCCACTGTGCGATACCGCATAACGCAATAAAAAGACATAAACCAAAATAGCCCATAGACCAATCTGCTTGTTGCGCAGAAAGTCCCCAATTGGGTTCAATCAAAAAAGGATAACTCAACAAAGAAACTAGACTGCCTGTGTTACTTGCGGCGTATAGAAAATAAGGATCAGCGCTATTTTTATGGCCAATATTCGAAAACCATTTTTGCATCAATGGCGACGTGGTGGAAAGAATAAAAAACGGCAAACCAATAGCAAGAGCGAGCGTTGAAAAAATCCAGAAAGTGGGGTTGCTTTGCGTGGGCGGAATAAGATTGTCTGGCAGCGCAATTGGGAGTGCAAGAAGACTCAACGCAATGACGCTAAGATGCACAATCACTTGGTGTTGAGGATGAAGACGCGAAGCAATTAAATGCGCGTAAAGATAACCTAAAAACAAAAGACTCTGATAAAACACCATGCAACTATTCCAAACCGCTGGCGTACCGCCTAGCAGAGGGAGCAATAATTTGCCAAATAATGGCTGCAAAACAAACATTAAAAGCGCACTACTAAAAAGCGTGCTGACAAATAACAAAATGAGGGGTGTTGAGCGATTTTGAAATATAGGCATGGTCACAACGAAGGCAATAGTCAATAAAAACAGCGTTTATTTAAAGACGATTGGTATTTCCCACCTGCGCCGCCGTATTCTTTCGTCCATGAACCAAAGGTTCAGGGGGGAATACTATCTTTTAATCGGGCTGCTCAATCAACGTTAAGTATGCACACCAGAAAAGAACGCGCATTCCCAAGGGTAATATAGGTTCAGGAAACACCCAGAACACTCTCAAACGCCGCAGGAAATACCAGCATAGTTTAATCGTCTTTATTCATTTTCTAAAACATTTTCTATTTTATGGCGCATATTTGATAAACATTCATTGAGATTTTGGTTTAATCTTTCGTTCTCTTGTTGTAATAATTGCAGCTCATGCGCCATGTTCAAGGCTACCATGACGGCAATTCTATCATCACCATTAATTTTGCCCGCATTGCGAATTTTGCGCATTTTTTCGTCTAATTGCTTTGCAGACTCAAGCAGCAATTCTTGCTCATCAAAATCACATGCAATTTTATATTCTTTGCTTAAAATGGTGAGTGACACCACCGAAGACTGTTTATGACTCATGAATTTTTCTCCATTGCTTTAAGTCGAGTAATCATTGCTTCCACTTGTGTTCGTGCGAGTGATGTTTTTTCAAGCAGCTTCGCTTTTTCACGTACAAGTGCATCTTGTTTGGTTTTTAAAGACATATTTTCTACTTTGATGTGATTATATTCGCCAATAAGCACATCAAGATTTTGTTCTAAGGATTTTAATTCTTCATCAGGTTATGGTACGATTGGTTTCATTGCATCAAAGTGTAAAGTTTATTAAAAACAGGCATTTTAGTG
>JBDLQG010000084.1:0-8694 GCA_039800705.1 Pseudomonadota bacterium
ATTAAAATAAACGCCAGTGTGATGAGAAAATATGTTGATAATTGATTCACCGCGTAGCGACTACCTGCTTCCACACTCCAATGACGAAATACAAGTAATTCCAACACGCTCGAAAAATTATGTACGGAAACTGTTGCCACAAAAAGATACAGTCCAGCCAATAGTAAATTAGTGAGCGTAATGGGTTGATAACTTTCTTGATTATCAATAACGACTTTATGTTCCCAAAGAATAATGTGATCTAAAAACGAAAACGCCGGCAGAATATTTTTCCAAATCATCCAAAAACCAACGCCAATTACCAACGTCAACATAACGTGCAATAATTGACGTGTTTGCGTATTGATTTTGGGAATATCAAGCAGGGGCGATTCGGGGAGAATGGGTAACTCACTTCCTGCGGGCAAATGTGGCTGCGGATGCGTTTGAATGTCGCGCTCTTGCAATGCGTTACTGCGGGTTAATTGGCGATTCACCAGCGTTAACCAACGAAATAAAATTTGATGTAGCATCACCGCAAGCATCAACAGTCGCAGGGTTGCAATGACTTTTTCTTGTAGCTCCAGAGCGCTAAGATAATACCCCGCAATAGCAAATCCCATAATAATAACAGGCACACTGATTGCAATGACATAACACACATGACGCAAACGCACGAGCCAATGCGCCGCGTAGTTTCTCAGCCAGCTTTGCCATAAACCTTGTGTTGGATGAAGACATTTTGCAAAGAAAAAAGCCATCGCGCATAGCAGCACAATCAGCGAAAGTCGTCCAAGTGAATCGCTATAAGCAGATACTTTCGTCACGCTCGTGGCATAAATAAAAAACATCGCCGGTACAATCACAAAGCGTAGCCAATAAAATTGATTTTGCAGCAACATCACGGTACTTTTTTGCCATTGAAAATGTTTTCGAGCGAGTCCATCTAAAGCAAAAATACGGTAACAAAATTGCAAAATAAACCATGAAATAGCGGCTTTCTTAAGGCCTGTCCCCATCGCCAATGTAAATTCTTGTGAACTTTGCGCGAGCAAACAACCCATCAAAAATAGACTCATCGGCACAGGCAAAGCGCACAGCACACGCGAGAGAATCGTATTAAGCGTGAAGTAAAAATGATCCGTCTGTCTTAGGCGTACATCACTTAGCGTAGGTTGATTTTCCAACGTCCACTGCTTGAGCCAAAATAAAAGTAATAACAACGCTGCGCCACCACTTACCTGCAATCCTTCGCGCCACATCAATGAGGCCGTTTCACTCATTAGCGACAAGGCGTTACTTGGTGAGAGTAGCCACTGCAATGAATGATACAGTTCAGCAGGCGTGGAGGTATTTAAAGGCTCTGAACTGGGCACCCAAAGCAGACGTTCATCCAAATAGGCGGCAAATTTTGTGGCTTGCGTGAGCATTTGTTGACGTGCAAAATCCAAATCCCCAAGCGTATGCAGATAGGTTGCATCAGCGAGCGCGAGTTTATTGAGCAACTCTTTTTGAGAGTTAAGCAAAACACGCAGTTGCGCTTGAATCATCATACGTTCATCAACGGGCATTGTGCTGTCGACTTGCTCGGTCATGATTTGTTTTAGTGTGTCATCTAAAGTGAGCAACCGTTTTTGCTGATCTTCAACTTTAAACTGCGCTAAACTGGTTTGCGCTGTTTCATTCTGCAGCGTGCGTGACGCCTGTGCCATGTCGTTTTGCGTGAGTAAACTATGACGCTGTTCGCGCAAAATTTTCCCCAGCGCAGGACTGAGTCCGGCTAAGCGAATTTTTTTGTCTGCACTTTTAAATTCAGTTTCAATATCGCTGTTTTTTGACTCAATTTGCGCTTTTTGATCGCTAATTTGTTCAATTTTGGCGGTAATAGCCTGTAAATCACGACTATATTGAATATTTTCTCGAGTGCAGCGCTGAATAACGGGATGCTTTGTGCTTAATTCATTTTCCGTTTGACTGAGTGCATCTTCCATTTTTTGCGCTTCTTGTTGCCGCAGTTCAAATACCAAACTCTCAATTGTCGCCACAACAGGACTCAAGGCACTTTTTTGGCTATCAAGCAACTGCAAACTGTTTTTTAAAAGCTCAAGGCGAGCGGGTTGGCTAATCGCTTCTACATCAAGCAATTTCAACTCAACATTGCGCATATCAATAAGCGTTTTATAATAAATTTGACGTGCATCCGTTTCAATTTTAGATTCACTGGATGCGGGAGGTAATTGCAATTTTTTGAGTGTTGCTTCAATGGCCTGTTGCGCGGCAACCGTTTCTTCACGAATGTGCATGGGACGATTGTTTTGCAGCGCTAAATCCGTTTCTATTTTGTTAATTTGCTCATCAAGTTGACCGATTTTGCCTTTTTCAAGAATTAAACGCTGCTCTAATTCTTCAACGGGGATATGGCGAAAATCCTCACTTTTTTGTTTACTCAGTTTATTGGCTTGCAGCTCAATGTCTTTTTGTAGTGCTTTGGTTTGACTTGGTGCTTGATGAATACTCGCGGTATAGGCGGCAATATTGGCATGAAACTGCGCACCGCTATTGAGATTATCTTGAGCACTTTGATACAGTTTCAGCACCGCGTTTTTGGTTGTATCATCAAGCCCTTGACGCGCGTTAAGTGAATCAATCTTTTTTTGTAAGAACTCTGGCGTAATAGCTGTACTATCAATAGAAGACGTTATTGCAGAAGCGTTAGCACAATAGGCAGGTAAACTATTAAACACAAAAATCAGCCAAAAAATGCCAACAACATAAAGCGACGAGCGAGCCATCATAAATATCCATTCCCGAATTTAGGTGAGCAATAAAGCGAGTGACGCATCTTGTAAAAAAACGTTTAGCACCTATTATAACCAACATACCTCATGCGATAGTGATGCAATGAATAATGAAGCCCTTAACGCCAAATAGATAATAGAAAAATGATTGAAGACCGGTTGATTGAATTAGAAATTAAAATGTCTTATCAAGACGATTTACTGCAAACGTTAAACACGATTGTCGCCACGCAACAACGCCAAATTGACCGACTTGAACAAGCCTATCAATCCATGTCCGAGCGTGTAAATAGTTTAGCGGTCAAAACGTCCGATGACGCGCAGCAAACGTATGAAATACCGCCCCATTACTAAATCAATAACGCTATGTTAATTCGCGTGGCGTTGGGATTATTTGCAAGTTGTCTTGCGGTATTTTTGCTGGCAAAACTGCTGCTTGCATTCACCTTTTTTATCGTAGCCGCTTTTGCGATTAAATTTGCCGTTTTTTTATTATTTGGCGCCTTCTTTTTACTGGTAATGATTGCCATTTTTGGGGTCATAAACAATTTATTTCAAGCTCTGAAAAAGTATTTTTCAACATCGGAGCGCGAATATCGCCGCGTCACATTTATGAAAAATCAGCAAGTTAATGCACACCGTTTGTTTTATTTTCAGCGTCTACAACTCACCTACTTTAAAGAACGCCAGCGCAAAAAAGCGCTTGAAAAAGATGATTATGCGCAGATTACCGCGCTAGGTGCAGCCATTGAACTGGACTTACAACGCTCGAAACCATTACTGTCTAAAGCCGTTTTTCGACAATTAAAGCGCAAAAATCGTCTTTATCGTATGCAACAAAACGCAAAAGCTCTGCTAGAATTGCATCATCAAATCGCAACTCTTACTGACAAATAATTATGTTGAAAAATTGGCTACTTGGCATTGTTGACACGTTGCAATCGCTTAAATCAGCAAACCTGAAATGGAACAATGAAAATCAAGAGCATCAAGCCGCGCTCAAACACTCGCGGGTACTTGCTGAACGCGCCTTGGTTGCAGAACTGAAAAAACGCAGTCGTCAACTCAAACATGAACTCACTATTTTGCAAACACAGCACAGTGCTGAACTACTAATGTTTAAAACAAAATGCAAACAAGACGTGAAAGACTATAAGCAATATCTTGAGTCGCTCGATCAACTAAAAGATTCTATTCAAAGCAGCTATACACATCTGCCCGAAGCGGTGGCATTTACGATTCATCATCACGCAAAATATTTACTCAATGAAATGTGGGAAACCACCGAATTTGAAGAAAAAATGCGTCGTGAAATTCAACTGATTCGTTTTATGTCAACGGTACATGAAGATGCACGACTGTATTTAGAAGGCAAAAATAAAGAAGTGCTGCCCGAGCGTACGTTGAAATTTATTGAGAAAAGTTAAACGCTACAACAATAAAACCTAGCAAATACGCGGCAATTGCTCTCCGCTGAGCAGTGTTAATTGTCGATTTACGCCCATCGCTGTTTGCAAAATAACCGCACCCTTTTTTGTTATCTCGCTAACACGCCCTATTTTTTGTGCTTGTCGACCGAGTGGGTGTTCGCGCAAGTGGGTTAACGTTTTATCGGTGTCGTGTTCTGGCACAAATAAGACAAAACATCCTTCGTTTGCAACATAAAGCGGATCAAACCCTAAAATCTCACACGCACTACTGACGTTTTCATGAAGGGGAATAGCGGTTTCTTCAATCCTAAATTCCTGCTTTGTCACACTAGCTAGTTCAAGTAATCCACTCGCCAGTCCACCGCGTGTTAAATCACGCAAACAATGAATATCAATGCCTGATGCAATTAACGTTTGCACCAATCCCGACACGTCTGCGCAGTCGCTTTCAATGTGACTTTCAAAGTCGAGCCCCTCACGCGCCAGCATAATCGCCATGCCATGCCTTGCAATATCACTGCTCAGAAGAATGCTATCGCCCACTGCAATACGATGTGGAGCAATCATAGTGTGTTGCGCGACACGGCCAATACCTGCGGTGTTGATATAAATTTTATCGCCACGCCCACGATCCACTACTTTGGTATCGCCCGTGACAATCGACACGCCCGCTGCCTTGGCTGTATCTTGCATGGATTGCAATACGCGTTTTAAATCCTCAATGGCAAAACCTTCTTCTAAAATCAAACCACAACTCAAATACAGCGGCGTTGCGCCACTCATCGCTAAATCGTTTAACGTACCGCATACGGCTAATTTGCCAATATCTCCGCCATTAAAAAAAAGTGGATTGACCACATACGAATCCGTTGTAAAAGCTAATTTTTGATCACCAAAGGGAAATACGGCGCAATCATGCTTTTGATTGAGTAGCGCGTTATCAAAAATCGGCTGTACGGTGCTGTCGAGTAATTGCTGCATTAATCGCCCACCGCCTCCATGAGCGAGTACAATTTGCTCATAATGCAACGGAGCTGGGCATTGAAGTGAAAAAGTCGTCATGAATCATGCTCACTGAAAAATAGATTATAATACGCGACATTAAACAGGGTTTTGCTTGAAAACAATGACTTTTCACAAAATCACCTCAATTTTTTTTATTTATATTTTGCTAATTGGAAGGAGCGCCATGCGTATTGCGGTTATTGGTACGGGTTATGTGGGTTTAGTGTCTGGGGCGTGTTTTGCTGATATGGGAAACAAAGTGGTTTGCGTGGACTGTGATGCGCAAAAAGTTGCTCTTTTGCATCAAGGCGAAATTCCCATTCATGAACCGGGACTCGACAAAATTGTAGCGCGTGCTTTGAGAGATAACCGCATTGCGTTTACAACGTCTTATGAAGAAGCCCTCCATGAAGCCAGTATCGTTTTCATTGCTGTCGGTACGCCGCCCGACGAAGATGGTTCAGCGGATTTATCACACGTTCTGGCTGCAGCAAGTGAAATTGGGCGCGTAATGACTGCGCCACTGATTATTGTGGATAAATCGACCGTTCCCGTTGGCACAGCTGACAAAGTTCACGCCACAATTCAAGCATCGTTGGACGCGCGTGGTGAATCCATTGAATTTCACGTCGTTTCCAATCCCGAATTTTTGAAAGAAGGGGCGGCAATCGATGACTTCATGAAACCTGAGCGCGTCATTATTGGTAGTGACAGTGCGCATGCAACCGCGATGATGCAACGTCTTTACGCGCCTTTTTCACGCGATCATGACAAAATGGTTGTCATGAGCATTCGCTCAGCCGAACTCACCAAATATGCCGCGAATGCTATGCTCGCCACGCGCATTAGCTTTATGAATGAACTCGCCAATTTAGCGGAAAAAATTGGTGCGGATATCGAAGAAGTTCGACGTGGCATCGGCAGTGATTCGCGTATTGGCTCCCATTTTTTGTACGCGGGCGTGGGCTATGGTGGCAGTTGTTTCCCCAAAGACGTCAAAGCGTTGCTTCGCACAGCAAACGAAAATCACGTTGCGCTTGAAGTCGTCAAAGCCGTTGAAAAAGCCAATGAATTCCAAAAAACCGTGTTAATGCAAAAAATTCGCGGCCATTTTGGCGAATCGCTTAAAGAACGGACATTTGCGATTTGGGGGCTCGCGTTCAAAGCCAATACGGACGATATGCGCGAAGCGTCAAGTCGCGTGTTAATTGACGCCCTGACACAAGAAGGTTGTCGCGTTTTAGCATACGACCCCGCAGCCGGTGAGGTGGCGCGAAGTATTTTTGCAGAATCGAAAAATGTGACCATTGTGGACAGTATGACCGCCACACTTGCGGACGTTGATGCGCTCGTTATCCTCACAGAGTGGAAAGAATTTCGCAGTCCAGATTTTAGTCTATTAAATAACCAACTTAAGGCAAAGGTTTTATTTGACGGGCGTGCGCTCTATGAACCCGATGACGTAACGCAAGCAGGCATTACTTATTACGGCATTGGTCGCTGATTTTTCGCGTGGTTGTCTTTGCATTATGAGGTTATTGTAGGTATTCTTTGCGTTCCATTTAGACTTTGTTAGGGACGCTGTTCAATGACTGAAAAAACTGCTAGCAAACATTTAATTCATCTCCAAAGCCTTTTTGCCGCTGATAATTTCGTACTACAAAATGCGGCGAAAGTGTTTCACGAGCTCGATCAATTTGAATACGATTTAGATTTACTCAAAAACGAAGACACCACGGCAATTCATACGTCGTGGTGGCCGATTGTCAGCCTTATTGGTGGCAACTCGGATATCAAAAAACATTTTCTTGAGCAATTTTTGGGTGCGCAACTTCCCACAACACATAAAATAACAGTGTTCGCGCAAGGGGCTCAAGCCAGCCAAACGATTCTTCCCGCCACCGCACTGGATGTCGATTACCGTTACCCGTTTTACCGGATTAGCCAAAAAATAGAACAACTACAAAAAGGCGAAGGCGAACGCATTAACACCTATTTAGAACTCAAAACACTAAATAGCGATGCCTTGCAAGGCAAATTACTGATTGATATTCCCAGCTTCATCCACAGCACTAACGCGGATGTCACGCAATTATTGACCTCTTACAGTATCGAGCAATCCGATGTGATTCTCGTTTTCTGCGATGTGTTTAATTCAACATCCCATTTGGTTAATCAATTTGTCGCCACGCTCATTGCGCAACAAGAAAATAAAAAATTGGTGTACCTCTTTGATGATACGACAGCGTCAGTGACCAGTACACAAGAACGACTAGCCAATCTAGGGTTAACCGTTGGGCAATTTATTGGAACGTCGCAACTCGCTAATCCCCATAGTGCAGAATATGCGCAACTCGATCAGCAACTTGCTAATGCTGCGCATCAGCGGTCATATCGCGTTTTGCATTCGCTTGAGAAAAGCATTCTCGATGTTGAAGACGTGGTGATTTATGAAATCAAAAAAGCCATTTTTATTTGGAAAGAACGCTCGACCTTTTCGAGTTTAATTATTTTAGGGGCGATCTCAACCGTTGCTGTTTTTCTTGAAATTGGTATGGGGTTGCTTGAATTTTTAATTGATCCGATTATTGGCCCTGCCATTTTGCTTTCACTGATTGCAATCATGGTACCCACACACGTATTTTTCAGCAAAGTGCAGGCAAAGTTTATTATCAGCTCACTGAATCGTCGCCAAAAACAATTACATTTAACCGAAGATTTAGCCACCTTATTTGAAAAAAATCTGACGTTCTCGCGCATGATGCTGCCTATTCGTGACCCGCTAGGCTGGAATAAAAAAACCAAAGCGCAACTCGCCACCTTGCTCGATAAAACAAAGGATTTAGTGCAATCTTTAAACGACAATTTTAGCGTTTATAGTACGCCAGTTGCACCCGTTGCAAGACCTGTTGTTCAACCACAAGTTCAGCCCGCTGTTGCGCCTCAAGTGATGCAACAACCTGCGCCTGTGGTTATGCCTGAGCAGATTCAAGTAGCACCGCAACCTGCGCCGGTCATTATTCCTGAACCAGTTCAAGTTCAAGCGCCGCCTGTTGTACCTGTACCTCAAGTTGTAGTGCAACCTGCACCGGTAGCTATTCCTGAACCTATCCATGTTCAAACAGCGCCCGTTGCACCGCAGCCTGAACCCGTTCACGTTCAAGCGCCAATTGTTGCACCTCAAGTAGTAGCACAACCTGCACCGATAGCGATTCCTGAACCTATCCACGCTCAAGCGGCGCCCGTTGCACCGCAACCTCAAGTGGCAGCAGTAGCAGAGAATGCAGCGCCTAAACGCCAATCTGCATTGATGCAAAAAATTCTCAAAAAATAAGACTGCATGAGGATAATGGATTGCGGAAATAGCCGTTTAGAAAATACGTTAAATCATACTTGTCATTGCATTACATTGAATCGGGGCGCTCTGCAATGCGCCCTCGATTCGGCTGCAGTAAACATCACCTTTCCCGAAAATTGTTTTG
>JBDLQG010000085.1:0-8692 GCA_039800705.1 Pseudomonadota bacterium
CTACCTGAAAACGCCAGTAATGATGACGTGCTTGATGCGTATTCCGATTCTATTGACCGTTTAAAACAACAGTACGGCTTTCAAACTGCTGATGTCATCAAATTAGATACGTCCCATCCCGACAAAGCAGCGATGCGTGAAAAATTTCTTAACGAACATACACACAGCGAATTTGAAGTGCGTTTTTTTGTCGAAGGGCGTGGGCTTTTTTATTTGCACGTAAACGATAACGTGTATGGCGTTTTATGTGAAAAAGGTGATTTAATTAGCGTGCCTGCAGACGTCACCCATTGGTTTGATATGGGAGAACATCCGCATTTAGCCTGTATTCGACTCTTTACCAATCCTGAAGGCTGGGTGGCAAGTTTTACAGGCAGCGACATCGCATCACATTTCCCCACTTTAGACGCAATCCAAGGAGAATTGTCCGCATGATTAAGGCAATTATTACCGATATTGAAGGCACCACCTCTTCGCTATCGTTTGTTAAAGATGAATTATTCCCTTATGCAAGAGCACACGTTGGAGAGTTTCTGCACGCCAATATCAACAATGAAAACGTCATCAACATTCTTGATGCCGTCAATACACATGTTGGCAAAACGTTATCGTTAAATGAAGCAATTGACCAATTAATCGTATGGATAGACAACGATGAAAAAATTACGCCACTCAAAGCGCTTCAAGGTTTGATTTGGGAATCGGGTTATCTGCGCGGTGAATTAACGGGGCATTTATATAGCGATGCCATTCATAATTTGCAAACATGGAAAGCACAAGGATTTGATCTTTATGTGTATTCATCAGGCTCTGTATATGCACAAAAACTCTTGTTTTCGCACACTGAAGCAGGTGATTTAACACCGTTGTTTTCGGGTTACTTTGATACGAATATTGGTGGAAAACAAGACAGCACTTCCTATGAAAATATTGTGGCACATATTGGCCTGCCACCCGAGCAGCTATTATTTTTATCTGATATTGAAGCTGAATTAAATGCCGCACACGCGGCAGGATTGCAAACGATTTGGCTCACGCGCGATCAAGTGCCTCAAGCGGGCGCCACCCATTGGCAAGTACGGGATTTCGATGCAATTGAAGTGGAGCCTATAAGCGAATGAGTAAAAAGTTGTCTTTGCAAGAGCAATTACTCAAATCCGGTTTAGTGAGTAATGCCAAAGCGAAAAGTATTAAAACCGAAAAACATAAACAGGCACAAAAGCAACGTCACCATAATATTGACGTTGTTGATGAAACAAAACAACTTGCAGAGCAAGCACACGCTGAAAAAGTAGAGCGCGATCGATTATTAAATCAGCAACGCCAAGAGCAGATCAAACAAAAAGAATTACACGCGCAAATAAAACAACTTATTGAACAACATCGCGTCCCAATTGATGCAAAAGAAGCTGAAATCGCCTATCATTTCACAGATGACACGAAAGTCAAAAAACTCTATGTCACGCAGTTGCTACGCGATAAATTGTCAGCGGGCAAGTTAGCAATTGTCAAATATGACGCCACTTACGCATTAGTAGCTCACGATGTTGCGCAAAAAATCAAAGAGCGTGATGCCTCGCAGGTGCTCGTTTGCAACGAAGAAAAAACCGACATACCCCAAGAAGACGACCCTTACGCCGCCTTTGAAATCCCCGATGATTTGATGTGGTAATCATTCAATTTTTTATATTTACCTTTACTTTTTTAAACGAACCAAAAAATGACTAAAAAAATCACTCGCGCTTTGATTAGCGTTTCAGACAAAACCGGTATTATTGATTTCTGCCGCGAATTAAATGCTCTTGGCGTTGAAATTTTATCCACCGGCGGCACTTTTAAAACGCTTACCGACAACGCTATTTCAGCCATTGAAGTGTCTGATTACACCGGTTTTCCTGAAATGATGGACGGACGAGTGAAAACGCTTCACCCTAAAATTCACGGTGGTATTTTAGGGCGACGCGGCATTGATGATAGGGTTATGGCTGACAACGCGATTGCCCCAATTGATATGGTTGTCGTGAATTTATATCCATTCGAAGCGACGATTGCAAAACCCGATTGTGATTTTGAAACTGCCATTGAAAATATTGATATCGGTGGCCCTACGATGATTCGCGCGGCGGCTAAAAATCATCATGACGTAGCTATTGTTGTTAATCCATCCGATTACAGCGCAATTTTAGACGAGTTAAAATCACAGCATACGGCTCTCACTGCACAAACCCGCTTTAATTTAGCACTCAAAAGTTTCGAGCACACTGCACGCTATGACACCGCTATTGCGACATATTTAGGCAATATAAATGGTCAGCCATTTCCACAAACATTGAATTTGCAGTTTTATCAACAACAAAGTTTGCGTTATGGCGAAAACCCGCATCAAAATGCGGCATTTTATGTTGAAAAAAATCCTGCTATCGGCACCATTGCAAGCGCGGTGCAACTGCAAGGAAAAGAGCTCTCCTACAACAATATTGCAGACGCTGACGCCGCACTTGAATGTGTACGCGCATTTAGCGAAAAACCGACCTGCGTTATTGTGAAACACGCAAACCCGTGTGGCGTTGCGCAAGCTGATACAAATTTTGCCGCGTATGATCTAGCTTATGCAACTGATCCAACGTCAGCATTTGGGGGAATTATTGCGTTTAATCAAGAACTCGATGAGCAAACGGCAGCCGAAATTGTGAAACGCCAATTTGTTGAAGTCATTATTGCCCCAAGTGTCAGCAGTAGCGCACAAGCTATTTTGGCAACCAAGCAAAATGTACGCGTTTTAGCTGTCGGTGATTGGTCATCGCAAACACAGACGCCATCCTCATTTGATTTAAAGCGCGTAGCAGGTGGTTTACTGGTGCAAGATAAAGATGTTGGCGTCGTTCTTCGCCCCGACATGAAAATTGTCACCCAACGCGCACCAAATGAACAAGAATGGACCGATTTATTATTTGCATGGAAAATCGCCAAATTCGTGAAATCAAATGCCATCGTGTATTGTCAAAATGGTCAACTTATCGGTGTCGGTGCAGGACAAATGAGCCGCGTGTATTCTGCTAAAATTGCAGGCATTAAGGCCAATGATGCCGGTTTAAATGTTCAAGGTTCGGTTATGGCGTCAGATGCCTTTTTCCCTTTCCGTGATGGCATTGATTCAGCGGCAGAAGTCGGCATTACCGCTGTCATTCATCCTGGTGGCTCAATGCGTGATCAAGAAATCATTGATGCCGCAAATGAAGCAAATATCGCCATGCTATTTACCGGCATGCGCCATTTCCGCCATTGATTTTAAAGCGTACTCATGAATCTTGTTGAGTTAAATAATTGCCATTGTGGTACTGAAATGAGCTATGCGCAGTGCTGTGAACCTTTTCACAATGGCACGGATTTTCCACGTACAGCGCAAACGTTAATGCGTTCGCGCTATAGTGCGTATGTGGTAAAAAATGCAGACTATTTACTCGCAACATGGCATAAAACCACGCGCCCTAATGAGATTGATTTTTCGCAAGATAATACAAAGTGGCAAAAATTAGTCATTTTGCACACCAAAAAAGGTGGTGTAAACGATGATAAAGGGCGCGTGGAATTTAATGCGTTTTATGTTCAATACGGGGAAGAACGGCTGATTCATGAAATCAGCCGTTTTAAAAAAATCAGTGGACGTTGGTTTTATGTGGATGGTGTGCTGGACTAGCGAAAACTGTCCGGCAACCAGCCATTATTGACACAATCTCGAAAACACCACGCAGGCGTGGTTTCTGTTTTATAACTCCAAAAAAACCAACCTAAATACTTTTCAAATGTGGCCAATTGCGCTGCGGCGTAACCACGATAGGCGACGTTCATTTGAAAATCATCCATGGTTTCCAGCGCATGATTAAAAGGCCCTTGCGCCCAAAGCGATACGACTTGTAAATCAAGGCCTAAGCTCCATTCGCCCAAATACGTTTGATGCTTTAACTCATTGATAATATCATCGGCTTCAGATTTCCATTCACCACTGGCTTTGCGGATATGGGTATAAATATCCGAATCCACATCCACGCGGTCAAAACATTGATAACGATGAATATCAATGACAACATTCTCAAATTCGGGCGCTGTCATAAACCCGATATACTCACGAAAAGAGCGAAAGCCATCGTGAAAGACCACCGCGACCGTATCAGGTGAGCAATATTTACGAATACGATGATAAGCAAGCGTATAGTAATTTTTCAAATAATCCGTTGGAATATCCCAACGTGGCTCATTAATCACTTGAATACCATGCAATGCAGGGCGATGCGCATAACGCTGCGCCAAGCGCTCCAAAACGCTCAATGAATGCTCTAAATAGGCTTCTTGCGTATGCCACTCACAGACATCTTTGATACCGCCATTATCAAACCCATTTTGACACCCAGACGCTGCGTGCAGATCAATTAGAATATTCAATCCCAATTCCTCCGCCCAATCAAACGCTTTATCTAAAATATCGATACCACCATGAACAAACGGATAAGGATTATCTCCATAAACGCGATGATAGGGATAATCTGCACCAAAAATCCAATGCCCAACGGGAATACGTACAGCGTTAATGCCACGCTCTGCTAGCCATACAAAATCATCACGGGTAATGAAATTGTTCCAATGCGATTTTAAAACAGACTCAGCGCGATCGCCCAATTCCACACAAAATGTAGTTTCATCTACTGCGTCAAGCCCTTCGAATACACTTGGCGTCATCCATTTTTCAAGAACAAGCCAACCACCTAAATTCACACCACGCAATTTTGTGCCGCGCGTTTGTTTTATTTTATTTGTCATAATAATAGCTCCTGTTACAACATAATTTTGCGTTCGTAAAAACCTAGAGCGCGGGATTCATGCGTAATCGTTAAAATAGCCGCATCGGGCAATTCACGACAAATTAAGCGTAGGATGGCAATTTCATCATCAGCATCGAGTGAATCAAATGCTTGTTGCAACAGAACCCATTTTGGTTGTTGCAAAAGTAAACGCACCGCACCAAGTCTTTGTTGTTGCTCACGAGAAAGAGCTAAATACCAATCATCTTCGGTGTCCAGATTTTTGACTAATTCATCAAGGCCGACTACCGCTAGTTTGTCTTCTAGCTCGTGCTGATCAATTTCATCAATACTTAATGGATAGCAGATAGCGGCGCGTAACGTTCCCATTGGCAAATACGGACGTGGCGGCACAAATACAATGTTGTCAGGAGGTAACTCAATTTCGCCCTGCCCCCATGGCCAAAAGCCAATAATGGCCTTAAAGAGTTTTGAGCCGGTAAACGCATTGCCAGTGACTAAAATTCGCTCACCCGCTTTGATTTTAATATCCATTTTTTCAATGCAGACCATGCCATCTAAACGCATAATAGCAAGGTCATGCAACCACAAAAAAGGTAAATCTGTTTTGGTATGGCGAACATGATGTGGATCGCGTTTTTCAATTTCGTCTTCTAATTTATCTAGTGCACTCACCAAACTTAACACACGCTCAACCGAGGCCCGCCACTCTGCAATTTTAGCCATATTATCAACAGGCCAAGATAACGCCATCGCCATTTGTTGAAAGGCTTGCGCTGATTGCATCAAACCACCAAGCGAAATACTTCCCAATACAAAACGCGGTGATGAAATAAGTATAGGAAATGCCATAAGCAAAACTGAATGGCCAGAGGTAAACATCAGAATATGTGACGTGGCTAGTGTTTGACTGTGCCACGCATCAATAATGTCACTAAATAAATGTTTGCAGCGATGTTGTTCGGTTTTTTCGCCATGAACTAATGCGATAGCCAGTGAATTTTCACGCGCGTTAACGAGCCCAAAACGGAAATTGGCTTCGACATTTTGACGTATATTAGTCGCTTTTGTTAACGGGCGACCAATCCACCATCCAATCACCGATGCGCCCGCTGCATAACACATCGCAAGCCAGACCAAATGACCATAAATGGGAATTTCAAATAAACCTAAATCAATCGTAATTTTGCCTGAAAGTGTCCATAAAATTTTGGTAAAGCTCACCAATAAGAGCAAGCAAAAAATTAACGAATGAGATAAATCAATCGCCGATTCCGTTGCAATGCGAACATCTTCAGCAATACGCCCATCGGGATTGTCATGTGCTGAATCGGGATTTTGAATGTGCGTGACTAGATAATGTCGTCCATCGGTCATCCATTGAGAAATCAACCGTGAAGTCAGCCATTTACGCCAATCTAGTTGCAATGTCCGCTTAATTTTAAAATGCGTCACAGTCACGCCAATGTTAGCAATGAAAATTAACACAATCATCCCAATTTGGGTTAAAACGCCCGACATTGAACGATTTTCAAGCGCGTTAAATAAATCCGCACTCCATTCTGTAATCACAACAGCAATAATGATTTGAAAAATGGTCAACACAAATAGAGCAAAAGTGAGTTGTCGAATCTTCGTTTTTTCTTCGGAATGCCAAAACGGTGAGGCAAGTTGAAAAAATTGCGAAAGAAATCCATTTTGAGTGAGCATAACGATATATTCTCCAATAAGTTTAACGGCTATCAATTTGTTATTCTTTTATTTTTCCGCAGTCAACCACACCGCGTTTTTTTATTTTATTTTTTACTTGATAGTCCAAGTGTTAACATCATGTTTGACGATAACGATAATAAGCAGCGCATGCACCTTCCGATGAAACCATCGTTGCGCCAAGGGGGTGTTCAGGGGTGCAAGTCACACCAAATTGCGCACAATGCACTGGATTTAACACCCCTTGCAGAACTTCACCACTGCGACAATCAGCAGGTTCTTGTGTTTGAATAGCTTGCACATCAAAACGTGTTTGCGCATTCCACTGCGCATAATGCGCATTTAACGTAAAACCACTTTGAGCAATTTCACCAAGACCGCGCCAATTTTGATTCACCGTGTCAAATACGTCACGTATTAAGGTTTGAGCGGTAAGATTACCCTGCTCTGTCACCACGCGAGAATACTGATTTTCAACGCTACAGCGATTTTCTTCAAGTTGTTTTATACAAAAATACAAACCTTGTAAAATATCCACCGGTTCAAAACCACTAATCACAATAGGAATGCTATATTGCGTAGCCAATGGTTGGTATTCATGAAATCCCATAATGGCGCACACGTGCCCTGCGCCTAAAAAACCTTGTACACGATGATTGCTACTCGATAATAACGCCTGCATCACAGGGGGTACACGTACATGGCAAATGAGAAGTGAAAAGTTAGTGAGGTTGCGCTGTTTTGCTTGATAGGCACAAAGCGCGGTGGTGGGTGCAGTCGTTTCAAAACCAACACCGAAGAAAACCACTTCTTTTGTTGGATTATTTTGCGCGATAGTCAGCGCATCAAGTGGTGAATAGACCACGCGAATATCGGCGCCTTGTGCTTTTAAACTCAGTAAATCTTGCTGAGAACTTGGCACGCGTAGCATATCTCCAAATGAGCAAAAAATAACATTCGGCTGCGCGGCAATCGTGAGCGCTTTATCTATATATTCAAGTGGCGTGACACAAACAGGGCATCCCGGACCATGAATGAGCGTGATTTCGTCGGCAAGTAGTTGATCTATGCCATATTTAATAATGCTATGCGTTTGACCTCCGCACACTTCCATAATATGCCAATGTTGCGTCGCCAGCGTTTTAATCGCGTTGACCCATTTTTGGGCAAGTTGCGGATTGCGGAACGCTGTCGTGTAGTTCATAACGTCAATTCGAAAGCCGCTAAATCATCAAAAGCCCGCAAACTTTCAAGCGCCTCTGATTCATCGAGCAGCGAAATCGCAAACCCCGCATGAACAATCACATAATCGCCCTGCACCGCCTCTGGCACATACGCTAAACTGATTTCTTTTTGCACGCCAGAAAAATCCACCACACCGGTGCGAAGTAAATCATCATCGGTCATCGTGATTCGAACAATTTTTGCAGGGATGGCTAGGCACATAATTCACTCATTTTTAAGAATTATTCATTTTCATTAAAGCAATCATCTCATTTAATAATTCTATTTGCTTATTTTGTTGTTCAAGGAGAATTTGCTGTTTTTCGAATTCAATTTTGAGTTGTATATGTTCGGGAGTAAAAGCACCAATTGTGCAGTAGCTTTGGTTGTTTTGTTGGGCTTGAGATCCGTGATTATTGGCTATAAAAATACTTTGTCCGTCAAAACCAAATAATTCAGATAGCTTTATTTCAAATAAATCTGCAATTTGCACTAATCTTGATAAGTTGACATCCGTTTCACCGCGTTCAATTCCACCATAACCGTTTGAAGACATATTTAGCCGATACGCCATATCTTCTTGCGTCCAATTTTTAGCTTGTCTAAAAAAACGAATATTATCGTGTAAAAGCATTTTTCTACAGTCCTACGGGTTAAATACCAAATAGTGGTTGGCGTAAAACAAAATACCGACATTTTATAATCATCGGCATCCAATCAAAAAATTATTGATGGATGAATTAAGCAAGAATCATATCACTTTTTTAAGGAAATAATCATGATTACACTCGCCGCGTTAATTACACCCATGTTAATTGCTTCTGAACCAATGGCAATCACTATTGATGAAATTCAAACAAAATACAGTCATGACCAGCAAACTGTTGTGTCGTTAAATGATACACCAGTTTATAACACATACAATGGCACTCAAACTTTCG
>JBDLQG010000086.1:0-8611 GCA_039800705.1 Pseudomonadota bacterium
ATAGGAAGGCGTAATTTATATTTACTTTATTTTTATGGTTTTTATTGTGAAGCCACAGAATAGCGTGTTTATATAAAACACGCTTTTCATGTTTCGCTTTAAAATATCGTTTCAAAACTATGCTGTTGAATGCGATACATGAGGGTATTTCTTGAAATACCAAGTAATTTTGCTGATTTTGTGTAATGACCTTGCGTGTAATGAAGCAGCGCGGCACTTAAAAAAAGGAATCTACTTGCTTGCTGACTGATAGGTAGTAAACGGATCTTAATGATGAAAGATAAAAAATACTTTTTATTAAATAACGTTTCATTTGACCTATTTATTTTAAAATTATTTTAAAAAAGTGTGTGAAATGACGCATCAATAATTATTTTACATAACTTGTAGTTTGATCAATTTTACTGAGATAATAAAACTTATAATATCAATAAGTTGTTTATTTTTTATAAATCAATGAACTGGATAGTGAGTCATGCGCGGCTAAAAAAGCACCATAGTGATATCTTAATTGATCGTGTGCGTTGCCATCGGGATTGTTGAGGTAGGCCTGTTCAAGTGTTCCCTGAACTAGTTGCGACCATGGTGCGTTAGGTATGAAATCGTAAAGTGTTTTCCCCGCTAGTCCAATCATTTTTTGTCCAACATTATAGTTAGTTGAGGTCAATGCTAGGCCATAGGGATTTTTTTTGGGTAAGGCTATTTGTGGCAGTGGATTGATATCCGCTAGATTATTGTCTGGGAAAATTGTTAAATCTCTGGTATTTACAAATGAAATCAGCAAAGCAGGCGTTCCCATTATAATGAGTAAAGCATAAAGTGCCTTTTTACCGTTAAGTGCCCAAAACAAAGTCATTCCAATGATTGAAAATAAAATAGCGGCACTAACAAACATAGCTGGAAATATTTTGATTGGAAGATTGATTGAAAAATGCGATAGCATTAATTCACTGTAACATGACACCGTCGCCGAAAAAACCACTACGGGAAAATAGGCAATACGAAATGCAATCATTTGCAATAAAATAAACACATAGCGTTTACTCTTGGTTGGTAATTGTCTTAAATGAGCCAATGAAACGCTAGAAATGGCTACTAAGCCTGCCAAATGAAATCCACCAAATAATTGCCATGATTGGGCATGAGGATTGATTTCAACGCTAAAACCAAATATGCCTAGCATCAACACTGTTATGAAGAAATACGTCATGTGAATTACTCGCTCTAATATTGCCTAATCTTACTCTGTCTATTTCGGACAAGTCCAGAAAATATGGACGTTGAATTTTTTCATCACATTAGAAAATGCGAATCAACGTATTGCTAATCTTTTTTGATGTTCAGCTTTTTTCAAAAAAGGAATATAGAGCCAGAATTTTAATCATAAAAATAGTTACTTAACTAAAGATGGGAAATTAACGATTTGAAGCATTTTGGACATAGAGGGTGAGTCAATTCCCATTACTTCATCGCGCTTTGTAATATTTATAGAGTAAAATAGAGAGGTAATTTTCTACTTTAACAAATATAACAAAAAGCAAAATGCGGCGAATCTTTATTCTTCTTTTAATAACCACGTCTTCGCGTAGTGCTATGGCGCAGTATCAACTTTACGAAGGCGATACAGGGCAATTATCAGTCGGAGCTCAAATTCAAACGGCCTTTTTCGGTGATATTAACAATCAAGCTGGAGGAGCTGCGAAAGCGCATTTATCCGATGCTTTTTGGGAATTTAGCGTGAAACCACGTTTGGATGGTGCGTTAAATTTAATGAAGGATAGTCAGTTATACGGTGGCTTTAGTTATGTTTATAGTAGCACGCTCAATCATGATTTATCAGGTTACACACAAAAAGACGTTGCTATATATCAACAAGAAAGCGATTTCCTCACTTTAGGTACTTATGATAATTACCGCTATGCGAATAAAACTGAAGAGCTTTTTTTAGGTTGGAAATCCGGCAAATTATTAGATAAAAACGAAAAAGTACACGTAGATTTATCAGGTGGTCAGCAAAACTTCAAATTAGGCTCTGGGTTTTTATTAAATTATGGTGCGGATAATGGTGGGAGTCTTGGCACGGGGTGGATTAATCCACGTACGGCGTTTAATAACACAATCATTGGGCGTTTGAATATTGAAGACGTCAAGTTTGAAGGCTTTTATTTGCAAACACGACCACTTAATCCTGCCGAAAAAAGGTATTATCAAGGCGGTAATATCGAATATACGGTTTCTGAAAGTAGTACGTTAGGTCTAAGCTACATCAATACAGGTAATAATCGTTTTTTACATGAAAATGGTTCACCTAATTCGCTTGGCCTACAAGCAATCGATAATAATACATTTAATGTGCGGTTTGATTTTTTACCATGGAAAAATATTACCATTAGCACAGAATACGCGCATCAACTCAATTCGACAAAAGTCAGTGTAAAAGAAAGTGTCAATAAAACAAATCGCCACGCATCAGGCGGTTTTGGGCAGATTGAATATAAACGCGACGATTTATTTTGGCAACCCGCTATCAGTTACCGTTATGCGATTCAAGGCAATGGCTTTGATGGGATGTCACCGGGTTTTTCAACATGGGGGACGTGGTTTCAAGGCGAAATTACGGGGGAATGGGTGCTCGATAATGCCAATTTAAGAACACACGTTGGCAGATTGGTGTTAACACCAAAAGAAAGCCTCACGCTCAATTTGCTTTATTATAATTTCACTTTTGATAATGCGCGTGCATTTGATGTAGCTTCTGCCAATTACGGTAACGAATTAAATTTACTTACCGACTGGCAAGTGTGCAAGTCGACCAGTCTTTCAGTTGGACTAGAAGCCTTTATTCCAAGTGAAGGTGGCAAACAATACTTGGGGGGAGATGCAAATAAAGTATGGCTGCAAGGTATGCTCTCTGCTTCATTTGAATTTTAATTTATCTTTTGGTTTTCACCGATAATAATATCAATCAAATAACTCACTGTCATTTCTTGAGAGCATTTTCAATTTCCAATAATTAATAAAAATTTAATCTATCCCGTATCTATAAAAAATTTCACTAGACGTTTGACACTAACCTTATTATTGTTGCCTGACAAGAGCAGATAACAACTCACCGATTCAGTTGATAATTGCAACAAGGAATGACATAGAGGCAATTAGGTTAATTACCAATTCTGAAATTTGCTATGAAATTGTACTATATCCTTAATTCTACCTAAATTATTACAAATCGCAGTGGTTTTACTTTATTTAAGTCGTCATAATAGGCCATTTTTAGTCAAAATGGACACGAAATTTTCCATTTAAGCGTCATTAGTCAGCGCAAATCACATGAAAAAAAATTGCAAGTGCGATGATTTTTCTTCTTAAATGGGATATATTCCCACATAATATTTTCTGTTATAATGATAGCTATAAACGTCCATTTTTAAAATTAATATGAAATTAGTCAAACAACGATGATCGTTAATACTGCCCTTGTAGAAGCTATCCAACGCCTTCTGCGTCCATTAGTGCGCTTATTGTTAGCTAAACAAATTACCTACACGTACTTGATTAGTTTATTAAAACCACTGTATGTAGATGTAGCAATAACGGATTTTCAATTAGAAGGCAAGCCGCAAACAGATAGTCGATTGAGTCTGCTAACTGGTGTTCACCGCAAAGATATTCGTCGTTTTCTTGATGAGCCTCAAATTGATTTAACGCCTCCTGCTAATGTTTCACTTGGTGCAAGATTAATAGGACGGTGGAATAGTGAGTCAGATTATCTGGATGAACAGGCTCTACCTATTCCACTCCCTAGATTATTGCAATCAGATGGCTCTCCGTCTTTTGAGCGTCTTTTTAGTGAAGAATCAAAAGATATTCGCTCGCGCGTTGTACTTGATGAATGGTTAAGACTTGGGATTGTCGATATCGATGCACATGACGTTATTCATTTGCGCACGGGCGCATTTGTACCGCAACAAGGCTCAGAGGAAAAACTTTATTATCTCGGTCGAAATGTACGCGACCACATTGAATCTGCTGTGCATAATGTGCTTGATGAAAAACCACCTTTTCTTGAGCGCAGTGTTTATTCAGACGGTTTAAGCCCTCAAGCGATAGAAGAATTAGCACAAATGGCTGAAAGCATGAGCATGGACGTTTTACGCGCTATCAACAAAAGAGCGCAAGAACTCAAAAAAACGTCATCAGGCGATCAAAAAAATCGCATGACACTGGGCGTTTATTTCTATACTGATGCTAATTTAGAAGACAAAAAGTAGCCATGAAACATTCTGTTTTTCTCCAATCAGCTGGGTTAATTATTTTATGTCATGCGCATACCGTATTGGCGGGTGAGAATGTCTGTGAAAATAAACATTGGCTACAAAGTCCTGTTGTCGAAGTGCAATCGAGTGATGGTGATGGAATTGGAGGAACAGGATTCTCTGCCCCCGCAAATTCTGGTTTACTCAGTCAATACAGCGGTGAAGGTGAATCGGGCATTGGTGGCACAGGATTGACACCGCCAACGCAATCAGACGTGTTACTCGTTAAAAAAGAAGATGAATCAGGCATTGGCGGCACGGGTATTGTTGGGATTATTTCGGGATTTGGTAGCATTTGTGTAGATGGCATTGAAATACATGTCAAAGAAACAACCCCAGTCATCGAAGATGGCACGCCAACGATGTCAAATACATTAGCACTGGGGCAATCCGTCTCGGTTCTTACCCGTGTAGAATCTAAAAATTATTATGCTAAAGAAATTCGCATATTACATGAGGTAACAGGTGAAATAAAAACGATTGATACAGTCAACAATGTTTTTAGTGTACTAGGTCAAACGATACATCTTCCAGCGGATTTACTTCAAAAAATGACGTTAGGCGATCATGTTAGTGTGAGTGGAAATCGTTTAAATGACGGTAGCATTGAAGCTATGCGCGTTGACAAGATTGAAAACGCTACGGAAAAATTAAATTTAATCGGTCCATTAGAAAAAGACATCACGTCAGGTCATTTCCACATAGGCAACCAATTAATCGAACTTCCGGCCAATCAAACGCCACCGCAATCTGGTGATGAAGTGAGAGTGCAAGGCACGCTAAAAGATAACGTATTACACGCGGACAGTCTTGAGTCTAATCCACGATGGTCGTTTGCTTCAAGAGTGGATCAATTACTGCTTCAAGGCCATGTCAGAGAAGGTGGGGCGACGCAATTCAATATTGACGGCATTCACGTCACCACAAACAAATCAGAAAATCAATCACCACAAACGGGACAATATGTTGGCGTGTGGGTACACCCTTCTGAAAAAGGGGTGATGATATTGAATCATTGGCAAGAAATTGCTTGGCCAGAACATGGTCGCGCTCATCATTTAGACATTCCTCGTACTTCGTTAAAAGAAGAAAAATGGGGGCGAGAATCGTCATCTTTTATTGAAAAACACGAATTAAATAAAGTTGATATTGAGCGACCTAATACTGAAAAAATGGACATCAGCAAACCTGATATAGAGCGACTTGAAATCGAAAAACTAGAAATAAATAAGCTCGATATTGATCGCCCAGAAGTTGGAAAATTAGAAATCAACAAACCCGATATTGAGCGACCTGAAAATAATCACGCTGACATTGATAAACCAACATTGCTACGTTTAGAGGTCCATCGTCCTAATATAATAGAGCACCCTCATCATTGACAATAATTATGTATTTTGGATTAATCAGTCGCATCGGCATGTTGTTTATCGCGTTGACGTCGCTTTTATTCGCAAACGATAAAATGAGAATCGGCACAACGGTGGACTACAGTGAGGGGCATTATGGTGCGCCTACTGTAACCAATATGATGACAACCAATGTCCAAGCGAAATATATTGGCGATACTATTTCTATTCGCCTAGATTTACCGTATTTAATTATATCGGGGCCAAGTAATGCCACCGTTTCATCTGATGCAACGGTAACACTCACTAGCGTTGGCACGCAATATCGTGAAAGTGAGGGCATTGGTGATGCCGTTCTAAGCGGTATTTACAATGCTTATACTAATTCTGAATTGGGCTTAGCGGTTGATGTAGGTGTTAAATTAAAAGTGCCTACCGCAAGCCATCGTGACGGACTTGGTACAGGCGAGCTTGATGAGTCCACGCAATTTTACGCTTACAAAAATCTGGATAACGTCACCTTGATGCTAGGCGCGGGCTATAAATGGGTAGGTAATCCACAAAATATACATTATCGAAACACGATAAACGGTTTTACAGGGTTAATTTATCAAATATCCAATCAAACATCCGTCGGCACGATGTTTGATATTAAACAATCCGTTTATTCCAATCTCAGTGATCAAATGGAAATCACGCTCTATGGTACGCATAAATTATCCACTTCTTGGCACGTCCAAATTCATACTTATAAAGGCCTAACAGATATGAGCCCAATTTTTGGGCTTGGCGGAATGATTGGTTATCAATTTTGATTGTGACGTCCCACCACACCATCGAAAATGCCCCAAACATCCATCTACTACGCTCAAATTCAGCGATTAAAAATAGTAAAATAGGTTCAACATCGCTTAAAATACCTTTATTATTTTAATTTTTATAAGGTTGTAATGCAGTGATTAACGAACTCGATAATTACGAATTAGGATTACTACTAGACGCGATAGAACATCGCTGGGGATATGATTTTCGAGATTACGCTCGAACTTCAATTCATCGGCGCGTACGACATGCGATGACGCGACACAAAATTCAATATGTGAGTGAACTTATTCCTCGTGTTTTGCATGACCCCATTTTTTTTCAAGACATGGTGAGAGATTTTAGCATTACCGTCACAGAAATGTTTCGAGATCCCAGTGTTTGGAAAAAAATTGTAACGGAAATACTTCCTCGATTAAATACATATCCGTATTTTAAAATTTGGCATGCGGCTTGCGCAACGGGTGAAGAAGTGTGGTCAATGGCGATTTTACTCAACGAAGCTGGATTGCTTGATCGAGCCACTATTTATGCAACCGATTTTAATGATATCGCCTTAGATAAAGCGAAAAAAGGAAGTTATCCCATTAAAAATATGCAAGTTGCAAATCAAAATTATCTCAAAGCGGGTGGTCAATCTAGTTTGATTGATTATTACGATGTGCAGGGTAACAAAGTGATTTTTGATAAAAATTTGGCTAAGCGCATTGTATGGGCAAATCATAACCTCACAACGGACCGCGTGTTTGGTGAAATGAATTTTATTTTGTGTCGCAATGCGCTAATTTACTTCACGCCAACACTGCAAAATCAAGTATTATCGCTATTCACCGACAGCCTATCGCATAGCGGATTTTTATGCTTGGGGAGTAAAGAAACGCTGAATTTTACCTCTGTTCAGAAAGAATACGAGGTAATTTGTGAGCGCGAAAAATTATGGTATAAAACGACATAACGTCGTTGCATTTAATGATTATTTTTGATTTATTGGTCTTTTTATGAATGTGTTAATTGTTGATGATGTGCCAGCTAATTTGTATGCTTTAAGGGATATACTCATGGATATTTCTGCGGGAGCCTATAGAGATGGCAAAGATGAAGATGAATCATTGGAAATTTTGCAAGCGAATTCAGGTGATGAAGCCTTAAAGATGTTGTTGCAAAGTGATGTTGTTCCTGTTTTGGCCATACTTGATGTGCAAATGCCTATTATGGATGGCTATCAACTTGCTGAAATCATGCGTACTCACCCACGTATGCGTTACATTCCTATTATTTTTCTTTCCGCTATTTATAGTGATGCACAATACATTTTTCGCGGCTATGAAAGTGGTTGCGTCGATTTTTTAACGAAACCTTTAGATGTCAATATCCTTCGCTCGAAAGTTGAGGTTTTCTTAAATCTTGCTCGTTATCGAATTAAGATGGAAAAAGCGCACATTGCTCATGCACAACTTGTTATTGAAAAAGCAAAAGAACGCGAACTCCTTCAAGAACAAGTATATCGCGCACAAAAAATGGAAGGACTTGGTCAATTAACCAGCGGTATTGCACACGATTTTAATAATGTTCTCATGTGTATTTTAGGGCATACCGAACTGGCTAAAATGTATCTTGAAGACACGCCCAACTCGGATATTGAAGATTCTATCAAACAAATTCAAATTGCGGGAAATCGGGCCATTCATTTAATTAAGCAAATGCTCGCCTATACACGCCAAGCACCTACGATGAATCAGTTGCCTGATTCAATTCAAGTCGTAGAAGTGATTGAAGAAGTGTTAGATTTAACCAAAACAACATTGCGTCAGGCTAAAATTGAGTTAGTCACGCATTTTTCTGAAAATATGCCTACTGTTTTAATGGATTCAACCGAATTACATCAAGTGGTCATGAATTTAATGATTAACGCCATTGATTCCTTCAATGATGAAGCTGGTGTCATTAATTTAGGTTTGTCGTGTATTGAATTTCACGAAAATATGGTGTGCGATGATTGTTTTGCGCCCATTAAAGGGCGTTATATTGAAATTAGTGTTGCCGATACTGGCATGGGCATTGAACCCAGTGAGTTAGCTAAAATTTTTGATCCTTTTTTCACGACAAAATCGGTTGGAAAAGGGA
>JBDLQG010000087.1:0-8473 GCA_039800705.1 Pseudomonadota bacterium
TCTGAACTAGTTGTACCTCTTACAGCTAACAAGACTATGTACACGTTAGGTGGTTCTAGTTCTGATGTCATGTATGACTCACTAGACCTTAACACTCCTATTACAGATACGTACCAATCAACTTATACACAATATATTAATCCAGATTTTAAAGACGGAGCAAACGCTGTTTCGTTGTTAGAAGATAAGTTTAATATTATTGCTGATATTACCAATGCCTCGATTGAGCAAAGTACGGGTATTTCGCAGGCAGGTCAGGCCATTAGTTCAATGGATGATGTGACACAGCAAAACGCAGCCTTAGTGGAGCAAATTGCGGCATCATCAGAATCTCTCGAGCAACAAACAAAAAATTTAGCTAACGAATTGGCATATTTCAAAACAGGAAACGCCGAGAATAGAAGTTATATGGCGTCAAAAAGTCCTGTTAAAGCAAAATCAACGCAAGTTCAGCCCAGTGCAATTATGACAAAGGCCTCTGCGTCCAAAGTGAATGAAAAAGAAACCATTTCCCTAGTGGGCGATGATTGGGAAGAGTTTTAAAATAAAAGGTTCACTTTTTATAACAAAACAATGAAGAAGCGCTATGTTTAAAAACATGGCGTTTTTTTTATGTCTTAAAGAAAAATAGAGTGAGTGAAAATTTTAAATAGATGGGTGATAAAAATCGTTTAGCTGGAAAGGAGAAATAGAATTGGATTAAATTCAGAAACAACTTTGTGATTTGAGAAAGTTGATATATGGCGTCCCCAAGGGGGTTCGAACCCCTGTTACCGCCGTGAAAGGGCGGTGTCCTAGGCCACTAGACGATGGGGACTAAATATCTTTATGATTTTAGTCAAGCCTAAACTTGAAAAGCAGATTGTAAAATAAAATGGCGTCCCCAAGGGGGTTCGAACCCCTGTTACCGCCGTGAAAGGGCGGTGTCCTAGGCCACTAGACGATGGGGACTAGATTTTATTTTGTAATACTTTTTGGTGGAGCTAAGCGGAATCGAACCGCTGACCTCAACACTGCCAGTGTTGCGCTCTACCAATTGAGCTATAGCCCCGTATTGAATTACCCATTTTACAGGTTTTACTGTTAATGTCTAGTTTTTGTTAAAAAATGGTGATATTTTTTGTCAAAAACATCGTAAAAAAGCTATAAAAGGGTATGTAATTCAGGATAGTTTTCAATCAATTGCGCACGGAAATGGTCGATACACTGCGCATCTTGACGTAAATGATGGGCAATATTGACAGGGATCTCACGCAATACACGCATCGGGCGACTGGTGAGAAAAACAAGTTTATCGGCTAACGCAATCGCTTCTCGCAAATCATGGGTGACAAATAGCACCGTATGCGGTCGTTGTTGCCAGAGGTTTTTGAGCAATAAACGCACTTCTCTTGCCATGGGTGCATCGAGTGATACAAAGGGCTCGTCCATCAGTAGTAAATTGGGGTCAATGGCAAATGCGCGAATAATAGACACACGCCGCCGCATACCTTCAGAGAGTTGCTTAGGATAGGCCTCTGCGTAAGCAGTTAATTGCATAAAATCGAGAAGGCACTCAACGTGTGCTTTTTGATAATCTGTTTGTGAGGTAAAAACCAGTTCAATATTTTCACGAACCGTTCGCCAGGGTAGTAAACAAGGTTGCTGAAAAACATAGCCAATTTTAGGTGATTGTGCGGTATTGCTTAAACGAATATCGCCGACATAATTTGCATCAAGTCCCGCGATGCTGTTGAGTAGTGTCGTTTTTCCACAGCCCGATTGCCCAACTAGGCAGACAAATTCCCCCGCACCTAACGTGAGCGAAAAATTTTCAATAGTGGGTGTTTGCGCCCCATGATGGGTTTTGTTGTGGATTTCAATAGTCACGTCTGTCATAAGCGCCAGCGTTTTGCGGTGGTGTCAATGGGTTTAAGTACAACAAATTCAATGAGTTGAATGACGCCAACAAAGGCAATGGTATAAGCCAAAATACTTGCAATATCAAACCATTGGAAAAATAAATGCAGTTGATAGCCCATGCCATTACTACGGCCAAGTAATTCAACCATTAAAATAATTTTCCAAATTAGTGCAATGCCCGAACGTGTTGCGCTCATTAAAAAGGGATGAAGTTGTGGCAAAATAACGTGTTTTAGCGTTTTGAATTGACTGAATTGATAACTTTTTGCCATATTCAGTAAATCTTTATCCAATGCGCGAGTGCCTTCACGTAAGGTGACAATCACGTTAGGCACTTTATTGATGACAACGGCCAAAATCGCTGCAGACTCACTAAGTCCAAACCAAACGTAGCATAAAATAATCGTCACTAACGCCGGCACATTAAGGAAAATAACGAGCCAGTGATCAAAAAACGCATTGAGCTTTTCATTTCTGCCTAACGCAACACCAATAATGCCACCTATACTCATTGATATAATAAAACTCACCAGTAAACGCAGTAGTGTTACGCCTAAATGATAGGGCAACTCACCGCTTTGACAATGGGCAACAAACACCTGAGCCACTGTTTGCGGTAGTGGTAGCAGAGAACTGTGTAAATACCACGCCAAAAGTTGCCAAAGACTCAAAAAAACAACGATGGAGAGCGTAGGCAGCGTTTTTGAAAACAAGAGTGACTACTCCGCTGTCCAGAATGTACCCTGTGATAACTCGGGTTTTGTGCCGACTTTAGGGTTTAATTGATAAAGTGCGCTGTAGAGTTGCTGGGCGGCTTGTTGATTACTTATTGTCCACGCACTCACACGCCCTTCACAGTAGCGCTCGCGCAGTACGGGAGGAGAAAAGGGCATTTTAGTGGTCGTTTTTTGCCAAAGTGCATCATCGCTGCATAAACTGTTTTTGGCTTGCGTGGTTGCTTTAAAAAAAGCAGTTAACGCTGTTTTATGTGTATTTGCCCACGATTCCTTAAAAACATAACCCAGAGTGGGCACCGTTTCTTGAATACCTACTTTTTCTTGCAGTGCTTTGCCATCAAGTAATTGTTTATACCCTTGTGATTGAAGTTGCGCGGCAAAATGCCAATAGGTCAGTATGGCATCAACGCGTTTATTTTTGAGTTGTTCGCTTATTAAGGGAGGCGCACCGAATGTTTTTTCAGTTTTGGCGTTTAAATCGATGGCGTCTTTTTGTGCAACGGCTTGAAGTAGTAACCAATTTTTATCGAGTTCACCCCCGACAATGCCTAGGCGCTTTCCTGCTAAATCCGCCACGCTTTGAATTGTGCTATCTCCTGGAACCACTAAAGCACCTGACGCTGCTGAATAGGGGTAAAGTGTGAATTCCGCGCCAGTTTGCCGTGCTTGTGATACCCAAAGCCAATCCGATACAATCATATCCACCGCGCCCGATTGTAACGCAATTTTTGCGGCTTCTGCGGTCGCAACAGTTTGGACTTGTATATCAAAATCGTCAGACTTAGGCAGTACACTCAATTCCCAGTCAAGTGTCCCCGCCGTTTGTACACCAATTTTGAATAAGGGCTTTTCACCTGCCAACGCAGGGTGAGATAGAATAAATCCTACAGCAATAACAATACTTTTTAATTTCATAAAACTTCCGTTTTCTGAGTGAAAATTACGCGATAAATTTTTGTAAAATAGAATCTAAAAAATTCCAACCAACGTCAGTGCAAACGTATGAATCGTCAGATTTAACCAGTAATTTTTCATGCACGCAATCACTTAATTGAGGCTCAAGGGTTGATGCGCTAAGTCCAGTTGCTATTTCATAGTGTGCAAGGGAAAAACCTTGCTTTAAACGCAAATGATTCATCAAAAATTCTAATGGTAAATCCGTTTGCGAAATGGTTTCTTCAATGAATTCCTGCGATGTCATTTGCTGATAACGATCGGGATGTTTATTTTTTTGTGTTCGGATAATATCATCGGGTAGCGCTAAACTGAGTTTTCCATGACCGCCCGCGCCAATCCCTAAGTAATCCCCAAATTGCCAATAATTAACATTATGTCTGCATTGCTTGCCGCGTAAACTGTAGGCTGAAACTTCATATTGCTCAAAATGATGTGCAGCTAAAATGTGCTGACAATGTTGCTGTGTTTGAAAAATGAGGTCGTCAGAGGGCAGTGTGGGCGGGTAGCGATGAAAATAGGTATTGGGTTCAAGCGTGAGTTGATAAAACGACAAATGCGTTGGCTCAAGTGCCATAGCGGTGAGAATGTCGCGTTCGCTATGTGTTAAGTTTGATTGCGGCAGGCCAAACATGAAATCCAAATTGAAATTTTCAAAGCCTACTTTATGCGCCATTTCAGCCGCTCGAATGGCTTCTTTTCCGCTGTGAACGCGTCCAAGTTGCGAGAGCAAATGATCATCAAAGGTTTGGACACCAATAGATAAGCGATTGATGCCAATAGCGCGAAAATCGGCAAATTTTTCAAACTCAAACGTACTTGGATTGGCTTCGAGTGTAATTTCGATATTTTCCGAAAATAGTAATTGCGTTTGAATGCCACGCAGTAAATCGTCTAACGCTCTTGCTGAAAATAAGCTGGGCGTGCCACCGCCGATAAAAATCGTTTCAAGTGGGCGCGTAATGCGATAACGCGCAATATCGCGTGCTAAATCAGCGAGTAAGCAATTGACATAATGTTTTTCAGGGAGCGCATCTTTGATTGCATGAGAATTAAAATCGCAATACGGGCATTTTTTTAAACACCACGGAATATGAATGTACAAACTAAGTGGTAACAAGGACAAATCATCAAGGTAGGTTTAGAATAGGCGCGAAGTGTAACACAAAATAGAGGAAGGCTTTATGCGCTTGTTGTTAGTTGAAGATGATGAAATTTTAGGTGATGGTTTAGTGGCTGGTCTTACCATGGAAGGCTACGCCGTAGATTGGCTGACAAATGGAAAATTAGCTGATGAAGCACTGCAAGTTAACAGCTACGAATTGATTGTTTTGGATTTGAATTTGCCCGATATGGACGGCATTAGTATTTTACGCGCCCTGCGAGCACGAAAAAATGAAACACCTGTTCTCGTCTTAACGGCGAAAGATACGATTCCTGATCGTATTTTAGGACTTGACAGTGGTGCAGATGATTTTGTGATTAAACCGTTTGATCTAAACGAAGTGTGCGCCCGTTTACGAGCACTTGCAAGGCGAAATGAAGGGCGTAGCGCACCGACGATTGATCACGCAGGCATTGTGCTTGATCCAGCGTCGCATCACGTGACGTTTCAAGGTGAAAAAGTCGAATTATCGCAAAAAGAATTCGAAATCTTGAGTTTTTTAATGAGCAATATTGGGCGTGTGATTTCACGGGCGCGACTTGAAGAAAGTTTATATTCGTGGAACTCTGACGTTGAAAGTAATACGGTAGAAGTGCATATTCATCATTTGCGCAAAAAACTTGATGCCTCGGTTATTCGCACCGTGCGCGGGGTAGGCTATATTATTGATGCAGAGGAAGAGTTATGAATTATTCATTGCGCAGTTTACTTTTGTTTAGTTTACTCAGTGCATCGATGTGCATTTGGGGAGTAACTGCTTTTTTTACTTATAAAGTCACGCGCAATGAAGTAGCCAGTTTGTTTGATGCAGAACTTGCTCAATCGGCAAAAGTGCTGCATAGCTTTATTGAAAGTTTGCTCAAAGAAGGATCGCTTTCTGCGCATTGGATGCAAACGCAAAATGATGAGCAGTTACATGTATATTCCCTCAAACGCAAAACGAATAAAAATCGCGCGTTTCAATTACTGGCTGATGAAGATAATAATTTGCTCAGTTCAGACACGCTGCCAAGCAGTTTAATGCGTAGCTTTGACGAAAAAAATATCGACGATCAACTGTGGGGCGTCTTTGATGATTTGTTGCAGGAAAGTGCTTTAGGGCATAAATACGAGCGAAAAATTGCGTTTCAATTATGGTCAAAAACCAATGGCGTTGTATTGCATTCAGACAGTGCGCCACTTTTTGCACTTTCTTCGGCCGATCATGGATTTAGTGAGACGACAATTGACGGTCACGTTTGGTATGTATTTAGTATTGCGAGTTCAAACGGTGAATATATTGTCCATGTTGGGCAAAAAGAGGAAATTCGCGCTCAATTAACCGATGAAATTTCATTACAGCTAGTCACCCAGTTCTTAGTGGGGTTGCCGATTCTTGGCCTTGTCATTTGGTTTATTGTTGGCCGTGCGCTAGCGCCGCTCAATCGCCTTGAAATTGCGCTTTCACGGCGTGAAGCCAGTTATTTGAAACCGTTGTCGATTAAAAAATTACCTAATGAAATTGTGCCGATTGTGCATGAAATTAATACGTTATTCGTGCAGCTTGAACAGGCGTTTGAGCATGAAAGGCAATTTACTGCCGACGCGGCGCACGAGCTGCGAACACCGTTAGCGGGACTTCTCACGCAAGCACAAGTAGCGATGCGAACGGCTGACGATACAGTACGAAATCAAGCGCTTAAACGTATTGAGCAAGCGGTACATCGCATGACGTATTTAGTGCAACAGTTACTTACTTTTTCGCGTATTGATTCCAATACCGAATATTTAGCCAAAGCTAGCACGCAAATTGATCGAGAAATTGTGCAAGTGATTACCGAATTAGACGCAGAGGCGTATAAAAAACGCATTCACGTTGAATTTATTGAGGAAAACGTGGTGCCTATTATGACAAACACGCTTCTGATCAATATTTTGATTCGAAATATTATTGATAATGCTATTAAATATACGCCGCAACGCGGTGATATTCGCGTTAGTCTTATTGGCACGCAAACGCAGTTGTGTTTTTGTGTAGAAGATTCGGGGCCGGGTATTGCCCCTGAAGAATATGAAAATTCACTCAAACGTTTTCATCGCTGCGTTGAAACTGCGCATACCGCACAAGGAACGGGTTTAGGCTTTTCCATTGTGCAGCGTATTGCGGGCATTCATAACGCGGAGCTGTCGCTAGGCGAATCTGAATTAGGTGGTTTAAAGGTCAAAGTATCGTTTCATTTACCTAAAACGGTGCCAGAGAAAAAACGTGCTCGAAAACTGATTTTCTTTAATAGCTAATATGAAAGTAGGTATAGCGGTATCTTTCATTTATTTTTTCAACGATATGAATATCTTTGGTAAAGTAAACGATAGCGTTATTTAGGGCGATTGATCGTAATCGTGAATGTAAAAAAATGTAAGCGAAGGTAATAATCCAATGAATCTGTTCAAAAAGACCGCAACATTTAGTGTTTATTTGTTATCAATTGCTATTGTCGCTGTTACTACTTTAGTTATTGGAATGCGTTCTGCTGTTAATCATGATGATCTTTTTCGTACGGCAATGTTGATTAAACAGTTGCTTGTACCGCAAGAAGCGCAGGCCACTCAAAATACAAATGAATTTGGACAGGTCACCAATGAATTTTCTCAGTTAATTAAAGACCCCACTAAGTCGCCAACACAAGCGCCTATTGTTACGGATAAAACGATAGTGGCTTTCGTATTTGGTCAAAGTAACTCCGCGAATGGCGAAGGTGAACGATTTCAAGCAAACGGTGACAATGTATTTAATTATTTTGACAATCATTACTATATCGCCTCAGACCCTCTATTAGGGGCAACTGGGACAGCTGGAAGTATGTGGACCATTACGGCTAATAAACTCATTGAAAAAAAGATGGCCGATAAAGTCATTTTAATTGCGGCGGGTGTAGGCGGTACTTCCGTTAAACAATGGCGAAACGGGGGAGACTTGAACAAAATGCTCGAAGCTCGATTAAAGGAAACGCAAGAAAGTCATATTGATATCACGCATTTTCTCTGGCATCAGGGAGAAAGTGACAATGGAACTTATGAATCAGAATATGAGAGTGGATTAACGGAAGTGATTAAACTCACTCAACATTATTATCCGCATGCTAAGTTTTTTGTTTCTCAAGCAAGTGCACATTGTCCCAATGCCTCGTCCGATGCTATTTTGAAAAGTCAGCGCGAGGTGACCAAATTAGAAAACGTATTTTTGGGGCCTAACACGGATTTAATTGACGCCATTGATCGATGGGATGGTTGTCATTTGTCGGGACGGGGTGTGGAAAAAGCCTCTAACAGTTGGGTTGAATTCATTCAACATCCTCAAAAATCAAGCTAATAAGTCAATTTAAAAATGAAATCCCAACGGCTAATTTTATCGTTTATAATGTGAGACTCCATATTAACAATGGCGTATTTCACTTTTTGCTTCATCCTACAGAGAATAGAAACCCATGACTGAACACACAAAAAATGATTCACCGGTATCTAACTATTTGCAAAAATACAAAGGCACTGAACGTCGCAATGATAAAATTCAAAACACCGCCTTACTTGAACTCAATTTTAATTTTTCCTCTGTTCACAGTCTTTATGGTGATGAAAGCCATGATAAAATCGAACAATTACTTCTAGTGATAGAACAACGCCTTCATCAACGATTGCGTGACACAGATATTATTTTAAAAGTGAACCATAAAATCAT
>JBDLQG010000088.1:0-8380 GCA_039800705.1 Pseudomonadota bacterium
CGTTATTTTTCTTCTAATAAAAAACCAACCTCACCTATCAATAACGACAATCATTACGCCACCGCATCGGCAAACGACAGTCATCCCGCAGGATTTGATACGGATTTACTGTTTAGAAAAAGTGATACGAGTGTATCTTCTTCAACGGTAGATTTTGCAAAGTCAACGCCTACGAATGTGCCTACTGGATTTGATAGCAGTGCATTTTTGCAAGATGTAAAAAGTCGTTACACATTATTACAAAAAGCATGGGATGAACGCGATTTTGCTGAAATTCGTGGTTTAACATCAGATAAAGTATTTGCTGAAATTCAAGATCAACTTAAAAGTTCGACTGACGTTAATAAAACTGATATTTTAAAATTAGAAGCTGAAATTTTAGAGGTACGTGATTTAACGAATGAATTTGAAGCGGTGGTTTTGTTTGACACCATTATGCGTGAATCTGAACACGAACATCCTAATCAAGTTCGTGAAGTCTGGCATTTCGTCAAATCAAAATCCGGTTTGCAATCAAATTGGATTCTTGATGGCATTCAGCAATTAGAGGATTAAATTAATCGCTATTTCATGCGCCACAAAAAAAGCCGGTTTTCAAGCCGGCTTTTTTATTATTGTCTTTATGCAAGCTTCACTCTAAAGCAATAATTTTTCCTGATTCATCAAAAAAAACAGTCACATTTTGTTGATTCTGAAAATGTCCAATTTGGTTTTTGTCAATATGATAAAAAATTGAAATTTCTTCATCAGTCACCACTTTTTGTGCAGCTGGCAAGACTCGCTTACGACGTAATTTTCTCATCAATACCCAAAACAGCCACACAATACCTAACACAATCAACGTACCAACGTAAATTTCCATTAACTCAAGTAAGCTTTTGTATCCACCAAACCAGCGCATTTCGTTAATGACGTTATAATCTCCGCGTAGCCAATTAATTAACGTGATAATAGGAAATAATAAATAGCCCCACATAATCCAACAAATCACAGTAATGCCAACACCACTGATACGTTTAGAAAAGCTTTGTAATTGTGGCGCATTGATAATATAGTCTTTCATGTTTAGCGCAATCCCCTATCGATTGTCACCCAAACCGCACGTTGCCCTCGTTTCTTTCTAATTGCTCGAATCGTTCCCACTATCGTCGTACCCACGTTCATTAACCAATACACAATCGGATACCAGACCATCCAGTAGTAGTATCGACCTACTCCGCCAGTTTGTGATTCATAACGTGAATCAATAGCCAAACTCACGCCAAATTGGAATAGACAGGTGATACTCAATAGCATACTCGTCCAGCTTGGACTTAAATCATGTAGGGATTCGTTGGTCGTGGACATTAGCAAATCAAATGGTGCGTAAATTAAATGCAATAAAATTAAAAATGCCCATGTGACACTAATCAAACATTCGCCATAAAGGAGCCACATACCACGCGAAGACCAACGAAACAGGGCGTGAAAATAACGCAATAACACCTCGCTCCCCCCTTGCGACCAACGGACGCGTTGTAGCCACAGGCCTTTGAGTGTTTCAGGCATCAGCACCCAGCAAAGCGCGTTTGGCTCAAAGCGAATTGACCAACCTGCAAGTTGTAATTTCCAACTAATATCAATATCTTCCGTAATCATGTCATTGCTCCAATAACCTACATTGTGCAATGCTGTTTTGCGAAACGCTGCAATAACACCTGATACCGTAAATACTTTGCCATACGAGCGTTGAGCTCGTTTAATCATACCTACAATCGCTGAGAATTCTCCCACTTGAATACGCCCAAGCAAGGTTGAGCGATTACGAATACGAGGATTTCCCGTCACTGCGCCAACATTGGGATTTTCAACAAAGTGACGAACCATCCAGCGCGTTGCATCAGGTGAAAGTAGTGCATCACCATCAATACAAATTAAAATTTCACTTTTTGCAAGCAACGCGGCTGTGCGCAGGCCCATGGCCTTACCTTGATTGGTATGCAAATTCACCACACGCAAATTCGCATACTTCTCTGCAAGTTCATGCAAAATATCAAGCGTATTGTCTTTACTACCATCGTTAATCGCAATAATTTCAAAATTGGGATAATTTTGTTGTTGTAAAATGCCAATCGTTTCACGCACATTATCTCCTTCGTTATAACAAGGAATAAGAATGGATACTGGCGGAAAATCAACATCATTAGCAAAATGAGGTAACGGTAATTTTTTCCATTCGTAGCGTAGACAAAAAATAATCGCTCCAAACATCCAAATATAGGCCATGAACAGCGGGTAATAATAGATAAATTCTTCAATAAATTTATCAATAGGCAACCACCACGCCATGAACAGTTGCCAAGATTGCAGCATTGGAGAAAATGTAGATAAAAAATTCATGGAATTATTGCAAGTTAGGCAAAGAAAAGTGCTGTTTTAAATCCTCTAAAGGGGGTTGGTTTTCATACACATTATCAGGATAATAACCGATGTGTTTGACTCCAAGTTTCTTTAACAGGTTTAATTGCTCTACAAAAACATGACTGGGAATTTTTTGTTGATTTTTCCAATTGACGGCTTGCAATTCAAATACTGTTTTATTCAAGCCTTGGGGTTCTTTCGCAGCGGCTTTCACTAAATCAGTTAACCATTGATTAGGATTTTTAGCTTCTTCCATAAACGGCATGGCTTCAATTGCAACGTAGTCATAATGCGCTAAAAAAGACTTAAACGATTGTGCGAACCATTCTTCGCTGTAAGGTTCAAGTAAAGGCAACGCGTAAAAATTTCGTGCTGTTTGAATAGCGGGTCGATTAAAACGTACACGATTGGTTAATTCATCGGTAAATTGCCCCATCAATTCCGTCTTATGCTTTGCCCACTCTAAGCGACTTTGGCTTGTCGCGTGCAATTTATTAAAGTCACTGGATAATCCCCACACTTCTTTACCATAGGCTAAGGCAGCAGGCGAAACATCCTCATAGTCAGATAAAATGCCATCATCATGAAATAAAACGCCATCAAAATTACAGTATTTTCCCAAATCTTCATAAATATCAGCAACAAATTCACGGGCTTGTGAATTAAAGGGCGAAAGACGTTTATAAATATGGCTGGATTCCTGTGCTTTACCTTCGCGCCATTCTTGTACATACCACGACTTATCAATATCTTCATGTTGATAAGCAAGCATAGGTAGCCACGCATAAACTCTTACCGCTGCACGTTTTTTAAGTTGCCATGCAACGCGGTTGAATAAATCTTGGCGTACAGGCATGTGTCGATTAGGGAAATACAGCGCCTCGGCATTGCCGTCACCATCAGGATCGGCATAGGCTTGTAAATAGACCGTGTTAATGTGCATATCTTTAATGCGCTGCACGACACTGCTAATATTTTTTTCCGTTTGCTCTGGATCTTTATCGTAAAGATAATCCATATCTAAATGGGCAACTCGTACGTTTTGCTCAACACGCAAACCGGTCATAATTTCAGCAAATTTTTTAATCCCAGGATCGTCAACAATAATCATTCGACGGACTGCGCTCAAATTAGCGAGCGTATTACTGCCATCAACAAGTCCCATCGTCATAATCATGCCCGCTTCACGCGCAGCAGCAATGCTCATTTCATTGTATTCGCCATAAGGCCAAACCATTACGCGAGGATGAATACCGGCATGTTGAAAAATAAAATCAGCACTTTTAAACATTTCTGCACGAATACGTGCGTGATACTGTTCCTCTGTTTCATACACTAACATAGGATCATCGTAGAGACGTGTCACAGTTGCTGCTTGCGTATTGCCTTGTGGGTTGCCAACAATGCCCGTATGAAAATCATACGTATGGGATGCAACTTCAACTAATCCAGATTGCGCCACCTCACGCACCTGCGCCCAATTCATTAAAGGTTTACCCGGATCATCTGCCGTGACTTGACCGTCCATCCATTTACCGACTAACGCGACAGTCGCTGGGTAGTGATATTTTTTTAACAACGGAAATACTTTAGTATAAAAACTCAAATAGCCATCATCAAACGTCAATAAAATTGCTTTATCTGGTAGCGTCGATTTACCTTCAGCCGCATCTAAAACGGCTTGGACACTGACCACGTTATAACCATTTTTTTTAAGCCAAACAAACTCATCTTCTAAAAAATGTTTATTGACTTCCATTCTATCGAATGGAGGAATAACGTCTTCTTCGTCAATAATATCGTGATAATTGAGTGCCAAAAAATGACCATTGCTACTGTAAGCAAGTGAGCTAAAAGAAACACTCAGCACAAATAAAAGAGAGGTGAGCTTAGGTAAGGTAAATAATTTCATTTTGGTGCGCTCAATTCTAAAAGATGACGAGAATTATTAATCACGGGTGGTAAACCGCCTGATGAACGAGGTAATATGTGCGGTATTTTATTATTCAATTGCATATTGCCTTTAGATTTACTATTAGACGAAAAATCGGCATCATCATCCAATAAATCAATATCGCTCTCATCAGAAACGCCGTCATGGACTAAATAGTCGCGGCGTTGTTGATAAGCATTTTTGATAAAACTGTAGCGATCCCCCGCCGCCGCCTCATTGACCATTTTCTCTGTTGCCATCAATCCTGCGCGTGTATTGGTGACATCGAGCACACTCAAGCTAGTTGTTGCTGCAGACACCGCAACACCGCCACCGAAAATAAACGTATAATTAAATGGATTAAGTAGCGCGTCGCCAAGTAATCCAACCGCTTCACGAGGCGAACTCGGTCCAACAAACGGCAACATTAAATAATCACCTGACGGCACCCCCCAAAAACCTAATGTTTGCCCGAAATCTTCGTTGTGCTTAGGTAAATCAATCATTTGTGCCACGTCAAAAACACCCAGTCCGCCCGCAGTTGTATTCACCACAAACCGACTCATATCCATACTGCCTTGCGTAATTTTAAATTGCAGCAAATCGTTGACAGCAACGCCAATATCATCAATATTACTAAAAAAATTGGTTACGCCTTTTTCGACATCTGTCGATGTCGCTGACATATACCCCTTTGCCATCGGTTTTAAGATAGCATCATCAACATCTTCATTAAATGAAAGTATTTGACGATTCCACGACTCAAATTTATCTGTTTTCTTTGGTGGTGTTTCTTTTTTAATATTAGCGGGTGTTGCACAAGCAACGGTCATAAGGACAGAGACTGTCGTAAAAATTTTCCGTAAATTCATAAGCTAAAAGTAAGCGAGGGGGAAGGGAAAGTTTTTTAAGTGTTACGTATTTTACGAGTTTATTTCATTTGCGTGTTATTTCATTGCATCTCACAACATTAGGCGTCGCAAAGATCGATTTGTTCTTGTAATTCCATCCAAGTTTGCTCTGCTGCATCCAACGCTTTATCAATTTGCGCTTTGCGCTCTAAAACCTCACGCAATCGTCCTTTTTCGCTTTCAGCGTAAATATCGCTTTCAGCAAGTTGTGACTCCAATTCTCGTTGTTGACTATAGTATTTTTCAACAGTTGTTTCCGCTTTTTTGAGTGCATCCAGTAGCGGTTTTTGCTTTTGGCGGCGCTCAGCATCAATTTTACGTTGATCTTTACGTGACATGGAGTCCGTTTTATCGGATGCACTGTTCTGCGTGGCATTTTTACGTTTCTGCTCGCTAAGTAACGCACGGTAATCATCCAAATCGCCGTCAAATGGTACCACTTTTCCATCACTAACAAGTAACAAGGTATCGGTGACAGAACGCAACAGGTGTCGATCATGCGATACAACGACCATAGCGCCTTGAAAATCTTGCAATGCAACACTTAACGCATGACACATATCCAAATCTAAATGGTTGGTTGGCTCATCAAGTAATAATAAATTAGGGTTTTGATATACAAGAAGCGCTAAAACTAAACGTGCTTTTTCACCACCAGAAAAAGGCTTCACCATTTCAACAACTTTATCGCCACAAAAATCAAATCCGCCCAAAAAATTACGGAGCTCTTTTTCAGTAGCTTGTTTATCAATTTGCTGAAAATGCCAAAGTGGACTTTCGTCAAGATGCAACTGCTCAAGTTGATGCTGAGCAAAATACCCCATGTTGAGCGTTTCAGCTTCACGGCGCTCACCAAGTAAGGGTTTCAACTCACCTGCTAGTGTTTTGAGTAAACTTGATTTCCCAGCCCCGTTTGAACCAAGTAAACCAATTCGATCACCTGCGGCAATGCTCAAGCTCACTTTAGGCAAAATCGTTTTGTCGCTGTTGTAGCCTATCGACACGCTGTCAAGTGTGAGCAGCGGATTTGGCATTTTTTTAGGCGCAGGAAACGTGAAATTAAACGGTGAATCCACATGCGCCATGGCAATTAATTCCATACGCTCTAATGCTTTTATTCGGCTTTGAGCTTGTCTTGCTTTAGTTGCTTGCGCTTTAAAGCGTGTGACAAAGCTTTGAATATGGGCAATTTCACGTTGTTGTTTTTGATACGCTGTTTGTTGCTGCGCTAATTTTTCCGCACGCATCCGCTCAAAATCAGAATAATTACCCGTATAAATATCCGCCTTTCCTTGTTCGATATTGACGATATGATCCGTAATTGTATCGAGAAAATCCCGATCATGAGAAATTAACAGTAGCGTACCCGCATAATACGAAAGCCACTCTTGTAGCCACAAAACAGCATCTAAATCCAAATGGTTTGTGGGTTCGTCTAGCAATAAAACATCTGAGCGACACATCAACGCTTGCGCTAAATTTAAACGCATTCGCCAGCCACCTGAAAACGAACTCACTGCTTGCTGCATTTTGGGCGCACTAAATCCTAAGCCATCGAGCAAACGCGCGGCACGCGACGCGGCACTATATCCACCAATGACGTCTAATGCAGCATGGAGTTCAGCTTGCTTTAAGCCGTCATGCGCTTGTTCAGCTATTTTTAGCTGCGCTTCTAATTGGCGTAATTCAACATCACCGTCCATAACATAATCAAGAGCGCTACACTCAGTCGCAGGCATTTCCTGTGCAACATGCGCAACCGCTAAATTAGGCGGCATACTAAAATCGCCTTCATCTGCGTGCAATTCATTTTTCACCATCGCAAACAAACTCGATTTTCCTGCGCCATTCGCACCCGTAAATCCGATTTTTTGTCCACTATGCAGAATAAATGTCGCATTTGAAAATAAAACGCGTGTGCCGCGACGTAGCGTAATGTTCCTAAAATTTAGCATAGTTTTTTTATGATGCTCGCTCAATCATTTTTTCAGCTTGTTCTGCAAAAGCAATAACATCGCCACTTTTAATGGTTTCCAATGGAATGACCAGTGCCGTGCTTAATGAAATGTAGATATAAATATAATGTTTACTGTATTCAACACGCACTAAATCTTCCCATAACATTTTATGTTTACCGCTAGGTGATTTTTCTAATAAATAATTCGCTTGCGCAGGGTCGATAGTGAGCGTGTAAACACCAAACATGGCATTTTTTTCTTTGGCGGTATAATTATCGAGAATCTGCCGACGTAAATCGAGCATCATCACCTTAGGCGACAACCATCCCCAAAGCGCTGCAATAACCAGTATATAGGCAGAGGAATTTCTATCGCCATAGTAGAAATAATAAAATCCACCAATTAACCCCATTACAGCAGGGACTAACCAGCGATTTTTACGGATATTCGCTTGGATATCTTCATTTCGGGTAAATTGCACTTCATTAAAGTGAATTAAGTCTTCTTCTCGGAATTCGTATTCAATTTCAAACATGATTATTTTTTATTTTTTTAAATGATTGTGTGATGTAAAAGAAAGTATTCAACTAAAACTAATGCATCTTTATTTTAGCGTGTGTTGTACGTCTAAACAGATTCGATAGTGTTAACATGAATGTACGGAAATACCCGTGAATCGCAATTTGGTGCATTTTATACAGGGACAAATACACAATTTTGGCAATAAAGCCGCCAATACTCACTGACCCCATTAAATTGCCCATTAGGTTGCCCACAGTGGTATATTTTCCAAGCGAAACAAGTGAGCCATAGTCATAATATACAAATTCGGCAGCATTGCCACCTTTTAAGCGGTTGACCAATGTTTTTGCCAATGTCGTTGCTTGCTGATGCGCAGCTTGGGCGCGTGGTGGTACATTTTCATCATGACCATCCCAAACGCATGCTGCGCAATCCCCCATAGCAAAGATTGCATTATCATTGGTTTTGAGTGTTTTATCCACAATGAGTTGATTAATGCTATTGGTATTTAACCCATCTAAATGTCCAAGCCAATCAGGTGCTTTGATACCGGCCGCCCAAACTTTCATTTGCGCTTCAATCACTTCACCATCATGCGTCAAAATAGCATCCTTGGTAATCTCCACCACGCGACGTCCTAATTTTAAATCAATCCC
>JBDLQG010000089.1:0-8348 GCA_039800705.1 Pseudomonadota bacterium
AAATCAATTGTTGGGTTTTGAGAAGATGAACTCATTCTTTTTTTTATTAAAGGCCAAAAGGAAATTTTTTACATTATAGCGCATAAATGCGTCGGTAACATCGACGCTCTAAATTCAGTTATGATTATGCACATTCTAAAGTCGATTCCTCCTTTCTTTTTACACCAAAATTTCATGCAGCCACGATTTATTCATCTTAGAGTTCACAGCGAATTTTCGTTAATTGATGGTTTAGTAAAGATTAAACCACTGATAAAGCAATTAACTGAGTTCAACATGCCAGCCATTGCGTTGACAGATCACGTAAATTTATTTGGTTTGGTGAAATTGTATAAAGCAACTATTGCGCAAGGTATCAAGCCAATCGCAGGTGCAGATGTCCTTGTTGCTAATACAGATGCGCCGGAGTTGCCATATCGTTTAACTTTTTTAGCGATGAACCACACGGGTTATATCACGCTCACTGAATTAGTATCGCAGGCTTATCAACAAGGCCAAAATAAAGACGGTGTGCCTATACTGCAGCGTGAATGGATCGAGCAGAATAATACGGGGTTAATTGCACTTTCAGGCGCTATGCAGGGTGATATTGGCAAGGCGTTACTTAATGAAAATAAGGAGCAAGCCAAAACGCTTGCAATGTATTGGAAAAATTTATTTCCAAATCGTTTTTATTTGGAACTTCAGCGCGTTGGAAAGGTTAATGAAGAACTCTATATTGCCCTAGTGGCAGATTTAGCGGCGGAGACGGTCTTGCCAGTTGTTGCTACGAATGACGTTCGTTTTCTAAAAGAAAGTGATTTTGCTGCTCATGAAGTACGCGTGTGTATTAACCAAGGGCGCGTTCTTGATGACCCCCGTCGTCCAAAAGATTATACCAATCAGCAGTATTTACGCAGTGAAGATGACATGGTGGCGTTATTTGCTGATTATCCCGAAGCCATTGAAAATACGGTACACATTGCAAAACGCTGCAATTTAACGCTGACGTTAGGTAAAAACTTTCTGCCTGATTTTCCCGTGCCTGAAGGCATGACAATCAATGATTTTATTATTAGTGAGTCCGAAAAAGGGTTGCGTGAGCGTTTTGAAAAATATCCGTTAACGGGGAGTGGCAGTCAAAGTGAAAATGAAGCCGTTTATTTAGACCGGCTTAAAATTGAGCTCGACGTGATTACCCAAATGGGATTTTCAGGTTATTTTATGATTGTTGCGGATTTTATCCAATGGGCAAAAAATCATGATATTCCTGTTGGCCCAGGGCGCGGATCGGGCGCAGGCTCGCTCGTCGCGTATGCACTAAAAATTACGGATTTAGATCCGATTGAGTTTGAGTTGTTATTTGAGCGATTTTTAAATCCCGAACGTATTTCGATGCCCGACTTTGATATCGATTTTTGTATGGATCGCCGCGATGAAGTGATTGATTATGTTGCTGAGTGTTATGGGCGAAATCAAGTGTCGCAAATTATCACTTATGGCTCCATGGCAGCAAAAGCGGTGATTCGAGATGTAGGGCGCGTGCTTGGTTTATCGTATGGCTTTGTGGATAGACTCGCAAAACTAATTCCCATGGAAATTGGTATTACACTTTCCGATGCGCTGAAAAGTAGTCCTGATCTTAAGCAGGCCTACGATACAGAAGAAGATGTCAAATCCCTTATTGATATGGCACTTTCGCTGGAAGGTACAACACGAAACGCGGGTAAACACGCTGGTGGCGTCGTGATTGCGCCAACAAAATTAACGGATTTCACGCCACTTTATTGTGATATTGAAGGAAATAATTTAGTCACACAATTCGATAAAAACGATGTGGAATCTGTCGGGCTTGTGAAGTTTGACTTTTTAGGTCTACGCACGCTTACCATTATCGATTGGGCGTTACAGACAATCAATGCAAAACAGAAAAAGTTAGGCAGGCCACTTGTTGATATTAGTGCCATTGCACGTGATGACTATAATTCGTATGAATTGCTCAAAAAAGGGCTGACCACAGCGGTATTCCAATTGGAATCGCGTGGAATGAAAGAGCTTATTAAAAAACTAAAACCAGATTGTTTTAACGATATTATCGCGCTCGTTGCGCTGTATCGTCCCGGGCCTTTAGAGTCGGGTATGGTGGATGATTATGTGAATGTAAAACATAAAACCAAAGCCGCTGAATATGCGCATCCACTACTTGAGCCTATTCTTGAGCCCACTAATGGCGTTATTTTATATCAAGAACAAGTCATGCAAATTGCCCGTGAATTATCGGGTTATACGCTCGGTGGCGCGGATATTTTACGTCGCGCGATGGGTAAAAAAGACGCCAAAGAAATGGCAAAGCAACGCGATGTCTTTGTTAGTGGCGCATTGACGAATGGTGTCAGTGACGAAATTGCCAATTACATTTTTGATTTAGTCGATAAATTTTCTGGATACGGTTTCAACAAATCGCATTCAGCTGCTTACGCACTGGTTGCGTATCAAACAGCGTGGTTAAAAGCACATCATCCAGCTGCTTTCATGGCGGCTGTGTTATCTGCGGATATGGACAATACAGACAAAGTCGTCATTGCGCTTGATGAGTGCCGGCAAATGAAGCTAAACATTATTGCGCCATCAATAAACGTGTCGCATTATAAATTTACCGTCAACGACAATGATGATTTGATTTATGGATTGGGTGCCATCAAAGGGGCAGGCGAGAATGCGATTTTAGATATGCTCAGTGAGCGTGACAATAATGGCGTTTTTTTGAATTTATATGATTTATGTCAACGTGTAGATTTACGCAAATTTAATCGTCGCGTACTAGAAGCACTTATTCGTGCGGGTGCGTTTGATGAGTTTGATGACAATCGTGCTGCGCATCTAGCTGAATTGCCCACTATTTTAAAAGTAGCCGAGCATCACACACGCATGAAAGCGGTAGGGCAGAGTGATTTGTTTGGTTTAGGCGGCGAGGTATCAAGTGAGGAGAGTGAAACGCCAACGTATACAGCGGTTGTTGAACCATGGTCTGAGAGCGTGCGATTTTCCGAGGAAAAAGCGGTATTAGGTTTGTTTTTAACAGGTCATCCCATTGACCAATATGCGAACGAATTACAGTTAATTGCACCTAAAAATATTGCGCGATTACTGGATGAATTGTCGCCAAATCAATGGAATACGACAGTGCGGGTCGCAGGACTTGCTATTGAGATTGGTATTCGGCAAAACAAACAAGGCAAGTTGCGTGGCTCTGTGATATTTGACGACAATACAGGACGCCTTGAAATGAGTGCACAGCGTGAAAGTTTTGAGCTTAATCAAGCTATGTTTTCCCCCGCTTTTCGAGATAAACTTTTAATTGCAGAAGGTAATTTAGCCATTGATAGTTATTTAAATATCCCTTTGTTGAAAATTGAGCATATATACCCTATTGAGCAAGCGAGAAAAGAAATCCATCTGAAATGGCCGCATAATCATGCTGATGCAGCGAAAAATTTGGACAAGCTCAAGCAGTTGTTAAGTGAATTTAAGGGCGGAAATACGCTTGTGACAATTGATTATAGCGCAGAAAAAACTCGCGCAAAGGTTCAATTAGGCGAAGCGTGGCGCGTAAATGCAAAAGATGACTTGCTGCATCACTTAAGGTTATGGTTAGGCCAGAGTGCAGTACGAATTACCTACTAATTTTTTTTAATTCATGCACGTAAGCGGGAATAAAAACCGCCGCATGGGCGGTTTTTTATTCAGATTAAATTTATGTTTTAACCGTATTTAAGTGGTTTATCAAACTTGACAATGGCTTCACTACATTTTGTTGTATTGCGACGGTCATCACGTTGCGCAATTAAATCTGCCAGCGTAATTTTTGATAAATAATCTTGAATATGATCACTTAATCCTGCCCATAAATCGTGTGTGAGGCAAACGCTATCGTGTTGACAGTTTTCTTCACCACCACATTTTGTCGAGTCGATAGGCTCATTAACAGCTTCAATAATGGATGCTATGCTAATTAAATCAGGAGTTTGGCGTAATCTATAGCCGCCTCCAGGTCCGCGAACGCCTTTTACTAAATCAGCTTTACGCAATCGTGAAAATAATTGCTCTAGGTAAGATAGGGAAATGGTTTGTCGGGTTGCAATTTCAGTTAATGTGACGGGCGTATTTTGGCTGTGAAGTACCAAATCCAACATAGCCGTCACCGCATATCGGCCTTTAGTAGTTAAACGCATGGGTAATATCCTTAAAGGAAAAAATAAAAAGATGCTTAACTATACTTAACCAACTAAAATAGTCAATTATCGTAAAGTCGATATTTACTACAATTCAACATGGTGTGCAAAATTTTGAAGTGTGCAAATGAGCGCAACACCCGCGCCAATTAAGGTAATTTGTTGAAGTGAGGTTTTTATATCGGTGCGTTTGTGTAGAGAAGGAATTAAATCTGCAACGGCAATATAGATAAAACTAGACGCAGCTAATGCCAGAAAATAAGGCAAGCTGTCATGGAGTGTTTCTAAACTAAAATAGGCGAGTACACCACCAATAACCGTTGTTAAACTCGAGAGTACGTTGTAAAAAAGTGCTTTGCGCTGTGAATAACCACTTTGTAGCAAAATTGCAAAATCGCCTACTTCTTGTGGAATTTCATGGGTAGCTACAGCTAAACTGGTCACAATACCTAAATGTGGATCCATTAAAAATGCAGCCGCAATCAATACGCCATCCACAAAATTGTGGATACTATCCCCTAAAATAATGAAAATGCCGGCTGTTTTTGCGCCATGACTGTGTGAATGCGTGTTGTGACCGTGCTCATAATTTTCTGGATGTTGATGTTCATCATCACCGTGCGCTTCGCATTCACCAAAGTGGCAATGACGCCAAATTAACAATTTTTCAAGCACAAAAAATCCTAAGATGCCCGCTAAAATTGTGCCCGATAGTAATTGTATTTGATCGGGTTTAGCATGCTCAAAGGCTTCGGGAATAAGCCCCCAAAATGCGACCGCGAGCAATGCGCCAATAGCAAAGCTAATCCCATGTGGCAGGACATGATTGCGCTGCTTTGGGGGAAGAAGTAAAAATAATCCTGCCGCTAAAACGCTTAACACGCCACCCACTGCGGTAAAAATAATAATTTGTAAGAGCAAAGGTAAAGAATTCATTAAATTTATCAAATTTCCATGTTTTGACTTTACCAAAAGGGCAAAGCGGGGCGAATAGTAAAACAATCTAAAGGCTTGAACAAGGTACAATTCACCGATGACTTGTAAAATTTATCTACAACTTCATGCCTTGTTAGACGAAACAGATTGCTTTACTATGGTGGAAAATCATCGATTTGACGCAGTTTATCGCGTTGTTTGTTTATATTTTTTCTTGAAATTAACCATAATTATGCAAAAAACCGAACTTTCACCACCTTCACATTTTATCCGCCAAATCGTCGCGCATGATTTACAGACAAATAAACACAACGGCAACGTCGTCACTCGTTTTCCGCCAGAGCCAAATGGTTATCTGCATATCGGTCATGCAAAGTCTATTTGTTTAAATTTTGGAACGGCTTTAGAAAATAATGGTAAGTGCAATCTGCGATTTGATGATACGAATCCAGAAAAAGAAAGTATTGAATACATGGAGTCTATTAAACGTGACGTTTCATGGCTAGGCTTTCAATGGACGGAGCTCTGTCATGCGTCAGATTATTTTGAACAGTTGTATCAATACGCAGTTGAATTAATTAAGCATAATTTAGCGTATGTTGACAGTTTATCGGCTGAAGATATTCGCCTTTATCGCGGCACATTGACGCAACCGGGCAGAGAAAGTCCAGATCGCAGTCGCTCTATTGAAGAAAATTTGGATTTATTTGCGCGTATGCGTGCGGGTGAATTTGCGGATGGACAATATGTATTGCGTGCGAAAATAGATATGGCTTCTCCTAATATCAATTTGCGCGACCCCGCTATTTACCGTATTCGTCGCGTTCATCATCAACGTACCGGCGATGCGTGGTGTATTTACCCAATGTACGATTACACGCATTGTATTTCAGATGCAATCGAGGGAATTACCCATTCACTTTGTACTTTAGAATTCGAAGATCATCGTCCACTGTACGATTGGGTGCTAAATAAGCTTCAAACACCTTGTCACCCACAGCAAATTGAATTTGCACGTTTACAGCTTGAATATACGATTGTAAGTAAGCGTAAACTAAATCAACTGGTGACAGAAAAGCATGTGTCAGGTTGGGATGATCCGCGTATGCCAACGATTGCGGGATTGCGTCGCGCAGGTTTTACGCCTCAGGCAATTAAAGATTTTTGTGAACGCATTGGGATTACCAAGCAAAATTCGTGGATTGAGATGGGTGTTTTGGAGTATTGCATTCGTGAAGATCTCAATACGAACGCGTTTCGTGCTATGGCAGTCCTTAATCCCCTACGTATTGTGATAACTAATTATCCAGAAGATAAAGTGGAAAATTTAGAGGTCAGTAATCATCCACAGCGAGAAGAATTAGGTAAACGTATTGTGCCATTTTCTAAAACAATTTTCATTGAACGCGATGATTTTTCTGAAAACCCACCGCCAAAATATAAGCGTTTAATTCAAGGTGAGGAAGTGCGTTTGCGTGGCGCTTATGTCATTCGTTGCGATGAAGTGATTAAGAATGATACAGGTGATATTATTGAATTGCGTTGTACTTATGACGAAAATACATTGGGCAAGAATCCCGAAGGTCGTAAAGCAAAAGGGGTTATTCATTGGGTATCATCAGCGCACTCTTGCCCTGCAGAAATTCGTTTGTATGATCGTTTGTTTACCGTAGCGCAACCTGATAATGAAGAAAATTTTTTAGATGTGGTTAATCCGCATTCATTGCAAATTTTAAGGGATTGTCGTGTTGAAGCGAGTTTACGCCTTGCAACACTTGAAAATCGTTATCAATTTGAACGTACTGGCTATTTTTGTTTAGATTTAGATAGTACTTGCGATAAATTAGTGTTTAACCGTACAGTGACACTGCGTGATAACGGGGAGAAGGATTAGATACATTTTGCATTGACACGCCTACCATTTCTACTTTAAAGTTAACCCCGCATAAATTAGCGTAACAATTAACTATAACTATAACTTTTTTGGAGTGTACATCATGGCAAGACCATTAATTCAAATGGCATTAGATTCATTAGATTTCGATGCAACAATTTCGTTAGCAAGACAAGTTGCGCCTTTTGTTGATATTTTCGAAATCGGCACACCTTGCATTAAACACAACGGTATTAACTTAGTTAAAGCGTTGCGTGCAGAATTTTCTGACAAATTATTGTTAGTTGACTTAAAAACAATGGATGCTGGCGAATACGAAGCAACTCCTTTTTACGCAGCTGGCGCAGACATCGTAACAGTTTTAGGTGTTTCTGGTTTAGCGACAATCAAAGGTGTTATTAAAGCCGCTCATGCAAACGCAGCTGAAGTTCAAATTGATTTAATCAATGTTGATGACAAAGCAGCTTGCGCACGCGCTTCTGTTGAAGCTGGTGCACAAATTTTAGGTATTCACACAGGCTTAGACGCGCAAGCGGCAGGTCACACACCATTTGCTGATTTGAATGCAATTGCTAGCTTAGGTTTAGGCGCACGCATTTCAGTTGCCGGTGGCATTAACGCTAAAACTGTTCAAGACGTTGTTCGCGCTGGCGCTAGCATCATTGTTGTTGGTGCAGCAATTTACGGTGCAGCATCTCCAGCAGAATCAGCACGTGAAATTCGTGAATTAGTAGACGCGGTTTAATTAGGAATCCTTATGCACCAAGAGCTTATCTTAGAAAAAATCACAGGCATCCTTGAAGCAACTGAGGAATCATACGATGAAAAACTGACTGCTATGCTCGACGAAGCGGGTCGCATTTTCATTGCGGGCGCAGGTCGTTCAAAACTTGTCGGCAATTTCTTTGCGATGCGGTTGGTGCATGGTGGTTACAACGTTAACGTTGTCGGTGAAATCGTTACCCCAAGTATTCAAAAAGGCGATTTGTTGATTGTCATTTCAGGTTCAGGCGAAACCGAACAGCTGGTTGCGTTCACTAAAAGTGCGAAAAACATTGGCGCTAAAATCATGTTGATTTCAGCGCAATCAAAATCAACTATTGGTGATATGGCAGACGGTGTGTTCCAAATTGGTCGTTCTGATTTGTATGGCAAAGTTGTTGGAATGCCGATGGGAACCGTATTTGAACTTTCAACATTACTCTTTTTAGAGTCTACCATTTCTCATATTATTCATGAGAAGGGGATTCCAGAAGAGATTATGCGTTCAAGACACGCTAATTTAGAATAAGTAATTAACGTTAAAG
>JBDLQG010000090.1:0-8337 GCA_039800705.1 Pseudomonadota bacterium
ATAATCACTATCCCATAACTTACGGCTAAAAAAAGTTTAGTGCCCAGTGATTTTTTTTCTAATAGCGAAGTAAGTAACATCATTTTTTATACATACAGGTCTTGATAAAAATAAATTCCCAGTATTCTACATCAAAATAGTGCGTAGAAATCCTTAAAAGCCATACGATTAAAAAAATATCGATTTTACACAATCGATTTTTAATGCCAGATAACGCTACGCACATACTTAATATTGATAATTAGCGACTCCATTATTGTCATTAAATTTTCAATAATTTCTTTTAGATCATGCGTTAGCAGGATTGTTGAATGCTCAAAGGTACACAATAATACGAAAAAATTATTAAACACCCGAGGCTTTAATATGCTCCAAGCTTTACATACTGATAATCTCTATATTCGTCCGGATGGACTTAGCGATTCCAACACAGGTAAACGCCATATTACGGAAGGAACTAGCGCACTTCATCCCTATACATCAAAATCGTTTTGTTGTCATTTAGGCAGTATTACCTTATCAGCAGGTGCTAATTTGCCGATGAATGCTAACATCAGCCATACAGCAAGTCATATTATGCTGCCGATTACCGGCAGCGTGGCGTATGAAAATCAAGGGAGTAAACTTGAAGCACGTGCTGGCCATACGGGAATATTTTTATCTGATGCTAAATTTGTGTCAAAAACGATTAATTACAGCGGAATCAACATTTATTTTGATAGATTACAGTTAATCAAAACCGCCAAAATAATGATTGGATCGCAAGAGGCGTCGGACATTAATTTTTCCAATGATCGACATTTGCATCTCAATCCGCATCCGACGTTCTCTTTTGATATTACATTGCGACATTTACACAACGTCATCATTAATAACCATGCGCACCCTGAAATATTGCGTTTGCTTGGCATGGAGGATTTATTTTATCGGTACATGGTGTTCTTACTCAAACCTGAGTTATTGCCGTCAATCTTTGGACCTATAACGTCTTTACCTCCTACTCCACGCGGAGATAGTAAACTTGACGCAGTTTGCGACTATATTTTAGCAAATTTACGCGGTGTTATTACATTGCCAGACTTAGAAGCACAAAGTGGGTTATCTGTACGAACGCTGCAATACCAATTCAAAAAACGCTTTAACTGCACACCTGTTGAGTGGATACGCAAAGAACGCTTAAAATTGGTTTATTTAGAATTACTTGCACCTGAAAATAAATCTACCACGATTTTCTGTATTGCTCTACGTTGCGGGTTTAATCATGCTGGTGAATTTTCAAAACAGTTTGGGTTGCAATATGGCGCGAGTCCGTCAGAGGTCAGGTCGCGCGGCTATTAAACAACACTGAAATAATAGCCTAATGTGTGCTTGACTGCTAAAATTAGCACTCAAACCATTTATCGTTAAGGAAAAATATGAGCAAAATTACAATTGAACACAATCCAAGTGAAGATCGTCTTAAAGAATTAGGCGTTGCTGGTTGGGAAATTTGGGAAAAAGAAATTTCAAAGTTCCCTATCGATTTTGATGAAACAGAGTGCGCGTATATCCTTGAAGGTGAAATTTTAGTCACGCCTGCTAATGGTGAGCCTGTTCGTATTGTTCCTGGTGATTTAGTCTCTTTTCACGCAGGACTTGATAGTCAATGGGAAGTGGTCAAGCCTTTGCGTAAACACTACAGCTACGATTTTCCAAACGGTGTTTAGTCGTTAGTCTACGACCAAACTTGTTATTGAGTATCGGCACTCTCGATACTCAATACGCACATTAAAACATCACGAACTACATGAAAGCATCGAGCAGCCGGCTTTCTCATTTGCCCATGCTGGTCGTTTTTGAGTGTATTTTACCCACCGACTATTCTCTTGATATGGTGAGCGAAACACCTCAAGTAATTGATGAATTTCTTCATAGTTACCGTTATTCGCATCATCTATAGCATTCTGCAACAAATAATTTCTCGGTACATAAAGCGGATTAACCGCATTCATTCTCGATACACGCTCAACTTCGCTAATGCCTTCGTTTCGTAGTCTGTTGTAATATTTTTCTAGCCAAACTAGGCGTATTTTTTTATATTCATTATCCAGTGTGGTTGGCGTGTAATACGCCTCATCGAGTAATGATAGATTTAACGTATCAAATTCAGCAGAAAAGTCTACTTTGGCTAATTGCCGATAAAAAAGTGTCATATCCGTTTGCGTTAATTGCAATAAATGCGTTAATTCGGATAATAAATCATCATCCGTTTCTACTTGAAAATTAGACAATCCCAATTTTTCAACCATCATACGCTGCCAGCCCTGTTGAAAATGTTGCGTATAACTTTCATTGAGTATGGTTTGCAACGATTTTGCACAGCCAATCAAAGGATAAATCGCATTAGCTAATTGTGCTAAATTCCAAAATGCCATTTTAGGTTGATTACCAAAACAATAACGCTTCAATTCGCCATCTGTGGTATTTGGTGTCCATTTCAAATTGAAATCCTCTAGCCAACCGTAAGGGCCATAATCAATGGTTAACCCAAGAATTGACATATTATCCGTATTCATTACACCATGAACAAAACCAACTCGCTGCCAATGTACCACCATTTGTGCTGTTGATAAGCAAACCTGAGAGAACCAATCCAAATACACCGCTACAGAAGGTTCGCCCAATTGCGGAAAATCAGTGCATATCGTAAAATCAACAAGTTGCTTAAGCAATTCAATCTCACCACGCGACGAAAAAATTTGAAAATTTCCAAATCGCGTAAAAGAAGGTGCTACGCGACAAACAATTGCGCCGGACTCATACGCACCGTTCCCATCATAAAACATATCACGCCATACCTTCTCACCTGTTAATACTAAACTTAACGCGCGAGTAGTGGGAACGCCTAAATGAGCCATAGCTTCACTACAGATAAATTCACGTACAGATGAGCGAAGCACGGCTAGACCGTCAGATTGTCGAGAATAAGGCGTTTTACCAGCACCTTTTAATTGCAAGGTCCAATGTTCTTGTTTAGCATTGACTACTTCACCTAAATTAATAGCACGACCATCGCCAAGCTGACCAGCCCACTGTCCAAATTGATGACCACCGTAACACATGGCGTAAGGTTGCATTCCTTTAACAATTCGATTGCCTGCAAAGACACGTGTAAAATCATCAGATATCAAAACATCTTCGCTCAAATCCAGTAAATCAGCCACTTCACGCGCCACAACAATCGTTTTCGGATCTCGAACAGGCGTTGGTAGAACACGAGAATAACACGCGCCCATCACTTGTCTGCATACATTATCACTTTCGCTATCAGCGGGTAGTTGCTCAACAAATCGATTATCAAAAATGAGATCATCTAGCTTGTAAATTTTTTCCATGTTATCTGCTCTGGCAATTATTCGTGAATTAAAAATTTAACATAACCTGAATATTCTGTTATGCCCACTCTCTTATGCAATACCTAATACAACTCAATGTTCTGCTTTATTTCAATTTTCGGTTTACATGTTTCAAGAATTCAACTGCCCATACTCAGCTAAAAGATAATTTATCTCCACATCGCAAGCTCCGCACCCAGAACATGCACCCGTTGCTCTTGAGATTAAATCAAGTTCATTCATGCCTTTAGTAGTTATTAAATTTTTGATTTGCTCTTTGGTGGTGCCACTGCAATAACAAATAACATCGTCTTTTATAGTGGTCATAGAATTTCAACTTTTGTCATGTACGAAAACTCCCTAATTTAGAAATGGCAAGTGGATTCATTTTGATCAAATCCAAGTGTATCCAATTCTGTTTTGGGGTGTAAAAATCCCTCAATTGGTGCCGCTGCGACAAATGAACGAGGTGCAACAAGCAGAATAGACTGCCGCAATTGACCATCCCATGCTCGAAATGAAAGTGGATTACCTTTGTAACCTTGAAGTGTAAATTGTGGACTGCGCAAATAATTACTTAATACCTCTAATTCATTCGATTTTGTGCGTGTTGCCGCTTCACCAATAGCACGAACCGCTAAATATGCACCGTAATCCTGCTCTTCCATTGAGCGTTTTGCGAGTGCTTGAAAACGATTTTGAATTTGTGCTGCTCCCCATTGTTCGTGCGTTTTGTGCCATGCAGTAGCAATTAATCCTTGTGTTCCTACAACAGGTCGCGCTAACCATGTTCGATAGTCCAGATATTCACCAAATAAACCTTGTTCATCAGCCACCACTAAGACGTCATAATCATCGGTTTGCGTAAAAACAGCAACATCCGATTGAGCACTTTTTCGTGCGTCAAAGGTGTGTTCCCATTTTTTTTCCGCGACAATTTTCGTACCAAAACGTTTGGCTGCTCGTTTGAGTGCATTCACAAATAACACATCTTCAGGAGCCGTTCCACTCACTAAAAACCATTTTGTCCAGCGTTTTTTCAATAAATACTGCGCAAGCGCATCTGCTTTCATGGCGCGACTAGGCAGTAAATGCAGCGTATTTTTTTTGCATTGCTCACCTCGCAATGCGTCATCATTTGTACCTGCATCGAAAAATAAAATGGATTTATCTGCAGCTAACGTTGAAATAGTGAGCGTATTTTTTGCATTTAAATTGGTCACAACATAGTTAAATTTTGTGGCAATTTGCTTGGTAAACGTATCGGCTACATCCCCATCTTCAGGGACAATAAACGTTTGCAGAACAAATTGTTGATGTGTAAATTCGCCTGTCGTATTGTTGTCAGAGATAGCAAGTTGAGCACCTACCGCCCCCTTTTCATTAATAAATGGATCCAAATTTGACAACATTTCAGTTGGCTGTGCTAGCTCCTGCGTTAAATAAGCAATAGAAATAGTTTGGATCGCTGGCGGAGTACTCGCTGTTTTTTTTGCCGCAAGTGCTTGTAAACTCAGCGTAGACAACAAGGCAATGAGTAACAAAAAATAAAATGGTGTTTTCATAAATTTAGAGTTAAGACGAATTAAGAATAAAAAAAGGCAATCACGAAGATTGCCCTTTCTTGTTGTTTTCACATTTGTTGGCGAATTATTTTAATTTCAACGCAATGAAAACAGGATTGCCTTGGCGTTGAACGAGGAGTGAAATCGACACACCAGTAGGCAACTTTCTCACGATTTTTTCAAAATCGCTCGTATCATGTACCACTGTATTTTGAATGCGTAAAATCACATCACCGCGTTGCATTCCAGCTTCACGAGCCGCGCCTTTACCGACTTCTTGAATCAGCACACCATAGCGTGGAATTTGCAATAGTTGACGCTGTTCACCGGTTAAATCAGAGACAACAATACCTAATTGGTTCACCGGTGATTTAGCAGAAGGGCTTTTTGCTAACGCTAATTTATCCTCTTCTTCAGGTAATGCGCCTACCGTAAAATGCAGCGTGCGGACTTCACCTTGGCGAATTAGTTTAATGGTAGCTGTTTCATTAATCGGTGTAATACCCACCATTGGCGGTAAATCTGCGGAATGATCAATAATTTGACCATTAAATTCCGTAATGACATCACCAATTTGCACACCCGCTTGCTCTGCAGGTCCGGCAGGAATGACCTTTGCAACGAGGGCACCTTGTGGTTTTTTCATATTAAACGATTCAGCAAGTTCACGCGTGACGTCCTGAATTTGAACACCTAACCAGCCGTGCGCAGCTTTACCCTTGAGTTTAATTTGCTCAACGATGTTCATCACAACGTCCATTGGTATCGCAAACGATAAACCCATAAATCCACCGGTACGACTGTAAATTTGTGAGTTAATTCCAACTACTTTACCATCCATGTTAAACAATGGTCCGCCTGAGTTTCCGGGATTAATGGCTACGTCAGTTTGAATAAACGGAACATAATTACCTCCAGGTAAACTACGCCCTTTCGCGCTCACAATACCTGCGGTTACTGATTGCTCAAAACCAAATGGTGAACCAATGGCAAGTACCCACTCCCCGACTTGTAATTTATCAGGCGCACCAATGGTCACAACAGGTAAATCATGTGCTTCAATTTTCAACACAGCGACGTCAGTACGTGCGTCTGAACCAATCAGTCTGGCATTTAATTCGCGACGATCAGAGAGTTTCACCACAATTTCATCCGCATCTTTTACAACATGATAATTAGTGAGTACATAACCATCTTGTGAAATAATAAAACCTGAGCCCAATGAGCGTGCCTCTTTAGGTGTATAGCCACCACCTCCACCTTGACCTTGCTGTTGCTCATTGAATCGACGAAATAATTCTTCTAATTCGGGCGGCATTGAGCCTTCTGGAAAAGCGGGCATTTCCGCTCCATTTTCCAAGCCAGCAGGCGGTGCTTTTTGCGTGGTGCTAATATTAACCACTGCGCCACCATTTGTTTTGACCATTTCGGTAAAATCGGGCAACTGAGCAAACGCCGGCAAATTAAAAAAACTTAACAAAAATAGACTAAAAAACCAGATTCTGGCTCGACTACGCATAAACTCTCCATTTTTCTAAAGCATTGAAAAAGGTTATTATCGTTCCACGATACGCAAATCTCAAGACAAGACGTAGGAGAATGAATTGAAAAATGCAAAATGTCCGGTAGAGCAACACATCAAGGCAACATTGACGCAATTACCTCATATTCCAAATAACATTTATATTGGCTACAGCGGGGGGGTGGATTCACACGTTTTACTTCACGCGTGTGCGATGTTGCCTGATATAAAGCCCAAAATTATCGCTGTATATATCCATCATGGATTACAAACGCTAGCCGATTCGTGGGCGGAGCATGGTGAAAAAATAACCAAGGATTTAGATATAAAATTTTTAATGTGCGCGGTGAATGCGGCAGCTAACTCAGGAGAAAGCCCCGAAGAGGCCGCCCGTAATGCACGCTACACTGCATTTCAAACATTAATTAATGAAAACGACGTGCTGCTTCTCGCACAACATCAAGAAGATCAACTTGAGACGGTGTTATTACAACTTTTTCGAGGTAGTGGGTTGCGTGGACTTTCGGGAATGCCTGAAAAAAACCATTTTGGGACGGGCTGGATGCTACGTCCCCTGCTCCATGTCAGTAAACAATATATTAATGCTTATGCGTTAACGCATCATTTGCAATGGATTGAAGATCCAAGTAATCAAGATACGGTTTATGATCGAAATTTTTTACGAAAAGAGATTATCCCCATTTTAAAAACACGCTGGCCTTCGCTTGATAAAACGGTTTCTCGATCCGCGTTGCATTGCGCTCAATCTGAAGAATTTATGTCTTCACTAGCGAAGGTGAATTTTCAACACGTTTTAAATCAATCAGATCAGTCAATTGATATTGCATTGCTACAAATCTACACAGATACACAACAGCGCTCGATATTACGTGAATGGTTTGAATTACTGGATATGAAAATGCCCTCACAAAACACCATTGAGCGTATTTTAAATGACGTGATTGGCGCAAAGGAAAATCACTCGCCACAACTCAAACTACATGACATCACATTGCGGCGTTATCATGGAAAATTAATGGCTTTGCGCAAGGAGTGCGAGGCGTTTGAGCCTTGTGAATGGCGCAATAAAAATCACTCTCTGATTCTGTCGAATAATATGAAATTAACACTCAGCATTGAACACAAAGGCATTTCAAAAACGTATTGGGATAATGCGCGAATTACGCTAAAAATGCGCCAAGGCGGTGAAAAAATACGTCTACCATATCGACAAGGTCATCATGACTTGAAAAAACTGTTTCAAGACGCCACTATTCCGCCATGGCAACGCGAAGTCATGCCCTTGATTTACTTAGATGATAAATTAGCCGCTGTAGGAAATTTGTGGATTGCCGCAGAGTTTTATACTGAAACTGATTTAGCTTATGGCATTTCATTGGATTAAAGATAAAAATGGCGTAAGATTCGTGTTGTGAACCTTGCGAATTTTTTCGCCCCACATTTAGTTTACTTATAATGGAATTCAATAATTTTATGACCAATAAAACCCGTATTTTTGTGAATAGTTTCGTTTTGATTTCACTCGCATTGGGTGCTGTATCAACTGCAGAGGCAAAACGTCTTGGTGGTGGCAATTCTTTTGGCAGTAAACCTTCCTATAGTGCGCCTTATAGCCGCTCGGCTTTACCTTCTGCTCCTGCCAGAAATGTGGCACCAGCACCTGCACCAATTACGCCAAGTCACCCAGCGCCAGTTTATCAACAACCTGCGCCAGCACAAAGCAGTGCCTCCGCATGGAAAGATAGAGCAATGGGCGCAGCGGCCGGCGATTTCGACGACCCTTGTGCGGGCGCGAAACCCGGCCGCCCCGCAGAGCGTCGTCAATTCCCGCGTCAGGCCGGGCGACGTCGCCGAG
>JBDLQG010000091.1:0-8336 GCA_039800705.1 Pseudomonadota bacterium
TTATTTCAAGGTCGCTTAATTGATACGCAAACGCGTACCGATTTAACTGAAGAAAAATTGAGTGGTGTGCGAAAAGTCGCTCTCGAAAAATTAGGTGAAAATAACATGATTATTTTCAAACCTAAAATACATTCGCATACTGTTTATGTTTTCACCGATATCGATTGTGGATACTGCCGCAAATTGCATTCTGAGTTAGATACTTATTTAGCTGAAGGCATTCAAATTAACTACTTGTTTTACCCACGCGCTGGTCAGGGCTCCGATTCTTATAATAAAGCCGTTGCCGTTTGGTGTGCAAAAGATAGAAATGCGGCACTGACGGCAGCGAAAAAAGATCAAAAAATTGAAATGAAAACCTGTGATAATCCCGTTGATAAACACATGGCACTGGCGGGTGATTTTGATGTGAAAGGCACGCCCATGATAGTGACGGAGAAAGGCACTATTTTTCCTGGATATTTACCTGCAAAGGAATTGGTTGAACGTTTAAAGGCTGAAAAAAAATAAACGAACTGTTTGCATTTTACTGCGACAATTTTATTTAAAATGTCATTCTTCTTTTGAGGACGCGTCATGTACGAACATTTAGAAACAGCCAAAAATAAGGATAATTTAAAGCGCGTGGTCATCGATCCGGTTTCGCGCGTTGAAGGTCACGGTAAAGTGACACTGCTCCTCGATGAAAATAATAAAGTCCAGCAAGCACGTCTTCATATTGTCGAATTCCGTGGATTTGAAAAATTCATTCAAGGTCGCCCTTATTGGGAATTACCCGTTTTAGTTCAGCGTCTATGTGGCATTTGCCCTGTCAGTCATCATCTTGCCGCAGCAAAAGCCATTGATCAACTCGTGGGTGTCGATCCAGAAAACCTACCTACTTCTGCAACAAAATTGCGTAAATTACTCCATTTTGGTCAAGTGTTGCAATCCCATGCACTCCATTTTTTCCACCTATCGAGCCCTGATTTATTATTTGGATTTGAAAGCGAGATTCAAAAACGCTCTATCGTAGCGGTTTTAAATGATTTTCCTGATATTGGTTTACAAGGCGTTAAACTTCGCAAATACGGTCAAGAAGTGATTCGCATGGTATCGGGTAAACGTATTCATGGTACTGGTGCGATTGCAGGTGGCATGAATAAAGCGTTGAGCAAAGAAGAACGCGATTATTTACTCACCGATATTGATCAGATTATTGCTTGGGCAGTGGCGTCAGTTCAATTAGTCAAAAAAGTTCATCGCTCAAACCTCCCCTATTACGATCATTTTGGCACCATACGTTCAAATTATTTAGGAATGGTGCAACCCGATGGCGCATTGGAGCTTTATCACGGTGGCCTTCGCGTCAAAGATGCGCAAGGTGAAACGCTTTTTGATCACATTGATTATTGCCAATACAGCGATTATATTCACGAAGAGGTTCGCTCGTGGTCGTATATGAAGTTCCCCTATTTAACTTCGCTTGGCAAAGAAGACGGTTGGTATCGCGTGGGACCACTCGCTCGCGTGAATAATTGCGACTATATCAATACACCTATTGCAGAACGTGAGCGTGTTGAATTTAAAGCCCATAGCGGCGAAGCGATGGTACACAGTACACTTGCTTTTCATTGGGCACGACTTATTGAGTTGTTGCATTGCGCCGAAAGCATTAAAACGTTGCTCAATGATGCGGATGTTCTGCGCCACGATGAACCGGTAAAAGGCGAGCGTCGTTTTGAAGGTATTGGCGTCATTGAAGCCACACGTGGCACGTTATTTCACCATTATCAAGTCGATGAAAATGATATTGTAACCAAAGCAAATCTGATCGTTTCAACGACCAGTAACAATATGGGTATGAATGAATCCGTACGCCAAGTGGCCGCTGAATATCTTTCTGGGCAAGAACTTACCGAGCCGCTGCTCAATAATTTAGAAGTCGCTATTCGCGCGTATGATCCCTGTTTATCGTGCGCCACGCATGCGGTCGGAAAAATGCCTCTGCAACTTGAGCTGGTGAATTCAAAAGGCGATATTATTGATAAATTAGTCAAACACGATACAGGCCACATTGAGCGCATTCAATGACAAAACCGGTGTTAGTGTTCGGTTATGGCAATGAAAGTCGTGGTGACGATGCACTGGGCGTGTTGATTTTAAACTATATTGAAACGCATTTTTTACTTGAACGTATCGATTTACTCACGGATTTTCAACTGCAAATTGAGCATGCACTGGATTTGGAAAAGCGTGAACTGGTTTTATTTGTCGACGCCTCAGTAAAAAGCGAAATAATTTTTGAGTTTACCCAACTCAAACCCTTGCGTGACAACAGTTTTACAACGCACGCAATTAGTCCGGCATCGGTACTCGACGTCTATCAAACCATGAAAAAAACAGAACCACCACCTTGCTTTTTACTCGCCATTGGCGCTGAAAGCTTTGAACTTGGCGAGGGTTTGAGCGACAATGCAAGAAGAAATTTTGCCCATGCCACAAAATTTATTGACGATTTACTCAATAATTTAACGATTGACTATTGGCAAATGCAGTGTCGATAATAATTTTTTAATCTAAAAAAGGAAAATCTATGATTCATTTAGTAGAAGGCGATATTTTACTCGGCACCGCACACGCCATCGCGCAAGGTGTTGGCATTAATGATCCAATGGATAAAGGTTTAGCACTGTCGCTCCATAATTTATATCCCGCCATGCACAAAGATTTCCATCATTGGTGTCATCAGCATCACCCTGAATCAGGTGAAGCATGGGCATGGGTTAGCGCTGAAGGCAAGCACGTTATTAATTTGATTACGCAAGAAGGCGCAGACAGTCACGATCACCGTCATGGCAAAGCAACATTAACAAATGTTCAACACGCCCTCAAAGCCTTAGCGAAAATTGTGGAACAAGAAAAATTTACTTCACTTGCTCTACCTCGTATAGCAACCGGTGCAGGCGGTTTAGATTGGGCTGATGTACTGCCCCTGATTGAGAAAAAATTAGGTCACTTAGACATTCCTGTTTATGTTTACGCCACTTACCACGCCAACCAAGCAGCAAACGAAGCGTAAACGTTTTTTGTTTCGCCATTTGTAGCGTGTGATATATAACCGTCACACGCTACTGCGACCACTTTCCCTTTCTTTATTAGCGCATCCTATTTTCCGCCTATGAACATTCACGAATACCAAGCGAAAACGCTTTTTGAGCATTATGCTATTCCCACTCCTGAAGGGCGCATTGCTAAGACTGCGCTTGATGCACAGCATATTGCGCAAGAATTAACGCACACGTCATGGGTAGTCAAAGCGCAAATACACGCAGGTGGCCGTGGAAAAGTAGGTGGCGTCAAAGTCGCTCAATCCCCTAGTGACGTATTTAAATTGGCAAATGATTTACTCGGCAAACGCCTTATCACACAACAAACTGATGCACATGGTTTACCTATTGAGTGTGTTTTGATTGAAAAAACGTATCCTATTAAGCGCGAACTTTATTTGAGTTTACTCGTTGAACGCCGTGCGGAGCGCCTTGTGTTTGTAGCATCCTCTGCAGGTGGCATGGATATTGAAACCATTGCACATCAAATGCCTAACGAAATCATTACGGTGACCGTCCATCCAGCAACCGGTTTACAACCCAGTCACTGTCGAAAAATTGGATACGCTCTCAAACTTGAAGCGGCTCAGCAAAAACAACTCAACGTCATCATGCACGGCATGATGAATTTGTTTTTGGAGAAAGATGCGAGTCAAATTGAAATCAATCCATTAATTGAAACGCAAACGGGTGAACTCATTGCGCTCGATGCCAAAATCAATTTTGACGATAATGCGCTTGCGCTACACTCCGACATTTTAGCATTACGCGATGTAAACCAAGAGGATGCCAAAGAACATGAAGCGGCGCAATTTGGCTTAAATTATATTGCCCTTGAAGGTAACATCGGCTGCATGGTCAATGGCGCGGGACTGGCAATGGCCACCATGGATTTAGTGAAATTAAAAGGTGGTTTACCGGCCAATTTTCTCGATGTTGGTGGTGGCACCAATGTTGAGAAAGTATGTGAAGCATTCAAGTTAATTTTAGCTGATGGGAATGTTAAAGCCGTTTTAGTCAATATTTTTGGTGGAATTGTGAAATGCGACATTATTGCTGAAGGCATTTTAGCGGCCATGGCACAAATTGATGTGCATGTGCCTGTTGTCGTTCGTTTAGAAGGCACCAATGCAAGTGAAGGCAGAGCCTTGCTCAGCAACACGCAATTCAAGCTTTATGCTGCCAATGATTTAAATGATGCTGCCCAAAAAGTGGTTGCTCTCGCTCAAGGAGTTGCAAAATGAGCATTTTAATTGATAAAAATACGACCGTTATTTGCCAAGGTTTTACTGGTAAACAAGGATCATTTCATTCGCAACAGGCACTTGATTACGGCACGAAACTCGTTGGCGGTGTTACGCCTGAGCGTGGTGGTCAAACTCATTTGGGTTTACCCGTGTTCAATACGGTTGATGAAGCGGTAAATCAGACAGGCGCCACGGCAAGCGTCATCTATGTTCCGCCTTTCTTTGCCGCAGATGCTATTTTAGAAGCACTTGAAGCCGGCATTGAACTTATTGTCTGTATTACAGAAGGCATTCCAACGCTGCACATGCTGCGAGTGAAAGCAGCGATGCAAGGTACAAAATCTCTCCTTATTGGCGCGAATTGCCCAGGCATTATTACCCCTGATGAATGCAAAATTGGCATTATGCCCGCTTCTATTCATCAAGCCGGCTCCATTGGTATCGTATCGCGTTCAGGTACACTTACCTATGAATCAGTTCATCAAACAACGCAACAAGGTTTAGGGCAGAGTACCTGCGTGGGGATTGGTGGAGATCCCATACACGGGATGAATTTTATCGATGTACTCAGCCGCTTTGAAGCCGATACTAAAACGAAAGGCATTGTCATGGTGGGTGAAATTGGCGGTAGCGATGAAGAAGATGCCGCAGACTACATTAAAGCGCATGTCACAAAACCAGTAGTTGCCTATATTGCAGGACAAACCGCACCGGCAGGAAAGCGTATGGGACATGCGGGCGCGATTGTCACCGCTGGCAAGGGAACAGCAGAAAGTAAAATGCACGCGCTTAAAATCGCTGGAGTAGAAGTCGTGACAGCACTTACTGACATTGGTGTTGCTATGCAGCACTGTTTTTAATTCCTATTTAACGAGAAAATTAATGAAACATTTACACTTGCTTTTTGTCGCGCTGGCTTTGATTAGCTTTTTAGGGCGCGTTGCACTCACACGATTTCGTCCAGAATTAATGCAACTGAAATGGATAAATATCGCTCCCCATATTATCAGCAGTTTACTGCTGTTATCAGGAATTTTTTTGACGATTCAAGGGGGATGGTTAGCCGGTGACTATGGCTGGATTGAAGCAAAAGTGATTGCACTTTTCGGCTTTATTGGCCTTGGCATTATGACGCTCAAACGTACCGATGAAAAAAGGTGGATTGCCTTTGGCGGGGCAGTGCTTTGTTTCATTTATATTGTCAAGGTAGCCATCACCAAAAGCGCTGCATTTTTTTAAACAAAATAAGGGGAGATATCAAAAATATCTCCCCTTATTACTTTAATCATAAATATCCGTTTATTTTTAAGCGTTATTGAGCAATCCGCTTTGACGCTCAATATCTTGCACATAGCGCAAAATAGCACCTTCGATTGATTGCGGTAAATCTAAGAATTCCACGCCGATTAACTCTTCAAAATCTTCTGGTCTAAACGCTACGCCTAAACGCACCGAAACAACTTTAAATGATACATCGACGGTGACGTGTGGCATCACAAAAGGACGATCATCAAAAATAGTCTGCTCCTGCAAGAAATACGAAAACTCCGGCTCAGTGTTTAATAATTTACATCCAGACATACTAATATCTGACAAACTTAAACGAATAATTCTCGCCAATTTGGGATCAGGTACAATTGGGTTCGCTTCACGTTCCTCTTCAAAAATAGCTCTCTCACGCTTCGCTTTAATTTTCGAGTCGATAGTCATCTTTTGATATGCACGCTGCCACGCCTGTTGTTCTTCGGCAATTTCATTTTGAATATCAGTCAACAATTTTTGATGAATTTTTGCAGTCGCCAATGCGAAAGCTTCTTTATATTCAAGTTTTGCATCTTCTTCGGGCTCAGCAAGCTCGATTTCAATATAAGCTGGGTTAAGCGTTGGCGTATCAACACGATAATATTCGCGGCGATTGTACCAATAAAGCGAGTCAGGGATCTCAATCATAAAGCAATCGGCACCTTTATATTTACCGATTGTTACTTGATCAACGTGAAATGCCACTTGAATACCATTAAAAACAGTATTAAATTTTGGATTTTTAACGCTTAAAAGTTTCTTATTCAAATAATCAGAAGAACCGTAATCGAGTACAATTGTTCCATCTTTATGATTAATGGCAATTAACACCGTCAATAACGTTTCTTTTCCGCCCAAAGAAGCCGATACGTTACATTTGTTTTTCACAAGCATGGCTAGGTTGTTCACTATCATTGCTCGATTGCGGAGCATTGCGGAATCGTCATCAGACATTGATTATCTCCATAAAGTAAAGTTTAAAATAAAATATCAGTGCTCATTATAGAATATTAAAAGCGTATTCAAAAGAGGAAACTTTTTATAGCGAACGGTTTTCCGCCTTCTTTTGTCGATTAAATCGACAAAATCATTAAAAAATAAAAAAACCGATTAAGCAAATACCCTATAACGATAAACCTTTACACTTAACAAATTATTATTTATTCTCATTTATTATTCGCCCTGAATGTTTAACGAAATTAACATCATGTTTACACATCTTACTTGAATCTATTTGTGTCCTACCGTGGTTTTTTATTTGCTACTTGCCTTCTACTTTCCGCCCAAGCGAATGCGGGGGATAGTGCTTTGGTTAGTATTGAGCAAATAAAATACAACACAGCAAACAGTTCGCTTTCTCAAGTAAGCTCAGACGTTCCCGCAACCCTTGATAATCGACTCAGCGTTTCTATTAGCGGTGCCGATAATAGCATTAGTGGTACGCAAACAGGTGCAGCGCAATCAACAAATATTGAATTAAATGGCAACAATTCTTCAGTGACTATGTCTGGCGATGGTTTTGCGAACACGACGTCGATGAGTGTAACAGGTGACTCGAATCTTGTTTCTCAAACACAAATTGGTAGCAACAACAGCGCTGAACTTAAAATTATCGGTGATAGCAATACTGTCACGCAATCTCAAGTGGGCGATTCACTTTCGTATAAACTTCAAATTAACGGTTCAGGAAATAGTGTTTCCGTTTCTCAAACGCAATAAAAAATTGCCGCATTCAGTGTTCACCTTAAATTCAAATTTAACGTATTTTTTTTACAAAAAAACACAACAATTTGCGTATTTTTTATAATAAATTCAATATTAATCTCGTTTTTTTTGTATCTGTTTTTTTCTATTCGTTTCGTAATTGCCTTTTTGTTTTTTTTATATAGAATCGCAGATGGATTACAAAAAAGTTGTAAATAAGCAACATGATTGCATTCCATTTTCTATATACTATTTCGAGGATTTTATGAAAAAAACATTATTAGTCAGTGCAATTTTAGCTTCAATCTATGGCGCAACTGCTTTCGCTGCGCCTGCTACTCCTGCTTCTGCAACAGCTGCAACTGGTGCTCAAGGTGCAGATTCTGCTGCAGTGCTTTCACAAGCTGGTTCAGTTGCTAATGCGGCAACACTTGCAGGTTTGACTTCTGTTGATTTAACTCAAACAGGTGGTACTTCAAACACAGCAACTATCACTACAAGTGGTGCTGCAAATGTAACGCAACAAGGTGAGTTGGCAACTAACGCATTAACTATCAATGCAAGCGCAACAACTGCAAACGTTGTGCAAACAGGTGTAGCTAATGCTGCAACTATTAACACAACAAGCGACGTAGCACTTAGCCAAGCAGCTTCTGCTGGCGATAACACAGCAACTATCGCAACAAATGCTGACGCTGGTAAAACAGCAAACGTTGATTTAACACAAACCGCTGCTGCTGGTAACAACGCCGCAACTATCACTACTGATGGTGCTGTAAACGTTTCTCAATCAGCTTCTGGCAATAACACTGCTGATATCACAACTGCTGGCGCAGTAAATGTTGACCAAACAGCTGGTGGTAACAATGATTTGACTGTTGCAACTAATGGCGACATCACTGTTGCTCAGTTGTCATCTGGCACAGATAGCAACAACACTGCAAACATCACTAGCACAGGCGATCTTAACATCGCTCAACAAGGTGGTGCGAAC
>JBDLQG010000092.1:0-8287 GCA_039800705.1 Pseudomonadota bacterium
GTTTAGTTGTGTCGATAGAATTTCAACCCATGCAATCGCCAGTCTTTCTTGTTTGGTTGGCAGACTGCTTTGCGTCATCTCGCACGAGTCAAGCGTAATACGCGCTGAATGCCCTTGGAAATCAGCATGAATGTGTGGCGCACTGGTGGCTTTTGGCGTACGTTTCATGCGAATGATAATACCGTGAAACAAACTCAATATCGCATATTCTGACGTATTTACCGGTAAATTTGATGCCATATTTTTACTTGGAATACCTTGCGCAATCGCTTTTTCAAGCAAATTCTCAATGTCACGCACTTGTTTTGGCATGTCAAATAAATGACAAGTTGAATGACGCGCTTCAATGCTCAGACGCAAATTGCCAACGTGCGCTCTATCTGCCGCCAACGCCACCGCTTTTTCTTCGTAGTCCTCAAAGGTGTAGGTAATTAATTCGTCAAGACCAAGTGAATGGAGCAAACTGCCCGCCATGCGCGAGGCAAAGGTTTTCCCTGATAGGGTTAAAATAGGCAACCCCATAAATAACGCATCATTGGCCGTTGTACCGCCGTTGAAGGGCGTACAATCTAAAAAGATATCCGCCACGCGGTAACGCGCCAAATAATCCGCTGGCGTCACGCGAGATGCAAAAATTAAACGCTCTTTTTCAACGCCATGTGCAAGCGCTGATTTCACCATATTGTCATGCGCCCATTCGTTATCTGCAAGCAACCATAAGACACTATCGGGGACACGCTTTAAAATACGCATCCAGCAAGCAAACATCTCTTCGGTAATTTTATAATTGTTATTAAATGAGCAAAATACAAACGCATCATCTGGCAAGTGGCAACTTTCACGCGTCGGCTTAACACCAACAGGACGCTTTCTATCTGATACTTGAAACACATGCGGCATATAAAGCGGTGTTTCGCTAAAATACGGCACTAATTCGGGTGGAATTAAAAATTCATCACCAATCACATAATCGATATTCGGCAATGCAGTCGTACCCGGAAAACCTAGATACGTCACTTGCACAGGTGCGGGGCGATAAGCCAAAATGTTCGGGCGAACACCCGATGTTAAGCCTTGCAAATCCACGAGCAAATCAATTTCATGTGCATGAATACATTTTGCGGCCTCTTCATCACTCATGTCGTAAACAGAAATGAAGTGATCCATCGCATTAATGACACGCCCACGCAACTCGGAATCGTCAGGTGGTGTAAAGCAAAAACCATAGATTTCAAACTTGTCGCGGTTATGAAGTTCAAATAGTTCCACCGTCAATAGTGATACCGCGTGCGTGCGAAAATCAGAGGATAAATAACCTATACGCAATTTTTCATGCTGATAAGGCGCTTGGTTTTCCACTAAATTGGGTAAATTCATGTCCACTTTTTCTTTGACAAAGCTTTGTGAATTTTCCAGCTGCTCTTGAGGATTATTGGACGCGCTCAACATCGCCAGCGCAGAGGTTCCGGCAATCATCGCGGCTTTTGAGACGCCAATGACCGGCTCATAAACAGGCCATTCACATTGTTTTTGACGTAAATGTACCCAATGTGAAATGACTTTAGGCTGATCAGGACTCAGTAGCAAACTTTGCCTCAGCATTTGCTCGGATTCTTTGAATTGACGCTCTGTTTCAAGTACACGCCCCAAGCTGTTTAAGGCTAAAATATAAATCTTTTTATCTTCATCAGAAATCGCCGTATATTCATAATTAGTAATAATACTACGCCATTGATTCAGCGCGTCTTCAATGCGATTTTGACGCTCAAACAAGGCTCCTAAATTGAATTGACCTTGCAAAAAATCAGGATGAACGGCAATAGAATCACGATAAGCTTGCTCTGCTTTTTCGTGTGATTTCTGCTGATCTAGCACCACCGCTAAATTAAAATAGGCCGCATATTTTATAGGCGTGTCATTATGCGCAAGCCATACTTCATATAAGTCAATTTGCTCTGCGGGTGTCAATAATTCCCCCGTTGAAAGCAATGCCATAATATCCATTTCTTGATTTCTAGCTTGTTTTAACAACGTGTCAAAATTTGATTTACTCATGAACTATCTCTATTAAAAAAATACGATGCAAAATATCGGTACAATGAAAAATGCGCTAAACATAGCGCACATAGTATGAGATTTTTAGCAATTACCGTGCCGATAGTTATATTTTGCGCAGTCGAGCGTAATAAAAACCATCATAATTCTGTGTGCCAGTTAAAATTTGCCAGCCGTGTTTGGCGGGATTGTTATCTAGGTGAAATGGAATTTCTTTGGCATCTGCATTTTCACTTAAAAAACGCGCGATTTGATGTTCATTTTCTGCTTTTAAAATAGAACATGTTGCATAAACGAGTAAACCGCCCTTTTCAAGCATTGACCACGCTGCGTTTAAAATGGCATATTGCAAATCTGGCAAGGCAGATAAATCCGTTTCTCGACGCAAGAGTTTAATATCAGGGTGACGTCGAATCACGCCTATAGCCGAGCAAGGTGCGTCGACTAGAATACGATCAAATAAAACGCCATCCCACCATGTTTTAGGTTCTGTCGCATCACCCACAATAAGCGTTGCCGATAAATTTAACCGCGCTAAATTCGTTTCCACGCGCAGCATTCGCAGTGCGTCAACATCCACAGCCACGCACTGCACATCGGGTTGAGATTCTAAAATGTGCGCTGTTTTACCAGCGGGCGCGGCACATAAATCGAGAACACGATGCCCAGCTTCAAGTGACAGTAACCCTGCGGCAAATTGCGCCGCTGTATCTTGAACAGACACCGCGCCTTGTGCAAAATGGGGCAGCGCACCCACGCCAATCGGTTTAATTAAATGTATCGCACAAGGATGTGTATCAACGGCTTGCGCCTCAATATCTAAAGCAGCTAATTGCGCCAAATAATCCTCACGCGTGTTTTTCAAGTTATTCACCCGCAACATCATGGGCGGTGCTTCATTATTGGCTTGAAAAATGTGCGCGGCAGTGTCTTTGCCCCAATCGTTTTCAATTCGAGAAATTAACCATTTTGGATGACTATGCAGTGCGACGGGATTATCGTTAATACTGAGTTCAATTGCGTCCTTTTCGCGCAAATAACGGCGCAAAATGGCATTGATTAAGGATTTTGCCCATAATTTTTTTTGCGTAGCGAACACCGTTTCAGAAACGGCAGCGTGCTCTTTGACGCGCATAAAAGCCAGTTGATATAACCCCACCAACGCGAGCGCATAAATTTCACTGTCTTTCATCGGTTTATCGAGCAGTTGCATTAATATAAACTGCAAGCGGTGATAATAACGACAAACTCCAAAACAGACGGCTTGCACAAAGGCTTTATCTTGCGGATTTTCAACGCTAGCCAGTGTATGCTCAAGCGCGGTAGTGAGAGATTGCCCGTTTTCTAAAACGCGCACAAGGGTTCGAGCAGCAACGAGTCGAGTATTTATTTTCATTTGGCTACACATTAAAGGGGTGCAAGTTTACTTTGCGAAAAATAGGGAGGATTATAATTGAACGACCTCACCAATGCGCTAAGTAGTCATCAAATACAATTTACAGCACCAATCCATTGACCTCATGCGCGGCAAGAAAGGCGCTTGCACTCATACGCTTACCATTAGGCAGTTGCAATTCATGAATACGCACAAAACCCTGCCCCGTCGCCACATCAAAGGTTTTATGGGTAGCACGAACTTGCCCTGTTTGAAGCGTATGCGTTTCGCTTAGCACTTCCGCTTGCCAAATTTTCATCGGATTGCCATTGTAGAGCGTATGCGCAACCGGCCACGGATTGAGGCCATGAATTTTGCGTACAAGTACATCCGCTGTTTGCGTCCAATCTAGGCGTGATTCTTCTTTGGTGAGTTTTTGAGCATACGTCACTAAATTTTCATCTTGCGGCTCGATTATTACTGTACCCGCTTCAATTTGCGGCAGCACTTTTTCAAGACCCTCCGCACTCAACACAGAAAGGGCATCATGCACGTCCGCTGAGGTGTCCATTGATTTAATTGTGTAAACCTCTTTATGAAGCATATCGCCCGCATCGAGTTTTTTCACAATTTGCATAATTGTCACCCCTGTTTGCGCATCGCCTTCAATGACTGCGCGTTGAATCGGGGCAGCACCGCGCCAGCGTGGCAAAAGTGACCCATGCCCATTGATACAACCCAAACGCGGCGCATCAAGTACCGATTGCGGCAATATCATGCCATACGCCACAACGACCATTAAATCGGCATTGAATTGCTGTAAAATGTGCAGGTCTTCTTCATTTTTTAAACTCAACGGCTGCAAAACAGGAATATTATGCGCAATCGCTAAGGTTTTCACGGGGCTAACTTGTAATTGTTGCCCGCGTCCTGCTGGGCGGTCAGGTTGCGTGTAAACCGCGCAAATATCATGATTTAAGTCAATTAAACGCTGCAAACTAGGCACAGCGAATTGCGGTGTACCAGCAAAAATAATTCTCATTTATTTCCCTTCCAATCGATGTATTTTTTCCACTTTTGCTTTAATGCGTTGACGTTTGAGCGCAGAAAGATGGTCAATAAATAACTTACCCTCTAAATGATCCATTTCATGCTGAATACAGGTTGCCAGTAAATCATTGGCTTGCATTTCAAATTCAACACCGTCACGATTTAAGGCTTTAACGGTAATATGGCCTGGGCGCGTCACTTTTTCATAAAAATTCGGCACCGATAGGCAACCTTCTTTGTATTCAAACTCGCCTTCTTGAGTGAGAATGTCGGGATTAATAAAACACAATGGTGCGTTTTTTTCTTCACTGGTATCAATGACCAAAATTTGCAAATGCGCATCCACTTGCGTCGCTGCAAGACCAATACCTCCAGCGTCATACATAGTTTCAAACATATCGTCTATTAACTGACTGACTGTGTTATCCACGCTTTTCACCGGCAGAGCTTTTTTTCGCAACCGCTCATCCGGAAATTCGAGAATAGTTAGAATACTCAATGAACTCTCCACTATAATAATTAGAAATGATTAAATAAATTTAATTCTATCTGAATTCAGCACAACTTTGAAATTAGCCGTATGAAAAACTTTTTTTCACAAACACTCTATTGTTTAAAACACCCATGCAACTAAATAGCCAAGATGCCGACATTAAATATTGGCTTGCGCTGCTGCGCATTGAAGGAATTGGCTGCAAAACCTTTTCAGCCTTAATTGAAGAACATCCCCCTGAAGCCATTTTTAGTGCAAGTGAAACCATGCTAAATGGATGGGGCATTAAAAAAGCGTTGATTGAGCGTATTCTCACGTTTGACTGGCAAACGGTGGACTATGATTTGCAATGGCTCGCTCATGAAAATAACGATGTATTAAAAATCACACATCCACTCTATCCCGAAGCACTCAAAGAAATTTATGATCCTCCTCCACTCTTATTTATTCGCGGCAATCCTAAGTTACTCGCTTATCCCCAAATTGCAGTCGTAGGCAGTCGAAACCCGTCTGCACTCGGGAATAAAGCGGCATTTGATTTTGCATTTGAACTCAGTAAATTTGGATTTGTGATTACCAGCGGCCTTGCTCTGGGTATTGATTCAACGGGGCATCAAGGGGCACTGAGTGCAGGCGGCTACACAATAGCGGTTGTGGGAACGGGACTTGATCGCGTTTATCCTGCAAGCAATAAAGAGTTGGCGCTTGAAATTGTCAATAACGGTGCAATGGTGTCCGAATTTCCACCGGGGACAACAGCGCAGGCGAATAATTTTCCACGACGCAACCGAATTATTAGCGGTTTATGCCAAGGTTTATTGATTGTTGAAGCAGCACAAAAAAGCGGTTCACTCATCACTGCTCGCCTTGCCATTGAACAAAACCGTGACGTTTTTGCCATACCGGGATCAATTTACAGTCCCCTCTCGCGTGGTTGCAATGCCATGATAAAAGAAGGCGCAAAACTTGTCGAATCCCCACAAGATATTATTGATGAATTAAGTCAATATAAACAACGCATTAGCTTTTTACGTTCCGAGCCAGAACAATCATTACTTGACCTCGAGCAACAAACATTATTGAATCTAGTCATGTTTAGCCCAACGTCCATTGATGATTTAGTCGAAAGTTCAGGGCAATCTGTGGAAAGTATTGCCGTACAACTTCTCATGCTTGAGCTACAGGGGCATATCGAGGCAATCGCTGGCGGTTGCTATATCCGCGTAAAATAATTAACTAGGATTTATGAAAGAAAATATTTTTGATGTGCTGATGTATTTATTTGAAAATTATATGGATGATGACAATGAAACACTACCTGATAGCGACATTGTGAAAACGGAATTGCTTCAAGCGGGTTTTGAGCATAAAGAAGTCAATCGCGCTTTCTCATGGCTTGAATCACTTAGCATTGAGCCTAGTGATATTCAGCCAATGACGGCGGCATCATTTCGCATTTTCAGCGCACAAGAAAAAGCCTGCCTAGACGTTGAATGCCAAAATTTATTAATGCAATTAGAGCGCACAGGCATCCTTAATTCGATCAATCGTGAATTAGTGTTAGATCGTGCCATTGCGCTTGAAGAAAGTTTAACGCTCGATAAATTAAAATGGATTGTGCTGATTGTCTTGCTCAATCAACCCGATGAAGAACTCGCATTGGCTCGAATGGAAGACATGATTTACGACCTACTGCCAACGTATGTGCATTAAAACCACTTTTAAACGCCCGTCTTTTGTATCAAATGGAATGGATAAATGAGCAAAAATCTCGTCATTGTTGAATCGCCAGCAAAAGCAAAAACCATCGAAAAATATTTAGGTAAAGATTTCCACGTGCTTGCCTCTTACGGTCATGTACGGGATTTAATTCCCAAAGAAGGTGCCGTCGATCCACAACATGATTTCGCCATGAAATATGAAATCATCGAGCGCAATCAACGCCATCTACAAGCCATTACCAAAGCATTGAAATCGGCAGATACCCTCTATCTCGCAACCGATCCCGACCGTGAAGGTGAAGCAATTTCGTGGCATTTGCTCGAATATCTCAATGAAAAGAATTTGGTCGGTAAAAAAGACGTTCATCGCGTTGCGTTTCATGAAATTACCAAAAAATCCGTCACGCAAGCCATTGCTGAACCCGCTAAACTCAATTTCAATTTAGTTTATGCACAGCAAGCCCGTCGCGCGTTGGATTATTTAGTGGGATTTAATCTCTCGCCGCTACTTTGGAAAAAAATTCGTCGCGGCTTATCGGCTGGGCGTGTACAAAGTCCTGCACTACGCTTAATTGTTGAGCGTGAACTGGAAATTGAAGCGTTTAAAAGCCGCGAATACTGGTCTGTCGATGCCGCTACATTTGCGCATGATCAAGCCTTTAAAGCTAAATTAACGTATCTTGATGGCAATAAAGTCAGTCAATTTACTATCGACAACGAGCAGAGCGCACAGGAAACTAAAAAAATACTACTCGATGCCGCGCAAGGTCAGTTAATTGTCAGCAAACTCGAAAAAAAGCAACGCAAAAGTCACCCCGCGCCCCCGTTTATTACTTCCACACTTCAACAAGAAGCAGCCAGAAAATTAGGGTTTACAACTAAAAGAACGATGGCGGTAGCGCAGCAATTGTACGAAGGGATTGATATTGGTGGTGAAACTGCCGGTTTGATTACTTATATGCGTACCGATTCAGTGAATTTATCGGCTGAAGCGATTGCAGATATTCGTGCGTTAATTGGCGAAACCTACGGTGAATCCAATATCCCCAAAACGCCACCTGAATATAAAACGAAATCTAAAAATGCACAAGAAGCGCATGAAGCGATTCGTCCAACGTCTGCGCGTCATATCCCAGCACAAATTCAAACGTACTTAAGTGCAGAGCAATTTAAACTCTACGAATTAATCTGGAAACGCACGATTGCCTGCCAAATGATTCACGCTACGCTTAATAATGTTGCCATTGATATGAGCTGCCATGAGGGGAAACACGTTTTTCGTGCAACCGGCTCGTCGGTAGCCACCCCAGGGTTTATGGCGGTGTATTTAGAAGGCAAAGACGACTCAAAAGAAGGTGATGATAAAGAGAATTTCCTTCCACCACTCAAAGAAGGCGACAGCGTTATTTTAAATGATGTCCTAATTGCCCAACATTTTACCGAGCCACCACCACGCTATGGCGAGGCAAGTCTTGTTAAATCACTTGAAGAACACGGCATTGGACGTCCATCAACGTATGCGTCAATCATTTCAACGCTCCAAAATCGTGAATATGTCACGCTTGAAACGAAACGTGGTATTACCGAAGGCGC
>JBDLQG010000093.1:0-8287 GCA_039800705.1 Pseudomonadota bacterium
CCGTAGCGACGTCACAATTACACCTAACTTATTAAAAAATAATGTTTTTATATTTTGGCTTATTCTTTGCAACATCAAACTAACACTTTCGTATTATTCAAAAATTACGTAAACCATTAATTAAAGGTACTTTATGACAATGAAAACAATAAATTCCATGATAGTGCTCATATTCATCATGATGACACCGCCAGCTTTAACTCAAGCAGCTCATTTAAGTCATGAAGCACTCATGTCACTGCAACCTTATCCCAATGTAAAAGATGAATCCTATGGCGGGGTGGGTATATTTGTTTATGATGATATGAATTCACTCGACGCACTTGGTCCTATGCAAGTTTTTAGTGCCGCTGGACTGCGTCCGTTTTTAATTGCCAAGAAAGCAGGAAAAGTAACCGCGAGTAATGGCTTAACAATCGACGTGGCAAAAGGTATTGCAGATGTAACTAAGTTGGGTGTTTTAGTTATACCCGGTGGGGCTACAGGTACTGTGATGCAAACTATGGATCCTGAAGTTCTGGATTGGATTAAAGCTATTGATCAAAAAACTGTGTACACGTCCAGTGTGTGTACAGGTTCTTGGATTCTTGGGAGTGCTGGATTATTAACCGGAAAAAAAGCAACGTCAAATTGGTATAGAGCCAGTGAAATATTAAAAAAATTCGGTGCCATTCCCAAGCCTAATGATCGTTATGTGTTCGATGGAAAATTAGTAACCAGCGCGGGTGTGACGGCAGGTATTGATATGTCACTTGCCATTATTCAAAAACTCTACGCGAATGATTTAAATAAAGGCAAAGACTTCACGCAAGCAGTCATGCTTGATCTTCAATATGATCCCAAGCCACCTATCGCCGGTGGTACACCAACCAAAACAACAAAAAGTGTCTTTGAAGGCATGCAAATGATGTATGACATGTTCTTTTACAGTGATTCTCCTTATGATTGGGTGAAATCGCTTCAACCTCTGCATAATCATTAAAAGAATCGAGTAGGTCCCGCGATTGAAAACACTCTCAATGAATTATATAAAATAGTACTGAGTTGGCAAAATGAGAAAATTGATGATTTGATAGATTCAGTAAAAAGATTGTTAATCAATCAACGACAAAACAAAGCCCCGTTTTTTCAAAAGAGTACACGAAGGCGCGGGGCTCTTGATATTTCTTTTGTGCGTGAAACAACACAGTAAAACAGGTCAAATGACTTATTCACTCACAATAAATATACATAATATTTTTTATAAGTAAAAATAAAACGGTATATTTTATACCGGTCAATTAACAATAATGTTAATCCAACTCCAACTCGATGCTCTCATTTAAATTCAATCAATTGTTTGTGCAACATGCACACGAAGTTAAAACCTTTATTTCTACTCGATGGTCAAAAGAACAAGATGTGAGCGACATTGTACAAGAAACGTTTTTACGTTTTTGGCAATATCCTAACCCCGAGAAAATAAAAAATCCGCGAGCATTTTTATTGCAAACTGCTTCAAACTTAGCAATTGATCGATATCGTCATAACAAAATTCGTCATACACATATTGATTTTGATGCTGAACTCGATGGCATCATTGATCATTTACCATCGCCCGATAAGTATGTTGAAGTATTTGAATCCCTTGAACTGTTTAATCAATGGCTGGAAGAGCTACCTATTTTGCGTCGGCATGCTTTTGTATTGTATCGTATTGAAGGTTTATCTCATGCCGAAATTTCAAAACGTTTAGGCATATCAACGCGCTGTTCTGAGCGCTATGTGGGCTTGGCTATGCAGCATATCAGCAAAAAAATAAGCGAACATACAGACTAAATTTGCTAGTTAATATTCTTTAATGTAATTATAGTCACACAAAAATTTCAGCAAGCGAGAACACTATACTGCCTTTATGAAGTCGACAAAACACACAGAAATCATCCGGCAAGAAGCCATTGAATGGTTTTTGCAGCGACAAAAAAATTCAGAGCCTACACGCAAAGAAAGTGAGCACTTTTTCAAATGGCTTGCTCAAGATAATGAGCATCTACGCATTTATCAAGAAGTATCACAACATTGGCGGGCAATAGAGAAGTTTAAACAACATAACTTCCCTGCTCGCCAAGAAGCTATTAGATACCAACGCAGTAATGTTTCCCTATTTTTTCAATATAAAACGGTATTTGCCAGTTTATTGATTATCTGTCTAACCTCTTTTTTGATACCAAAAGATTGGCTTGGCATCAATCAAATGTATTCAACTCAAAAAGGCGAAAGGCAATCATTTGAACTGCTTGATGGTTCTCATATAGAACTGAATACCGATAGTGAAGTGACAGTATCAGTAAATTTTTTTCGGCGACGTGTGAATATTATTCGTGGTGAAGTCTTTTTTGATGTGCATCATGAAAATACACGACCATTTGAAATTCATGCTCTAAATGGCATTATTCGTGACGTTGGAACACGCTTTGATGTCTATATCCAACCTTCGCAAGTCAATGTATTAGTAGAAGAAGGTATCGTTGAAATTGAAGCAAAAACAACACAAACACTTGTTGCAGGTGAACAAATCAGTTATGTACCAAGTGGTGAATTTACAGTGTCATCCAAACACAAAATGAATGATGTTGCTGCTTGGCGACAAGGCCTACTCATTTTTCATAATCAAACGCTCAATGAGGTATTGGTAGAAATCGGTCGCTATCATGCTACCCGTCTATATTTACAAAATAAATCTCTTGGTGATTTGCATATTAGCGGTACATTTCATATTGACCAATTACAAAGTACATTAAACGCTATTACTAAATTACTTCCCCTGCGGATTGAGCAAATTAATGAAAATGAAATTGTGTTAAAAGCAACAAAATCATAAAAAAACGACAAATCGCTGTCGGCTTTTCTAGTTTGAATCGTCTAGTTAATGTGACAAAACCATTATGCTAGATAATTTAAAATAGGAAACCTTATGTTTTTTAAAATCAAACCCATCAGCTTAGCCATTGCCTTAGCGTGTACGCATAACGTGTATGCGCAGGAACAAAAAAATCATTTTTCTATCCCCGCTCAATCACTTGATCTTGCATTGGATTTATTTGCAAAACAATCAGGATTGCAAATACTTTATGCACAGAACATTTCAGAAGGAAAACGTAGTCATGAATTAAATGGCGATTACACAAACCAACAAGCCATTAAATTATTACTCTCAGAAAGCAATCTTACTAATAACATTTCCGAAGATACCCTAACCATAAAACAAGCAGATGCCACCATATCTTCAGATAAAATTGATTTAAAACCTATGACTGTAGTTGGGAAAAACACAGATAACCAGAAAGAATCTTACAACGTATCCCACGCATTTACGGCGACGAAATCTGATGCACCTATCATGGAAACGCCTTACTCTGTGAGTGTTGTGCCACAACAGGTCTTACAAGACCAACAAATGACACGTGTTGAAGACGCCGTTAAAAATGTTGCTGGGGTAAAGCAAAGCTGGACAAATGGGGGGCAAAGCGACGTATTCATGCTGCGTGGATTTGATAATTTAAATTTATATCGAGATGGTTTTTTAATGCCATCTGCGTTAGGTGGAGGAACAACAAAGCGCCAAACAGCTAATTTAGAGCGAGTTGAGGTCCTCAAAGGTCCCGCATCTATTCTTTTTGGACGTAATGAACCTGGTGGTGTTATTAACTTAGTCACCAAACGTCCACAAGCAGCGTCAGCACACTCGATAGAGCAGCAATTTGGTTCGTATGATTTTTACCGAACTTTAGTCGATTCAACAGGAGCTATTACACCAGACGAAAAATTGCTTTACCGTGTAAATTTGTCCTACGAAAACGCAAATTCGTTCCGTGATTTTGTCAAAACAGATAGTTTTTTTATTGCTCCTAGCTTTACATGGAACATATCAGATAAAACACAAGCGAATATAGACATTGAGTATCAACGCTTTGACAATACTAATGATTCTGGTGTTCCACCACTTGGAAAACGCCCAGCTCCTATTCCTATCAGTGCGCAAATGGGTGACCCGTTAAACAACAAAAATGCGGGAGATCGGGCATATATAGGGGCAAATTGGTCACATCAATTTAATGATAAATGGAAATTAAGCCACCGTTTTGGAGCAGAGTTTTTAGATCAAGCAACTGACTTTACTTTCTTTTTTGGACAACCAACGGCAGAAGGTAATTTTGTCAATAATGACGCAGATTGGAATGGCAATCGTGGATTCAATAATGCGAATTCATCTCAAATGCAAAATTATTACACTACGCTCAATTTATCAGGAAAGTTTGATACAGCAATGCTTGAGCACTCTACGCTATGGGGATTTGATTATTTTGTGATAGACAACAAAGATAGTACGGCTTGTTGCTCGGCTTATCCAGAAGGCGGTAACTTCAATATTTTCCATCCAACCTACTTAACCCAAGTACCTAATTTAAATTATGCTGTCACGGCTGATTTTACGCAAAATTGGTATGGCCTCTATTTTCAAGATCAAATCAAGTTCCCGTTTAATGTCTATGGCAATGTGGGTCTTCGCTATGATAATGCCGAAAGTAACAATAATCTCAATGGCGTAACCTCCGTTGATGATGCCGTCAGTCCTCGTGGTGGCTTGCTTTGGAAACCTGTTAAATGGTTATCTGTTTACGGAAGCTATACCGAAAACTTTGGTGTATCCAATAGCATGTGGAATGCCCCTAAACAATCTATATTACCGCCAAAAACGGCACAGCAATGGGAAGTGGGCACCAAAACCGAGTTTTTAGAAGGACGACTTACTGCTAGTTTGGCGTATTTCGATCTCACGCAACAAAACACACCGGTTTATTTCACCAATAACATCACACGTACCATCGGCGAACAAGAAAGTCGTGGATATGAATTAGAAGTTTCCGGTGAGGTGCTACCTGGATGGCGTATTATCAACGCCTATACCCACCTTGCCTATGCCAACATTAATAATGATACCAGCGATGGCGGACGAGGTAATACAGACCATCGTATGTACAACACACCACGTAATTTTGGCAGTGTTTGGAATACTTATGATTTCCAGAATGCCACATTGCATGGCTTGAAAGTCGGTGCAGGGGTTATTGCATCAAGTCAAAGTCAAGGAACCGATGCGAATAATTTCCAATTACCCGGTTATGCCACGCTAAATTTAATGACGAGTTACGGCATGAAAGTCGCTGGACATAAAATGACGTTACAACTTAATGCCAATAATTTACTTGATAAAACGTACTATCAAGGCACCAATACGGGTAGCATGATTGGTGTTGGCACACCACGCTTTTTCATGGGGTCTGTAAAAGTAGAGTTTTAATCAATATAAATTGAATATCATAAAGCCTTGTTTCTAAATAATTTACGAGTAGAAGCGTGGCTTTATGAGTCAAATTTTGTTGCTACTAAATTTGGATTGTTTTGGTAATGTCAATTTGTATCACTAATGAGTAACAGGATCAAAATCTAACGTCCGTTGTTGATACTGATGAAATTTAATCACAGGTAATCCTAATAATTCGGCTGCTTGCGATTCTGAAATATACGCTTCAGCCAATGCACGATAAATCAACTGTTTAAACAATAGGTTTAAAGTAGCAAATATCCTAATTCCTGTGTTGATGTCCATTCATTTAAATTAATTGCGTTAAATCCCCTATAACTGTGTGATTTCCCCTATTTTTTTCACTTATCAGGCGTTTGTTATTTTATCAACCAATTGTTTTTATAGTTTTTTATTTTATTGGCGTGTTATTTGCTAATTTTATAGGTATTTTTAACAATAAATAGTAAATTTATGTCGGTTTGTTTGCCAATGTTAAGTCAATATCATCCATGACAACAAAAATCATTGATGACAATGTAATAACGCAACTCTATCATGAGCACCATTCATGGTTGCTTGGATGGCTTAATCAACGTGTTCAATGCCGGTTACTGGCAGAGGATCATGCGCACGATACATTTATACGCGTCATCACATCAAAAGACATACACGATATTCGAGAACCTCGCGCTTACTTAACAACCATTGCAAAAGGTTTACTAGTGAATCATTGGCGTAGATCAGCCATTGAAAAAGCCTATTTAGATAAAATCACGCAATATCCCGAAGCATTAACGCCGTCACCCGAAGAAAATGCAATTATTTTGTCAACACTGCAGGAAATTGATGGTTTACTCAACGAATTACCTTCCAACGTTCGCAAAGCCTTTCTAATGTCGCAACTCGATGGATTAACGTATGTTGAAATAGGAAAACGATTAGGGGTATCTGATAGAATGGTGAAAAAATATATGTCTCGTGCAATGCTACATTGTTTAACAGCGGAACTATGATAATTCCATGATAAATCAAGATCACAATCATCTTCCCCCAAGTGTATTAGCGCAAGCTGCAAATTGGTTTGCCATCTTGGGTTCTGGGCAAGTTTCTCAAGCACAAACAATGCAATGGAAACAATGGTTGGAAGAACACCCAGATCATCGTGCGGCATGGTTGAAAGTTGAATATTTCACTGGAAAATTTCAACAACTCCCTGCCCATGCAGCGTCTGCTGCATTAAATGCGCCTGATATGCGGCGTAGAAGTATGGTAAAAGTGTTAGCTATTTTTGGTATGATTGGTCTGTCAGGCTGGAAACTATCTAAGGAAAGTTATATTCAAGAATGGGCCGCCGATTATCAAACGGCTCTGGGCGAAACAAAAACCATTTTATTGGCAGATGGATCGAAAGTCATTCTTGATACGAATACAGCTTTTAATGTGGCATTCACATCTGATTTACGTCGATTGCAACTTATTTCTGGTGAAATCTATATTGAGACATCACCCGATAACACAAATTTACACCGTCCATTTGTCGTAGATAGTCAAGAAGGTCGAACGCGTGCATTAGGAACACGCTTTAGTGTGAGGCAACTTGAAAACAATAGCCACGTGAGTGTTTTTGCGGATGCAGTTGAAATCGAGCCCACTAAACAAGGAGCAAGTAAATTAATACTGCACGCAGGACAATCTACATATTTCACAAACGAAAAAATAGATGTGATTCACACCATTAATTCAGAACGTCCCGCATGGACGCAAGGTGTTTTGCTTGCGGATAATTTGCCATTAAGTGAATTTTTGCTACAACTCAATCGTTATCGCTATGGTTACATTACTTGTGATCCTAAGATTGCGAATTTACGTATTGTCGGTGCGTTTCCACTTAATGATATCGATCGAATTTTAGCCTCACTCGAAAATACACTACCAATCAAAATAGACCAATCTTTTCCATTTTGGATCAAGGTATTGCCAAGCTGAGCGTGATGGAATATGGAAAAACAATTAAAAAAATGTCATCGAGTTTTTTATCGTCATTATGTTTTTCTGCAATAATATGATCTACTTGATGCGAAAATAAAGTAGCAGTTTCAGTGTATTAAACAGTATTCGCAACAGTTTTTTGCCCTCAGTTCAACAAGCTGTCGAAGCACTGTTGAAATATAAGAACGACTCATTTGTTTTCGTGAGTTAAACTTTCTATAGATTTTTTTTCAAGTAAAAAATTCATTTTATTTTGCAATGCTAATGAAGGACGCAAGGTGACAATTTCTTCGGCACGCAGTAATTTGGCTAAAAATTCTAATACATCAAGACTTCTAAATTCAGATGCTGAAGATTGACTAATTTGGTTTAAACCAAGCTCCCTCAAGCCAAGTTCAAGTAAATTAGGCAATTCCTGTTTGAATGAATGAAGACGCCTACTCCAATTTGTGTAAAACATCTAATGTAATTAACCTTAGATTGAATAGTAGCATCTGCCAGTACGAATAATTAACAGAATGCCACTTTTTCTCCCTTTATAAACAACAAATTAAAAAATAATTATTTTTTTTTGCATTCTTGAGTTCCCTTTTTTCGTTTTCGATTGGCAATAGGAGTGATAGCCCAATTTTTGAATAGGAGAAAACGTATGTCAAAACCCAAAAATAGCCACAATGTGCATCATAAAACGTTCGATTTGAGCCAAGCAATTCACAGTCTGATATTGGCGTCGTCTTTAGTGATATCACCAACTATCAAAGCGGAAGATGTTAGCAATAAAACCACTAAACACCATTATCAAATCAGCAGCGGTTCACTCAGCCATGCGCTAAGTACCTTTGCAGGTAGTTCGGGTATATTATTATCTGCTGATGCCAAGCTCACTGATGGCAAAACTAGCAGAGGCTTAGAAGGTGAATACACCGTTGAAGAAGGCTTTACGCGTTTATT
>JBDLQG010000094.1:0-8243 GCA_039800705.1 Pseudomonadota bacterium
TGGATAGTGGTTTTTTCAAGTCAATGACAATGCGTAAATCACTGCTATTTCGCATGCCAACACGAATACTGGAAAAAAGAGGTGTGATGCGGGTGGTTGCTCAAGTTCTTTTACAGCTACAGCGTTAGGTAAATCAATAACGAGACGAGAAGGATTATCAAAAAATTGTATTTTGTTTTGGCTCGCCGCCGCATTCACGTCAAAAGTGATTCGTGATTGATCGGGGGTATTCCAGTAACGCAAAGAATTCACACGCAACGCATCTTGGGCATGTGCTAACGACATCCCGCCATACAAGCTTAAGAAAATACTGAATAATTTCAAATAACAACGCATACCCTGTCCTACGAAGTAATAATATGGTTTAGATTATACCAGTATGTTATTGTTTTTACACGTCCCTATTGAAAAATTATTTGAAAAATGAATCCCGCTAATTTGTACTATTCGCTCATCATTTTGATGGCTAAGTGTTATGTGAATATCGGCCTGTGGCAATACACCGTTGCCTTTAGATGGCCATTCAATGAAACAGAGTGCAGATTGCCTCAAATAATCATCAATGCCTATCCACTCTAATTCTTGTGGATCTGCGAGACGATAAAGATCGAAATGAAAAATTTTTCGATTATTAGTGCTATATTCTTCAATCACTGCATACGTTGGACTTTTTATTGTGCCTGTAACGCCTGCATGACGAAGTAATCCGCGTACTAATGTCGTTTTCCCTGCACCTAAGTCACCGTGCAAAAAAATGAGTGCTTTTTCGGGCAAATACGATAACAGTGCCGCCCCAAATTGCTCTGTGGCGTCAGTATCTTTCAAATGAAATTGATTGATCATTCAATTACTATTCTTGCACGGGTATCTGCGTTGCCGTGCGGGTAACGTGATTTTGTGTGTCAAAATAGACTAAGGTTGGGTGATGTGTATCAGCTTCCTGTGTTGAAAATTGAGCATAAGTGCAAATAATCAATAAATCACCAACACATGCAAGCCGAGCGGCCGCGCCATTGACTGAAAATGTTCTTGAACCTGCTTGAGCTCGAATCGCGTAGGTTGTGAAACGCTCGCCATTATTCACATTATAAATTTGAATTTGTTCGTATTCGCGAATGCCCGCTAAATCGAGGATATCACTATCAATAGCACAAGATCCCTCATAACCGAGTTCAGAATGGGTAACACTTGCGCGATGGAGTTTGGCGTTGAGCAGGGTAATTTGCATGTATGACTAAGTTAAAAAAGTAGTTGAAAATAGTGTAATTATCTATGAATTGTGCGGTAGGTTCAATTTTAGCAACAAAAAATCACTTTTTTGTAAACAGCATGAAAGTGAGCTGAGTAAAAATTTATACACCATAAAATGTTTTGTACCAGTGCACGAACTTTTCAAGACCTTCATCTAGCGATGTTTTTGGGCTGTAATTGAAGTCGCGTTTCATGTCATCCATATCAGCATAAGTGTCTTGTACATCGCCTGCTTGCATAGGCAGTAAATTTTTAATCGCTGTTTTGCCTAAGTGTTTTTCAAGCGTTTCCACAAACGTTAATAATTGTTCAGGCTGACTGTTGCCAATATTGTAGAGTCGATAAGGTTGCGTTGGCGATGTATCGACGACGCGCAGAATACCTTCGATAATATCATCAATATAGGTGAAATCACGTTGATGATTGCCGTAATTAAATAAATCAATCGGTTTGTTTGCCAAAATTTGCCGCGTAAAAATAAACGGTGACATATCAGGGCGCCCCCATTCACCGTAAACCGTAAAAAAACGAAGTCCTGTCGTTGCAAAGTTATACAAATGCGAATAGCTATGCGCCATTAACTCGTTAGCTTTTTTGGTTGCCGCATAAAGAGAAACAGGGTGATCAACGTTATCATGCGTTGAAAAGGGTAATTTTGTATTGGCACCGTAAACAGAACTCGATGACGCATACACTAAATGCGCAACATTTTGCTGGCGGCATCCTTCTAAGATAGTTAAAAATCCCACTAAATTCGATTGCGCGTAAACATGCGGATTCGTAATGGAATAACGCACGCCAGCTTGCGCTGCTAAATGCACAACACATTGAAATTTTTCTTTTGCAAATAATGATGCAATGGTTTCATTGTTAGCTATATCGCATTCGAGAAATGTAAAATTTTTGTGTGGCGTTAAGCGGGCTAGGCGGGCTTTTTTTAAATGAATGTCGTAATAATCATTCAAATTATCCACACCAACGACTTCGTCGCCGCGCTCAAGTAAGCGCAGGCTTAATGCCGCGCCAATAAATCCCGCCGCGCCCGTGACTAAAATTTTCATGTGTCATTTTTCCTGTTTAATTCATTTAGTCGTTTGAGTGATAGCCCAATTTGTTAGTGCAACATAATCTGTTTTGCCCGTTGCCATGACGGGAATAGCATCACTGAAAAGGATTTTTTTAGGTAAATTAATTGCCGTGACGCCTATTGATAATTTCGTTAACTCACTGAGCGTTGCGTGTTTTTGCGTAGTGATTAAAATAATTTGCTCACCTTTTTTTGCATCAGGCAAACTGATAGCAGCATGATTTGCATTTTCCCATGTTTTCATAGCGAGTTGCTCGACAACGGTGAGCGATACCATTTCACCACCCACTTTAGCAAAGCGTTTACTGCGTCCACGAATACTTAAAAAACCATCATCATCAATATGCACAATATCGCCCGTGTCATACCAACCTTTGCCATAAATAGATTCAGTTGATTGTAAAACACCAGCATTATCTGAAAGTAGATAACCTTGCATGATATTGGGGCCATAAACATGAAGTCGCCCCGCTTCTTCAATGCCGTCAACAGGCTCCAAACGGTAATTGATGTGAGGAAGCATTCGTCCAACGGTACCTGCTTTATAATCCATAGGCGTGTTAACGGATACCACAGGGGATGTTTCAGTTGCGCCATACCCCTCTAAAATACGAATACCGAACTTGTCTTGCCACAATTCACGTGTACTTTCTTGGAGTTTTTCTGCACCTGCTACCACATAGCGTAAATTATAAAAATCATAAGGATGCGCTTTTTTACCATAGGCAGACAAAAATGTATTCGTGCCAAACATAATGGTCGCGCTCGTTTCATACGCCATTTCAGGGATAATACTAAAGTGGAGAGGTGTAGGGTAAAAAAACGTTTTCATACCGTTGAGTACCGGCAGGAATGTGCCAATTGTAAAACCAAATGAGTGAAACATCGGCAGAAAATTCAACACCACGTCTTTGGGGTTAAAATTGATACGCGCTGCCACTTGTTGATGATTGGATAAAATATTCGCATGAGATAACACAACGCCTTTAGGTGTCCCCTCTGAGCCGGACGTAAATAAAATGACCGCAGGAGAGTTTGCGTCTACATGATTATTTTTATACCAAAAACGGGCTGTTTTGCTTTGCCATGCGCCAAGCAATTTGTCGTTCGTTGTTATTTTTTGCGCTAAATCTTCCAAATAAATCACGTTAACGTGTGCTTTTAGTGACGCGACTTCATTGTCTAAATGTGCCAGTTCAATAAATCGCCGTGAGCTCAACACCGTTTTTACTTGCGCAATATGGCATGCCGCAATCATTCCCGCTGAACCCGTTGAGTAATTAAGCATAGCCGGTACGCGTTGATGAACGGACAAACCTAGTAAAACGCAAAGTGTTTTACTAGAATTGGGAAGTAATATACCGACATTTTCATTTAATGCCGTTACCTGTTTGAGTGCCTTGCCAATAATTAAACTACGCGTGATAAGCGCGTTATACGACAGCGGTTGACGCTCTAAATCCTCAGCTACTTCGTGATTGCCACCGTGAATATCTCGCGCATCGAGCAAACTGCTAAACAAGGTTTGCTGTGTTCTGCTTGCCATAAACTGCATATCTGTCATGAGATCAGCAAGTACGTGACCACTGTATTTTCGACGATTTTTCCCCGTTAATTCTTTTCGTGCTTGAATATGCGTTGGCGGCAAGATGTGTAGCGTAATTTTAGGAAACCAACGCAGACGTACAAGTCCCTGTAATTTGGAGAGAGGCGTGTATTGTGTACCTGAAATATGAATGGGCAAAATCATGGCACCCGATTTATCAGCGACCATCCCCGTTCCATCATAAATTTTCATTAGCGAGCCAGTCAGGGTGATACGCCCTTCGGGGAAAATAACGGTTTTGCTGTCTTGTTGCAGGTGATGAATTAAATTTTTGAGCGACATGGGATGCGTTGGATCCACAGGAAACACTTTTGATAAGCCTAAAAAGGGCTTAATCCACCATTTTTGCGCAATATGCGTGTTAATAGCGAAATTGATGTCATCGGGTAAAAAAGCACTGAGTAGAGGAGGGTCTAAAAATGAGCAATGATTTGCGACAATTAACACACGCTGTCCGGCCAAATAATAATTTTCAAGTCCAATAACTTCAACGCGATAAAGCAATTTTAGAATAGAGCGTAATATTTTTTTGAGCATAGCGTATTAATTCCAAAGATAGAAGCGGAGACGTTTTTAGCGTGATAATAATTGCCGCAAAACATCTTTTTCTGCGTCATTTAAGCCGACAGCTGTCTCTTGGGCAAGTAATTTTTCAAGTCGTGTCTGCTTGGCTTGAACAATAAATTGATTTAAAGCGCCACTAAATTCAGCTTCAACCGCTTTCTCTGAAACCAAAATCGGCAATGCAGCAAGGGCATTGAGTATTTTCTCTTCGGGTTCCCCGCGATAAAATTCGAGTAATTGCGCCGTTGTTTCGGGTTTGTGTACGTCGATTGTCTGAACAATCGCTTTGAAAATATCGATTCCCGAAAAATCCAGTGTATTCCAGTCAATGGGATTGGATTGCATTTTTTCAATGAGTTTTGGATATTGAACGAGCATTGCCAACGTTAGTCGCTCAAGTGAATGACGTGTGTTTTTATTTTGTGACGAATGATTTTTTTGTACGGGTTGCGAGGAGGTTAGTGCTTCTTTTTCTAGTGTGGGAGCAATATCAAATTGAGATAGTTCTTGTAATTTTTTCAGCGTCATTTCTTTAAAAAAACAATCCGCTAATTTCAGCAAATAAGGCTTAGCTTGATTCACCAACTTAGCACGTCCTTCGATACTCGCTAAGTTCAATGTTTCTTGAAAATGGGTGAAAAAATAATCTGAGAGTATATCCGCCTGCTCGATGCGCTGCGTGAAAGCATCAACGCCTTCAATACGAATGAGCGAATCGGGGTCGTGTTCAATGGGTAATAATAGAACACGTACTTGTCGATTGTCATTGATGACTGAAAAGACCGCATCCATTGCTCGCCAAGCGGCTTCTTTTCCAGCTTTATCACCATCAAAGCATAAAATCACTTCTGGACTTGATCTGAAAAGCAATTGTAATTGCGTTGCACTTAAACTGGTTCCCAAGGCCGCAACAGCATAGTTAACACCATATTGAGCCAATGTCACCACGTCCATATAACCTTCAACCACCAAAATACGTGCAGGACGTGAATTTTTCTTTAACAATTCATAAAGACCATATACTTCATTGCCTTTGTGAAATAGTGGGGTTTCAGGTGAGTTGAGATATTTGGGTTGCTGTGGGTCATCTTTTAAAATACGTCCACCAAAGCCAATGATATGCCCGCGTTTATTGCGAATAGGAAACATAATGCGTTGACGAAAACGCTCGTAATAGTTGTCATTTTTAAATGCCAGCATACCCGCTTCACAAAGAAGTTGCGTATCGAAGTGGGGAGAGAGTATTTGCCAATCTTCCGGTGCGTAGCCGAGCATAAAATCACGTGCCGTTTCGCCATGAATGCCTCGTCCTTTGAGGTAATCAATAGCGATATCTTTTTTTGGATGTTGTTTTAACTGTTGCGAATAAAAAGTAGCGATTTGTTGCATAAGTTGCTGTAAATCGATTAATTTATTTTTTTGTTGTGGCTCAGTGTGATTGCTGTTTTTTTCGTAGGGAATGTCAATGCCACACAAAGTGGCTAATTCTTCAATGGCTTCGACAAACGTGAGGTGATTGAAATCCATTAGAAAACTAATCACATTGCCACTGGCATGACAGCCGAAACAATGAAAAAATTGCTTATTGCGATTGACGCTAAAACTGGGGGTTTTTTCGTTGTGAAAAGGACAACGGGCACTATAGTTAGCACCCATTTTTTTTAAGGGAACGTGCGAATCGATGACGTCGACAATATCAACCCGCACTAAAAGATCATCAATGAATTGGCGAGGAATCCTACCTGACATGATGACAAATATGCTGCATTTATTCTGCGAATGCTGCCTTGATTTTCACGCTAACCACTGACATATCAGCGCGACCTTGCATGGGTTCTTTAAGTAACGCCATGACTTTCCCCATTTCCTTTATTGATGTTGCGCCCGATTGCGCAACGGCCTCTAAAACCATCGCATCAATTTCTTCTTCAGTTAAAGGTTGTGGAAGAAAATCTTGAATAACAATAATTTCTGCCGCTTCAATATCGGCTAAGTCGGTGCGGTTTGCGTCGGTATATTGACGAATAGATTCACGACGTTGCTTCACCATTTTATCTAAAACAAGTAAAACACGGCTATCGTCGAGTTCAATACGTTCGTCCACTTCAATTTGTTTGACAGCAGCCAACATTAAACGAATAACGCCCAAACGGGGTTTATCACCGCTTTTCATAGCGGCTTTCATTTCGTCTTTAATGCGAGTTAATAATTCACTCATGAATTAAAGCGCAGGACGACCGCGACGCAAATTTTTCAACGCATAACGCTCACGCGCTAATTTTTTCAAGTGACGTTTAACGGCCGCAGCACCTTTACGTTTACGTTCGGTAGTGGGTTTTTCATACGCTTCACGACGACGTACTTCAGCTAAAACACCTGCTTTTTCACAAGCACGTTTAAAACGGCGAATAGCGATGTCAAATGGTTCGTTTTCTTTAAGTTTTACTGATGGCATTAAGTTAATTCCGATTATGATTTAAAAATATTAATTATGATAAAGTTTTCATGTGGCAATTTATTCTGATTGCACAACATAAATAGAACCACTTATTATACCTTTACTTCTGTAATTTTCAAAAACTCAATGTATATTCAATGTATATTCTAGGTATCGAAACGTCTTGCGATGAAACGGGCGTGGCTATTTATCATGCGCAGCGCGGTTTGTGTCATCATCTTTTGTACAGTCAAATTGACATGCACAGCGAATATGGAGGCGTTGTTCCTGAGCTTGCATCGCGTGATCATATTCGAAAATTAATTCCGCTTATTAAGCAACTTTTGCGCGAAAGTGATTTGGTTGCTGCAGATATTAGCGCTATTGCGTATACGGCTGGACCGGGATTAATGGGCGCATTACTCGTTGGCGCAGCGGTTGCGCAAAGTTTGGCGATGGCGTGGCAAATTCCAGCAATCGCTGTGCATCACATGGAAGGGCATTTGCTTGCACCTATGCTCGAAGACAATCCACCAGAGTTTCCTTTTGTGGCATTGTTAATTTCAGGTGGACATACTTTATTGATAGAAGTAAGTGGTATTGGGAAATATCAATTACTCGGTGAATCGCTCGATGATGCGGCAGGTGAAGCTTTTGATAAAACGGCTAAGTTATTAGGTTTAAGTTATCCCGGTGGGGTGAAATTATCTGAATTAGCTAAGCAGGGGCAACCTCGTTTTCGTTTTCCTCGTCCCATGACAGATCGCCCAGGATTAGATTTTAGTTTTAGTGGTTTAAAAACGTTTGCGCTAACAACTTTTCAAAAAAGTAATCAGACGCCACAAGATAAAGCTGATATCGCATTAGCTTTTCAAGATGCCGTAGCGGATACGATGGTTATTAAATGCCGCCGTGCAATGCAACAAACGGGGTTGAAACGTTTAGTTGTTGCTGGTGGTGTAAGTGCAAATACCCAAATTCGCTGTCAACTTATTGAAATGATAAAAAAAGAAGGGGGAGATATTTATTTTCCACGTCCGGAGTTTTGCACAGATAACGGTGCAATGATTGCGTATGCAGGATATCAACGTTTCGTATCTGGAGAGACGCAAGGTATTGAAATATTTGCACGTCCACGTTGGCCAATGAGTGAATTGTAAAAAAATAATTTTTTTTATTTACAAAGTTAAAAATAAATTCTATACTTACCCTTCTTCTTCGGGGGTCGTTAGCTCAGCCGGTAGAGCACCGCACTTTTAATGCGATGGTCGCGCGTTCGAATCGCGCACGACCCACCA
>JBDLQG010000095.1:0-8190 GCA_039800705.1 Pseudomonadota bacterium
TCTTGCTAAAATTGAGATTAGATAAAATATACTGTAAACGTTCATTTGCTTAACTTTTTGGAGCTTGTCTATATGCAAAAACTATTTATTGCCCCAGCGCATTTAACCCGTGTATGTGCGATTTTATTACTGGCAGGCTGCGCCTCTGAGCCGATCCCCGTCGCTGCGCCAACGCCAACGCAATCGATTCTTTCGGGTGAGCGTATGTTAAGTGAAAGTAAAGACATCGCCAATCTTGCTGAACGATGGAAAAAAGGCAAACAACTTATCGATGATGGAAGTGCGCTCATTCGTGAAGGCAAAAGTAAAATCGATGACGGTAATCGTATGATTAACGAAGGTGAAAAAATTCAACGCGAAAGTGAAGAAAATTACAATAAAATCAAAATTTAACGGTAACAGCGTTCAGCACTTTTTAAGGTAAACTGTCAAACCATAACCCATACGCCAATAGGTTTGGATTAAATCCGCTTTTGTGATTTTTAACTTCACTCTTAATCGACTCACTAGCAATTCAAGTCGATGGGCTGTGTGGATGTCGCTTGTTCCCCATAAATTATTTTCTAATTCAAGGCGGGTGACATAATGGGATTGCCCATTACTCAAACGTTGCAGAAACTTATTTTCATTGGTGGTGAGTTTAATTTTTTCATTTTTGGGTGAAATGAGAAATGCTTGTTTGGTATGCAATTCCCAGTGTTGCGTGGTCGTTTCGGGTAAGCGTTTTACTAATCGTCGAATGACTGACACCACTTCTTCAAAATTGACGGGCTTATGTAAATAGACGTCCGCCCCGCAATCAAAGCCGCTAATTCTGTCGCTGGGCAACGTGCGTGCTGTTAGCATGATAATGCGCAGATCATCTCGTATGGATAGACGTTTTGAAATCGTAAGGCCGTCTTCACCTTGGAGATTTAAATCCAAGATAAGCACATCGCAATGATTATCAATAAGCCAAGCATCAAGTTGTGTCCCCTTTTCAAAAAAAGCGACAACCATACCTTGATATTGTAAATAAAAAACCAATTCTTCCGCTAATTCAACATCGTCTTCAACGATGGCTATTGTAATTGTTTGCATCAATTTTCATCCTTTTTAGGTAGCCAAATAGTAAATGTATTGCCCGTGAAATGACTTGTTTTTTCAAGCCAAACTTCGCCACTGTGCGCCCGAGCGATTTCTCGGCACGCCCATAAACCAATCCCATTACCTGCATATTCGCTGAGTTGATAACGACCAAAAAGATAATCGCGCTTTTCGTCATCAATTTGTGAACTATGGTCAGTAATGGAAAATAAAATGCCTTCAACCCTTTGACGCATGTGTATTTGAACGTTGATATCGATGGCGTGTTTTTCATCGCTGTATTTCAACGCATTGATTAACAAATTATTCAGCGCAATGGCGAGTAAGTTTTCATCGGCAAGAATGACGAGTTCAGATTGAATTTTAACGTGCCAGCGTTTTTGTGCGGATTCATCGAATAACGCCAGTTGTTCTGGTAGCCATTTACTCAAATGAATACGGGTAAGTTGAATATGATCTAAGCGCGAGAGGATTTCATCGTTGCGCAGGAAACGTTGAACCAACGTATCAATGCGAAGGGCACTGCGTTGAATTTTATCAATCCGCTTTTGAATGGGGATGTCTATATCAAATAAGACTATATTTTGGCAACTTGACTGAATAATCGCCAGTGGCGTTTTAATTTCATGCGTGAGCATGGTGAGCCAATAACGTTGTGATTGCGAAGCTTTGGCTTGTAATTGTGCTTCTACGGTTGCTTTTTGGTGCAAAATCACTTTTTGATAGGCGTCGTAAATCGTAATCACTAACAATATCAGTAAAGTTAAAAAAGTGCCCAGTTCTACGCCGTATAAATTGAAAAAAGGGAGCGTGGATAAACCCAAAAATCCGACGGAGGGAATTAAGTAGCTCGCTAAAATCAGGCAATACACAAGACAAATATAACCGGCTAAAATTTTTTTTCGCCAAAGCCAAATGCCCCATGCAGAACTCACTAGCGTGGCAATTAAGTTTGTGGATACAAAAAACGTTGCAATGAGATAGTAGTAACCCAAAATGGCAAAAATAGCCGTCAGCATACCTACACCAATAAATGCGCTTTGAACATGATAAAGCCGCAAAGTATTTTCTTTTTTGAAAACCAAGTCACGCATGACAAATAACAGCATCATTTGCAATAACGCGGATGCCACGCCAACAGAAACCGAGTTGATGTAGGGGTTAAAAATTGACCACTGCGCTAAAATACCATCCGTACAGAGAAAATAAAAAAAAGCGGCTAACGTGAGCATCACGTAATGGCGTTGCAAGGGTTTGCGGGTTAAATACCACGCCAAAAGCGCCAACAGCAAAATGAGCGTCATGATGCCCATGACATAGCTAAACAGCATCATTTCATGTTTTTCGTATTTTAGAAAATCGTTAATTCGCCAAATCTGTGGAAAAACAAGATGGGAGCTTGACGACACAATTCTTAAATAAACGGTCTGCTCTGAGGTGTTTATAGTACGTAGCGCAAAACTAAAGGCTCTCCAATCTAGTTCGCGTTGGTTAAAGGGAAATAAATTACCTTGTTGTAGAAAAAACCACTCTTTGACCTCTGACGGTTGAGCTATTATATGCGCCGTTTTATCTACGAGCGTTTGAGGAAGATATAAACGAACATCACTGTGAGCGGCAAACAGTAAAGTGAGTAGCAGGTGTTCGTTGACGTTGGAATGAAACGTTAATTTTATCCAATGCGCCCCAGTTGTGTAACCACCGCTGAAAATAGGAATGGAAATGGATTGCCAATCGTGTTTGGTGAGTATATCTGTCAGTGATAAATTTGCTTGATTGTCATGCAGTACTTCAAATTTTTCAAAATGTGGCGGTGACTCGAATTCATTTGCCAAAACGGCGTGACTACCAATACTACACAAGATAACGCTAAATAAAACCAGAAATTTCCACACGTGGCAAAACCTTAAAGAGCCATTGATTTATGGTTGAATTAGAACGCGATTAACGCTATTTTGCAATAAATTGCGCCAAGATGAGAGTAAAAGAGAGTAATTTTTAGGTGCCAAAATGGTAAAGTATTCGCTAGAAATAGAGATTCAATACACCAATTTAGGAGGTCTTAATGTCTAAAATGGAAATCAAAGCCGCATTAGAGCGCATTGAATACGCAACGCCCATTTCCCCCTTAATTGTTTTAAGTTGTGGGTATGATAATTGTGTGCAATGCTCATTTGCTAATACAGTTGAAGCACATCGTATCGTGAAAAGTAAAGAAGCCAATTTAATTGGGATTTTCGATGGCACGATGGATTTAGATGAGGTTGCTCAATTGATTAAAGGACGCGTAAAAGCCGATTATTTAGCAGCACGAGATTTTGATGTTTCTTAAGACGTTCATGCTGTATTGCGTTGCGCAAAGGGGGATATGATGAATGAGTCGAAATTTATAGCATCTATTTATCAAGAGCCATCATTACATGAAGTGCAGCAGACGACTTATCAAGGCTTTAGAAAGATAGATTCTATTTCTATGTACAAAAACAGTTTAAGCGCCTTTCCTCTATATCGCGTTGCCGCGCGACTTGAAAAAAATCCCAAAGCCAGCGAACAGGTGTTACTTGCTGAAAAATACGAGTTGCATCACAGCCAAAAATAACCTGTCCGCTATATTTTTTGTGCTTTTCCCAAATTGTGTTGATAAATTTCGCCTAATTTCCCAAATTTACGTGTAAAATTCTTGAACGTGATCAAGTTCGCCAATTTCAGCTAATTATCACATTCTCAATTCAAATATGATTTCATGAGTGCTGTATTGGACGTTTGCGCGAATAATATGATGTTGATCCCAGTTCTTTTGCGACTATTTTAAATATCCAACGTGCCTGCGAAGCAGCTTTAGATATGGGGCGGTAAATTATCGACGTGATAAATTGGGCTTGCCTCAAAGTGCGTGTGATGTATTTACGCTGTTAGAAAGCACCAGTCATTAAAATACATGGTGGGGTTTTCTCATATTGCGGTGCATGATGATCAAAAATTACAATTACCCATCACGTTACATTTAGCCGGATTTTTACAATTTTCATCTGTTATTTTAAAAAAAGATAATCCCTAAGTTTTTTGGAGTAAAACATGAATAAACCCAAAGTATTTATTACGCGACGCTGGACGGCGTCTGTTGAAGAAAAATTGCGCAATTTATACGATGTGACACTCAACGAAACAGATCGCCCATTGACAGCCGATGAATTTAAAGCGGCATTGCAACAGTATGATGCGGTGTGTCCGACGGTTTGTGATTCGTTTCCTGCTGAGGTTTTGAATGTTGAAGATAAACGCTGCAAAATTTTAGCGAATTTTGGGGTAGGGTATAACCACATTGATATTCCTGCCGCAAAAGCGAATGGGTTGATTGTGACTAATACGCCTGATGTACTCACGCAAAGTACGGCTGATATTGCCATGACGTTGCTTTTGATGACAGCGCGACGCGGCGCGGAAGGGGATCGTTTGGTTCGTGCTAAAAAATGGACGGGGTGGTGTCCAACGCACATGCTCAGCTCAAACGTGACAGGTGCAACTTTAGGGCTAATTGGATTTGGTCGTATAGGTCAAGCGATGGCGCGTAAAGCGCATCATGGGTTTGATATGAATATTATTTATTACAATCCCAGTGCGGCAAATGAATATGTCACACAGGATTTGCAGGCTAAACGCTGCAATAGCGTAGAAGAAGTGTTGGCGCAGGCGGATTTTGTGTCGCTACATTGCCCAGCAGGTACCAATACAAAACATTTAATTAACGCGCAAACTTTAAAATTGATGAAACCGTCAGCGCATTTAATCAATACCGCGCGTGGCGATGTGGTTGATAGTGTTGCGCTTTGCGAGGCGTTGAAAAATAAACAAATTGCGGGTGCAGGCCTTGATGTGTATGAAAATGAGCCACATATTTATGAAGGCTTTTTAGCGTTAGAAAATGTTGAACTTCTGCCACATTTAGGCAGCGCGACACTTGAAACGCGCACGGCTATGGGTGAAAAAGTGTTGGCTAATTTAGCGGCTTATTTCGCGGGAGACACCTTGCCCGATCGTGTTGCTTAATGAAGTAACATAGCCACAGCAACAGCGGGCGCACAATCCGCTGGATGAAAAGAGTGCGCCAAATCACTATCAAAAAGCGATGAAAAATCAATATAGGGACAATTAAGTGTCGTGGCGATATCTTTAACGAGAAATCGCCCAATGCCCGCGCCAATGAGTGGGAGTGCTTGTGTTGATGAATGTCTTGCTAAATGTAATGCGCAGCTATCTTGGATGCGAACTTGTTGCGCATGGCGAATGTGTTGTGCAACGTCTTGCCAACGCGATAACTCTTCGCTGAAAAAATCAGCACCTATCATGCGCGATAAACGTCTTGCACTAGCGTCGATGGTTTTTTCTGCGCCATCTGCTGTTGGGGTTTGGTCGTGGTTTTCGCAAAGCTCGCCCGTTAAGCGGTAAACATCGGCCATTGTCGCAAAATACTCTGCCATGACACCCACAGTGTGGCCGTTATCCACAACGTTATGCACAACCGCCATGACCGCTGTTCGGACAATACCCGTGTAAACGAGTTCTTGTGAAATTAATCGCCCGTAATCGCTATAGCCTTGCGCATTAACAACGCCATTTTCAAAAAGTAGAATATCGGTGGTGGTACTGCCAATATCAACAAATAATCCATTGTGGTTTTTCTTTGCTGCTAATGTGCTGCTTGCTAACCAATTTGCCGATGCAATCGCGTCATAATGATCATTTTTTACATCTAAGATTGGCAATAACCCCTCACCGCCACAAAAAATATGTACAAAGGGTGTGCTGAGTAGATGCTGCATGGTTTGGATAATTTGCGCGACACCATCGTGGCGATGGTCAAATAAATCCACTAATTCGCCAGTCATCGTGATAGCGTGACGATGCGGTTTATCAACGGGTAATTGTTGAATTAATGCGTGGACGGCATTTTCTAATTCGCTAAGACCTTGCCAAAGCGGGCAGGGGTATTGGTGAACGGCAAGTATTTTTTGTTGATAAATAACGGCCACTTTCACGTGTGCACCGCCGATATCCCAACCGATTGCATAATCTGTCATAGCGTGATTCAACATAAAGTCTGTAGAAAAAACACTATTTTTACATAAGCACGCAATCAAATTCACCTAAAAAACTGTGTTACAATCAAAATTAATCTATTTTCAGCGACTTTCACATCATGATAAACATTGGCAAAATTAACACACTCACCATCAGCAAACAAAATAGTTCGGGCATTTATCTTAGCGATGAAGCTTCAGGTAAACAGGTTTTACTCATTGATGAAAAACCGAAAAAATATGAATTAGAGGAGAGTGTTCGCGTGTTTGTATTTGTCGATAGCGATGAACATCTTGCTGCGACAACGCATATTCCATGGGCACAAGTAGGCGACATTGCGTATTTAAAAGTGGTTTCAGTGAATTATTACGGCGCCTTTTTGGACTTGGGATTGAAGAAAAATTTACTGCTTCCCTTTAGTGAGCAACATCATGACGTTGAGGTTGATGAATCGTATTTTGTGAAAATTCGCCTTGATGATAAAGATCGTTTAGTCGCCACAACGAAATTATCTCAGTATATTAGCGATGAGATGGAAAATGATGAATTCACCGTTGGGCAAAAAGTTGAGTTATTAATTACCGATCAAACCGATTTGGGTATTAAAGCCATAGTGAATAATACGCATTGGGGATTACTCTACGAAAATGAAATTTTCCAAACACTTCAGCGAGGACAGCGAATCGACGGCTATATTAAAACGATTCGTGATGATTTACGTCTGGATTTATCCTTACATGAAACAGGGTATGGAAAAGTGACTTCGTTGACCGATCGTATTTTGCAAATGCTCCATGATAATGGGGGCGAGTTGGCTGTAGGCGATAAAAGCGAGCCTGAAACGATTTATGCACTTTTTGGCGTCAGTAAAAAAGTGTTTAAACAAGCCATTGGCGCGTTATATAAACAAAAACACATTATCATCGACAAAACCACGATTCGTTTAGCTTAATATTCTGTCAATTTATCGTCCGTAGGAATTGAAATCTTACTCTAGCTGTGTAAAATTATGGCTTGTAACGGGCAAGAAAGTGGCGTTTGGATACTTTTTTGTCAACGCAAGGAAATTTTACAAATATCATGCAGTGAGAATTAAACGGAGAAATTATGAGTTCGAATGTAATTTTGCGTGAGGCAATGGATTTTTTAAAAGAATTGGAGGCATTGCGAGAAGAAGTGGCTGCGCGTGATGCGTACTTTAAAAAAGTAAAAAATAGTACAGATAAAGAAGAACTCGCGCGGTATCAACAGTTTGCAGACGAGGTCAATAAGAAATGTATTGAGTATGGACGTGGACTTTGTGACAATCCTACGCCAATATGGGTCAATCGCGCCTCGCGTGAACACGTGAAGCTGGCTAATTCGATGTATGAGGTTGTGAGGGATAAATTATGTGCATCACTGAGCGTTTTTGATAACGCAGTACTGCCTAATGCACGCACCTTAGTGGATCTTGCGAGTATGGAAAGCGAATAGTTATTCGTCTAAAAAGCCGCCAGAATACGTTTAGCGGCTTTTTTTATACTTGAAAAATTTACCACTCAAAAATACTCCACATATTCACGTCCGCGCCTTGATCAAGTTGATTAGAGCGGACATCCATTTTTCCATCACCGTTCGTATCGCGTAAATAGTAAGCGGGGCCAACGTCAGGCACGACTTTGACCATGAATAATTGCCCGTTGCGGCGATATTCTTGCACGGTGTTTTTACCTTTGCGAACGATGGTAATGTCAGGTTCTAAGTTTTCACCACTTTTGACTGGCATGGGAAGTTCAGGCACTTCAGGCAGTGATTCTATTTCTACATTGGACTCATCTTCCTCTTTTGCGAAGGTGAATGTGGATAAGCTCACTAAAAAAATCAGTAATAAATAACGCATAGTGGTTTCTCTTATTGAGTGAAGAATTGAAATTAAGGGATAACCACTTCAGAGTCACCTAAAAAATGCGCCATTTTGGTGGCTTTTGTTTTTAAATAATCCGCATTGTCAAAATTAGCCACTATTTCTAACGGTAGGCGCGA
>JBDLQG010000096.1:0-8207 GCA_039800705.1 Pseudomonadota bacterium
CGAAGGCGCGGCGTTCATCGGCAAAAATGTTTTCATCGGTGAAGGCATACGTAAACAGGATATGATTCTCAATGAAGTCATTGGGATGGCGAATAAAATTCCTGTAATTTTTATTTCGGAATTTGCAGTTGAAAATGCAGCCGAAATACATGAAAAGCTCTTTCATGTTTTACCATGGCCAGCAAAACATACTCAATTAATTCCCCTGTTAGCAAAACTCCCTATTCACAATACATCACTATCAAATAAATCAGCGAATACACCATCCACCGTTGTCCTTAATGCCGTTGATAATCCAGCCATATTATCAACCGTTGCAACAGTGGCGCGATTCCCTCTGAACTCCTTGAAAGTGAATTATTTGGCCATGAAAAGGGTGCTTTCACAGGTGCTTTAACTTCTCGTCAAGGCCGATTTGAGATGGCTGAAGGTGGTACACTATTTTTAGATGAAATAGGCGATATGCCGCTTTCAATGCAAGTGAAATTACTACGTGTTTTGCAAGAGCGTACTTTTGAGCGTGTAGGCGGTAATAAAGTGATGCAATGCGATGTACGTGTCATTGCGGCAACGCATCGCAACCTCGAAGAAGAAATTATCAATAATCGTTTTAGAGAAGATTTATTTTATCGACTTAATGTATTCCCTATTGAAATGCCGCCTTTAAAAGCGCGTACAGACGATATTCCGGTCTTAATTGAGGATTTAGTCGCAAGAATGCAAAACAGTAATCGGGGATTTATCAAATTAACACCCAATGCACTCGCTACATTGATGGGCTATGAATGGCCCGGAAATGTGCGTGAATTAGCGAATTTAATTGAGCGCCTAGCTATTATTTATCCAAATGCCCAAGTGGATGTTGATGATTTACCCGAAAAATTCAAAGTCAATCGTGTCGATAACGCAACACCGGAAGTAGATGACGTACCAGTGTTTGAACATCAAACGCTTGCAGAAACAATGAAAGTAACTGCAATGATTGTCGAAAACGCAACACAAACAACTTATGAAGAAATGCAAGAATTGATGGCACCTCGTGAAAGCGATGAAATCGAAAATCTCGCATTGCTACCTGAGGAAGGCATTGATTTAAAAGAATATCTCAATACATTAGAATTAAATTTAATTCGTCAAGCTTTAGATGAATGCAATGGCGTTGTTGCTCATGCCGCAAAAAGGTTGAGTATGCGTCGAACCACGTTGGTGGAAAAATTGCGTAAATTTGACTTATCAAGATAATCCCCCTGTCACTTTGTCGCATTTTTGACTAAAAATCGACGATCCCGCTAAAAACGTCATAATTATGACGTTTTAGACAGCACAAATTTCATGTCAGGGTAAATAAATCAAATACGCCCGCCTTTACTTACTATGTGGCATAAATTGTGCATAGAATAATACAAACGCCCTGATTAAGAGAGAATAAAAATGAATGATATTCGCATCACATCCGCTTTAGAGCAAATTCGCAATTTATCCGCTTCAGCGGGAACTAAAGTACCTGAAGCGCCTGCTGAAGGCATTGATTTTGGCTCTGTATTAAAGCAGGCCATTGATAGTGTAAATGAAAAACAGCAGGTCGCTGCTCAGTTTAAATCCGCTTTTGAAGGCGGCGATAAAACGATGAATCTTGCTGAAGTGATGGTTGCATCACAAAAAGCAAGCGTCTCTTTTCAAGCCATGTTGCAGGTTAGAAACAAATTAGTTGAAGCCTACAAAGATGTCATGAATATGCCCATGTAATCCAACCAACTGTGATTAGACAATGAGTGAACAAAATAGCATGAATCCGCTCACTACTGCTGATAGTGGAACGGATATAACAACAGGTAACGCCGCAGGCGGGGCAGAAGGCTTTATTGCCGGACTTAACCTCGAAGGGCATCCAGCTATACGCGGACTCGCCAAACTTACCATGGCACGTCAAATTGCCCTTATGGTGGGTTTGGCACTGAGTGTTGCCATTGGCATTGCCGTGGTTCTTTGGTCGCAAGACGCTAATTACGCGCGACTTTACGTTGAACTAAACGACAAAGATACTGCCGAAATTCTCGATTCATTAAACGCCCAAGGCGTGAAATATAAAATCGAAGAAGGCGGTGGCATTATGGTCATCTCTGATAAAGTTAACGAAATTAAACTCAAGTTAGCCGCGCAAGGTCTTCCCAAGAGCAATAGTCTTGGCTATGAATTGCTTGATAAAGAACAAAGTTTTGGCACGAGTAAAAATGCAGAGATGTCAAGATTTCAACGCGCGTTAGAAGGTGAGATTGCGCGTACTATCATGTCGATTCAGAATGTGAAATCTGCGCGTGTTTTATTAGCGTTGCCAGTGCAGTCCGTATTTGTGCGTGAACGAAAAAAACCCAGTGCTTCTGTTATCGTGCATCTCTATCAGGGACGTGCACTTGATAAAGGACAGGTTGATGCTATTGTTCACTTGGTATCTTCAAGCGTGCCGCAACTTGATGCGGATCACGTGACGGTTGTTGATTATAAAGGGCAGTTACTCAATTCTCATGCAGATAACGCCGGAAATTTGACAACAAGTCAATTTGAGTACAAAACAAACATCGAAGAACATTTGATGCACCGCATTGAGAATATTATGTCCCCTCTAGTGGGCTCTGAGGCAATGCGCGTTCAAATTTCTGCGGATGTCGATTTTACTGAGACTGACAAAACGCAAGAAATGTTTAATCCTGATTTGCCTGCTCTACGTAGCGAGCAAACAACGGAAGAGCAAAATAAAGAAAATCCACAAGGTGTCCCCGGTGCGTTAACTAATCAGCCAACGCCAGCGGGTACAGCTATTGAAGTTATCCCCCCAGCTCAACCTAATTCTGCTGCGGCGGATACAACAGGAAAGCAAGGTTATGCGTCAAAAACAGCGACACGTAATTTTGAGCTTGATAAAACCATTACGCACACCCGTCTTGCCTCTGGCATGCTTAGACGTTTATCGGTTGCGGTGGTGGTTGATGACCGTCACATTGTTCAGTCTGATGGGGTATCGACCAAAACACAGCCTTATGCTCAAGAAGATTTGAATCGTTTCAATGATTTGGTTAAGCAAGCGGTTGGTTTTGATAGTGGACGAGGCGATCAAGTCACTGTGACTAATGTCAGCTTTAGAGGTGTTGATGTTGATGGTCCACCAGAATTGCCATTGTGGAAAGAAGTGTGGTTTATTGACTTAATGAAACAAGCGATTGCCGTACTCGCTATCTTGTTCCTCATCTTTGGTATACTGCGCCCAACAATTCGCAGCTTGATTGCGAAAGATGATGATGAAAAACGTGCCATTGTTGAAGCTGAAGAACAATCTCGCATTGCAGCACTACTTGCAGCAGGATTTGTTCTGGATGACAACGGTAAACCATTAGCATTAAATGAAGATGACCAAGACAAAATGGCCGAATTACTTGCCTCACTTGACGAGCCTAAAACGTATCAAAGTCGCTTGGATTACTTGAAACGCTTAGTTGATGATGATCCAAAGATTGTTGCTCAGGTCTTAAAACTATGGATTAAAAAAGATGAATAGTGAAGAACCCCAAATTTTAATGCGACAAACCGATCGTGCGGCTATTTTACTCCTCGCGGTCGGAATGGATAAAGCGTCAAATGTACTCAAACAAATGAATTCACGCGAAGTACAAACCATTGTGACAGCTATGTCACAAGTGAATGATATTTCCGTATCGCTCATTGAGGAAGTACTTGAAGAGTTCATTGCTGATTCAAAATCGGCAACGCCTTTGGGCATGAACTCGGACGATTATATCCGTACTGTTTTGGTCAATGCGCTGGGCGTAGAGAGAGCAAGTGGTATTTTGGATCGTATTTTCCAAAGTACGGGGCCATCAAAAGGTATCGATCAGCTCAAGTGGCTGGATACACGCTCAATTGCTGACATTATTCGTGACGAACATCCACAGATTATCGCCACGTTATTGTCACTCATGGAGCCTGAGCAAGCTGGTGAGGTTATGATGCACTTCCCAGCAGCTATTCGTCCAGACTTGTTGATGCGTGTTGCGACAATGCAAGGTATTCAACCACAAGCGCTTCGTGAACTTGATCTGGTTATGGAAAAACAATTGACAGGATCAGATAACGTGAAATCAACAGCACTTGGTGGTATTGATACAGCGGCAAGTATCTTGAACTTCATGGATCATACAGCAACTGAATTGCTCATGACCGAAATTATTGAAGTTCGCGCTGAATTGGCGGCTGAAATTCAAGAGAAAATGTTTACCTTTGAAGATCTTATCAACGTTGACGATCGTGGTATGCAAACACTTCTACGTGAGGTTGCGACAGGTAACTTGCTTCTCGCGCTACGTGGTGTTGATAACACACTTAAAGAAAAAATCTTCTCAAATATGTCAAAACGTGCGGCAGAAATGTTACGCGACGATTTGGCGGCTTCACCTCCTGCGAAACTCGCGGATGTTGAACAATCACAAAAAGATATTCTGGTCATTGCAAAACGTTTGGCTGAAGCCGGTGAGATTAGCTTAGGAGCAGGTGATGAGCAGCTCGTCTAATCGTCCACGTTTTACGGATAGCGAATTAGAGTCGCTGCGTTTGTGGGCGACACCTAATTTTGGTGCAGATGGCAAATATGAGGAAGTTATTGAAGAGGAAGAGGAGGCTATTCTTGTTGAGGAAGAACCTCCTGTTCCCCAGTTAACCGTTGAAGAAATCGAAGCTATCCAGCAGCAAGCCCAAGCCGAGGGCTTTGCTGTAGGTAAAGAAGAAGGTTACAAACAAGGTTTTGTTGAAGGCTCAAAAAAAGGCTATGATGAAAATGTGCATCTTATTGAGGTGCGCACCAATCAACTCGTCACGTTACTTGAATCACTTAGCGAGCCTTTTAAAGACTTAGATGACCGAGTGGAACACGCTTTAGCCAATTTAGCCGTTAAAATTGCAAAACAAATTTTGCATCGTGAAATTGAGCTTGATTCAGGGCAAGTTATTGCGGCAGTGAAAGCTGCTGTCAATGCACTGCCTATTGCGTCACAAAATATTACGATCCATCTTCATCCAGACGATGCCGAATTGGTGCGATTTAATTTAGGTTTAAATGACTCACCATCAGCTTGGCAAATTATTGAAGATCCCGCGATAACACGCGGTGGATGCAAAGTGGATAGCGATGTTTCACACGTTGATGCGACCATTGAAAATCGACTTGGAACGGTACTCGAATCCCTATTTGGCGAAGACTTTATACCAGAGGAAGATCATGATCCCGAAAGCTAATCGTTGTGAAAACTGGTTAGAAAGATTAAAGGTTTATGAAGAACGTGCCGATATACCCCACGACTTGGTTGTGGAAGGTAAACTGTCGCGTATGGTGGGTCTCACCCTCGAGGCGGTAGGTTGCCGTGCTGCAATTGGCTCGCGTTGTGAGATTGAGACAAAAAACGGTCACATGATTGAAGCGGAAGTCGTGGGTTTTTCGGGGTCAAAAGTTTTTTTGATGCCAACTTCTGAGGTACATGGTTTAGAGCCTGATTGTCGCGTTATCCCAATGGGCAAAAATAGTTTAGCCAAAGTGGGATTTGGATTGCTTGGTCGTGTCCTCGATGGCGCAGGTAATCCCTTAGATGATAAAGGACCGCTACGCACAACAGCTCAAATTTCGTTAAATGGAAAAACGATTAATCCGCTATCACGCAAACCCATTCGTGAGCCGTTAGATGTGGGTATTCGTGCGATTAATTCGATTCTTGCTGTTGGTCGTGGTCAACGGATGGGGTTATTTGCTGGTACAGGCGTGGGCAAGAGTGTCCTGCTTGGTATGATGACTAAATTTACGAATGCTGACATTGTGGTGGTTGGATTGGTCGGTGAGCGTGGTCGAGAAGTCAATGAATTCGTTTTGAAAACATTAGGTGAGGAAGGCTTAAAGCGTGCGGTAATTGTTGCAAGTCCAGCAGATTGCCCACCGTTAATGCGTGTTCATGGTGCGCTACTTGCGACAAGTATTGCAGAGTATTTTCGAGATCAAGGAAAAGACGTTTTATTATTGATGGATTCGCTGACACGTTTTGCACAAGCGCATCGGGAAATTGCACTCGCTATTGATGAACCACCTGCAACAAAAGGTTATCCACCATCCGTGTTTGCAAAATTGCCACATTTGGTGGAGCGAGCAGGAAATGCAGATGAAGGCGGTGGCTCAATTACTGCATTTTATACTGTACTCACAGAAGGTGATGATATCAACGATCCTATTGCTGACGCTGCACGAGGGGTACTTGATGGTCATATTGTTTTATCGCGTACCTTAGCTGAAGCGGGACATTTTCCTGCGATTGATATTGAAGCATCGGTTAGTCGTGTTATGCCAGACATTTCGAATGCAAATCATTTGAAGTTGGCTCGAGATTTGCGTCGCTTATATTCACTTTATCAGCAAAATAAAGATTTAATTAGTGTTGGTGCTTATCAACCTGGTTCTGATCCACGAATTGACAAAGCAATCGAAAAACATCCAGTCATTTTGGAGTTTTTACAGCAAGATATGGATGAATCAGTGGGTATAGAAAAAGGGTTGCATCAGTTGGAATTGTTATTAAACTTACGTTAAAGCGAGTTTTCCATGAAGAGATCAAAGCGATTACAGGTTATTGTTGATATTAAAGCGACTCAAGAGCAGAGAGCATTAGAAATTTTAGGTCAATCACAGCGACAACATACCCAAATGAAAGGGCAAGTTGAAGGTTTGAGCTCGTATCGTAGCGATTATGTGGATCAGTGTAATGCGTTTGCAAAAGGTGGCGTGAAGGTATCACGATTAATTGAATTCCGATCCTTTATTGATAAACTCGATATTGCCATTACCGGCCAAGAAAAAATTCTCAAAAACATGGAACAAGATGTTTTACTCAAACGTAAAACGTGGGAAACCATGTATCAACACACACAAACGATCCAAAAAGTCCGCGAATCAGCGTTAAAGGTAGAGCGACATCACGAAAATAAACGTGAGCAACATGAACAAGATGAACATTCTTCACGTTTGGGACGAAAAAAATATAACGCGACCTAGAAAATGGTCTAGGTAAAAGATAAAAACTAATTTAAACAGGTAACTCTTATGATTACTGTAACGAATACTGCGCCAACAAATACATTAACGCCATTGGCTTCACCTGTTGTTGATAGTGCACAAACAACTCAAACAAACGCTCAAGCAACTGTTTCACAAGAAGACTTTTCGAGCGCATTAAATGATCAGATGAATTTAGCAGCACCATCTACTGCCTCAGCAGAGGTAACAAACACCACGCTACTCGCTACTGCAAACCTCGCAGCTACTGTTGCAAATGCGGTGACGCTTTCTGTAGACACGCCAGCTGTAGATACAAGCACGATAGTTGATGCTTCAGGAATGAGTGAACAAGATACCGCTATTTTATCGACAGTCACTGATACGCTAAAATTTATTGCTTCTGGGGCAAAATTAGGCGATACATTGCCTGCTGGACAAACCATTCAGTTGCCTAATGTAAATTTATCGAGCACACTAACCCAGCAAACTGTGCAATCAGCCGTTAATCAAGCTGTTACACAAACACCCGTCACGACATCTGCCGATATTTTGGCAAAACAAGTTACGCCAGTACAGGTAGCGACATCGACGACGGTTGATACAGAATCTTCAAAATCGAGCGCAGTGTTAGCGGCAATAAACATCAGTAGCGAACAAAATGTTGGTTTGAATGCCAATTCAACCCTAAATACCGTTCCAATGACTAATTTATTGCAAGATAATGCCTTGTCTAATGCAGTGCAAAATCAAAATGTAGCTCAGCAAAACACAGCACAAACCAATAACACTCTATTAACTGCCCAGCAAACCATAGCAGCACAACAAGCATCTTCAGATCAAGTTACGATACAAACAGCTGCAGATGCGCAAGTAAGGGATCAAGAAAAAACCACACTTACAGCAGCAGGTTTCTCGCATGAAACAACGATAAAACAAACCGCTGTAGACACTAAAACCGCTCAAGTCACCCAACAGCAATCGACAACCAAACCAAACACAGTTGCATTAACACAACAAAATGCCTTGAATCGGCCTAATGTAGCGCAAGCGGCAATCGAAAATACAGCCTTAGTCGCGCAACAAACTGCACAAAGTATCGCTAACAATGCAGTTCAAAATCCACAAATAG
>JBDLQG010000097.1:0-7974 GCA_039800705.1 Pseudomonadota bacterium
TGTGCGATGCTAGTGGCGTTTTGCTCGGCAACGCAAGACGTGAGTGTTGATGCGTTTCGTATTGAATCAACACAAGTGGATTATCAAGGCGCGATGGCAGCTATGTATGTACTTGGCTATCGATTAGCACTCCTTGTGGCTGGTGCGGGGTCGTTTTACATCGCTGAGTTTTATAACTGGCATATTTCTTATTATGTGATGGCGGCGCTCATGAGTTTAGGTGTTATCACAACACTTTGCTTACCAGCACCGTCTGTTGAACAGTCGGCTAACGTCATATCAAAAGAAACCTTTTTAAATCAAGTGCGTGACGCAGTTATTCATCCGTTTACTGACTTTTTTTCACGTCAAGGGCGTTTAGCGTGGTTAATTTTATTATTAATTGCGATTTATAAAATGAGTGATGTAACTATGGGTGTCATGGCAAACCCATTTTATTTGGATTTGGGTTTTAATAAAAAAGACATTGCAGAAATTGGCAAAATTTTCGGTTTTTTCATGACAATTGCGGGTGCTGCGCTAGGTGGCGTATTTGTGGCGCGTTATGGCGTGATGCGGCCATTGTTTTTTGGCGCGATTGCCACGGCAAGTACCAATTTACTTTTTGCATTCATGGCCAGTACATCACCAAATTTGACAATACTTGCATCCGTCATTAGCGCAGATAATTTAAGTGGTGGCTTTGCAACGGCTGTTTTTATTGCTTATTTATCGGGATTGACAAGTAGTGGTCACACAGCAACGCAATATGCGTTATTTAGTTCACTGATGACTTTTCCTGCACAATTATTAGGCGGTTTTTCTGGGCTGATTGTAGATCGTTTTGGGTATATTGACTTTTTTGTGTATGCGTCATTGATTGGGCTACCGGCTGTTTTTTTAGTGGCGTGGCTTTGGCGTTATGAAAGACGATGAATTAACACGTATAATTTTTAGGGGAGTAGAGTTTTTTGATTGGTGTTTTAAATAGAATGATTATGCGTGATTTGGTGAAAACCTTATCAGCTGTACTCTCGGTGCTTGTGGTGATTATCGTTAGTCGAAAATTTATTCGTGTACTTGACCAAGTTATTGAGGGGCAGATTGCAAGTGATACGTTACTTGTTATTTTGGGATTAAAAATGGTGATTGCTTGTGTCACGTTTTTACCCGCTGCGACATTTATGGCCGTTTTAATGGTACTGGGGCGAATGTATCGAGATCATGAAATGGCAGCGATTTCATCTGCAGGCGGTGGTGTGTTGACCATTTATCGCGCCATTTTTTTAGTGCTTTTTCCGTTAAGTCTTGGAGCGAGTTATTTATCGCTCAATGTTGCCCCTTGGGCGGAAAATCAAATTGAATTGCGCACGCATCATGACAAAGAATCTGCCGATATACGTGGCTTAATAGCAGGCAAGTTCAGTGAATATAGTCACGGCGATATCGTTTTTTATGTTGAAAAAATTAACGAAAATAAGCAACTCGAACATATTTTCGTGCAACATCGACAAAATGATAGCGTAGCGATTATCAATGCGCAATCTGGCCATTTAGCGGATTTAGAAGATGGGCAATACATTGTGTTAAATCAAGGCGAGCGTGTGCAAGGCAAAGCAGGCGAATTAAATTATGCGATTGAAAAATTTGACGAATATGCCGTCCGTATCGACACTAAAGTGACGCCATTAGTAAGTGTTAAACAAGCAACGCCTTTTAATGAACTTTGGGCGTCTAACGCCAGTGTTGATAGAGCTGAAATACAGCGACGTTTTGCCGTACCTTTAGGTATTTTACTGTTGGGGTTTATTGCTGTGCCATTGGCCGAATTATCACCGCGTGGTGGCGTTTATGGAAATATGTTAATTGGTTTTATCATTTATTTCAGTTACGGCAATTTATTGAGTGTATCACAGAGTTGGGTATTAAAACACACTATCCCCGCATGGCTAGGATTGGCGAGCGTAAATGGTTTATTGATCGTAATTGGTTGCATATTATTAGCAAAATTTTACGGCTGGAAATGGCTAGTATTGTCATTGAAAAAACGTGAGCAACGTATATGAATGTATTAACTCAATATATTGCAAAAGAAATTCTTAAAGGTTCTTTTATTGCATTAGTTCTGCTTTTGACTTTATTTAATTTGTTTACATTGACCGATGAATTAAAAGATTTGGGGAAAGGCAATTATAATTTAACAGCTATTTTTTCTTATCTTGCTTTAACATCCCCACGTGTTTGCTACGAATTAGTGCCTTCAGCAGCACTGATGGGCAGTTTGTTTGTTTTAGGTGCGATGGGTAATAATCGTGAGTTGATTGCTATGCGTGCAGCGGGTGTGTCGATTCTGGGTATTATTCAATCGGTACTTGTGGCGGGGAGTATTTTGGCTCTTTTTTCCGTATGCGTTGGCGAGTTTATTGCGCCTACGACAGAAACACAGGCGCAAATGCTCAGAGCAACTGCGCAAAATAAACCACTTGTCATGCACGCAAAATACGGGCTTTGGCTTCGTGAAGGTGATAAGTTTATCAATATACGTCATTTACAAGACAACGGTGAATTAGCTGATATCAGTATTTACGATACGACATTTACACAAGAACACCCCCGTTTGCAATCCGTCACACACGCGCAAAAAGCGGTTTACGTTACATCTGATCAATGGCGACTTGATACGATCAATCAATCGATTATTTCCACATCGCAAATGCAATCAACTACCCAAAATGAGCAAATGTGGCAAACCCATATCGCGCCAGATTTAATGCAAATTGCTGTTGTAAGTCCAGATAATCTCTCATTGAGGGATTTATCAAGTTATATATCCTTCTTGAAAATCAATCAGCAAAAATCACAATCTTTTCAGATTGCATTCTGGGGGCGGGTATTTAACCCATTGGTCACGTTTGTGATGCTGCTGGTTGCAACGCCTTTTGTGATAAGCGTCAAACGCGGCATCAACGTAGGTGGGAGAATGATGATTGGGATTGTTATTGGAATGGGATTTAATATTATCGATCATATTTTTAGTCATATTGGTTTAATTTACGATATGAATCCATTAGTCATTACCTTATTGCCAAGTGTCTTAGTGGCGACAGTGAGTATCTATGCACTCAAACGAGTGATTTAGCCTAATTTTTTAACCACGATTTTTTTATGAACCTAATTAAAACACCTATTTCTGATTTATTGATTTTTGAGCCTAAAGTTTTTGGGGATTCACGCGGTTTTTTTATGGAAAGTTTTAATCAAAAAACATTTCAGAATTTAACGGGTTTAGATGTGACATTTGTTCAAGATAATCATTCCCGCTCAAGTCAGAATGTCTTGCGTGGTTTGCATTATCAAATTCAGCAACCACAAGGGAAATTAGTGCGTGTCACCAGTGGCCGTGTATTTGATGTAGCGGTGGATTTGCGTCGCACGTCGCCGACGTTTGGAAAATGGCATGGTGTTGAGTTAAGTGGTGAGAATCATCGTCAATTTTGGGTGCCTGCGGGTTTTGCGCATGGTTTTTTAGTTTTATCAGAAACGGCTGATTTTCTCTACAAAACGACGGATTACTACGCACCCGAATTCGAGAGATGCGTGCGTTTTGATGACAGCGATATTGGTATCGTTTGGCCATTTGAAGGCGACCCCATTTTATCGCCAAAAGATAAGCAAGGTCTTTCTTTACATGATGCGCAGGTATTTGAATGAAGATTTTGTTGTTAGGGAAAAATGGGCAAGTCGGTTGGGAATTAGCGCGAACGTTATTGCCATTAGGTGAGGTTGTTGCAATGGATCGCCAGCAAGTTGATTTTACCAATGTAGAAGCATTGCGCGAGATGATTCAATCTATTCATCCTGATATGATTGTCAATGCCGTTGCTTATACTGCTGTGGATAAAGCAGAAAGTGAACGCGAAACCGCTTTTTTATGTAACGCCATTGCAGTGGATGCTATAGCGCAAGAAGCGAAAAAAATAGGCGCTTTGTTTATTCATTATTCGACGGATTATATTTTTGATGGCACGAAAAACACGCCTTATCTTGAAGATGACGCTGTTAATCCGCTAAACGTGTACGGTGAAAGTAAATTGGCGGGTGAAAAAGCCATTATGACAAGTGGCGCGGATTATTTAATTTTGCGCACAACGTGGGTATTTGCGTCCAGAGGGCAGAACTTTTTAAAAAGCATTTTACGTCTTGCTGCTGAACGCGATACGTTAACTATTGTCGCAGATCAAATTGGCGCACCAACATGGGCGCGAGTGATTGCGCAAACGACAGCACATATTGTGCAACAAGTTCAGCAAGAGCGAGCAGCGAGAAAATTTGTTTCTGGTGTATTTCATCTCACCAGCGCAGGTAACACATCGTGGCATGGATTTGCACAGAAAATTGTTGAATTCGCATCGCCTCATTGCCAGCTCAAAACGCAAGTTATTTCACCTATTCCAACGTCACAGTATCCAACACCAGCAAAACGGCCTTTAAATTCGCGTCTTTGCACAGAAAAATTAACACAGCGTTTTGGTATCGTCATGCCCACATGGGAAGTCTCTCTTAAACTTTGTATGGAAGAATTATTTTGAATATTTTAATTACCGGCGGTGCTGGCTTCATTGGGTCGGCGTTAATTCGCTATTTAATTAACGAAACAGAACACCGTGTTGTTAATGTCGATAAGTTAACTTATGCGGGAAATTTAGAATCGCTGGTGTCAATTTCTGATCATTCACGTTACGTGTTTGAGCGTGTCGATATTTGCGATGGGCAGGCGCTTACGCAGCTCTTTGAAACGCATTCGCCTGATGCAGTGATGCACTTGGCTGCTGAATCACACGTTGATCGCTCAATTGACAAACCAGCCGCGTTTATTGAAACCAATATCGTTGGCACTTACACGTTACTTGAGGCAGCGCGGCATTATTGGGCGCAACTGGATGGCGATAAAAAACAGACTTTTCGGTTTCATCATATTTCAACCGATGAAGTTTTTGGTGACTTGCATGGTACCAATGATTTGTTTACAGAAACCACGCCTTATGCACCAAGCTCTCCATACTCTGCGTCAAAAGCGAGCTCAGATCATCTTGTTCGTGCTTGGCAGCGTACCTTTGGGTTGCCTGTTATTGTCACAAACTGTTCAAATAATTACGGTCATTTTCAATTTCCCGAGAAATTAATTCCCGTTGTGATTTTAAACGCGATTGCAGGGAAACCTTTGCCTGTATATGGCAATGGCCAACAAATTCGAGATTGGCTTTATGTTGACGATCATGCGCGTGCGTTGCTAACGGTTTTAGAGCGCGGTGCGATTGGGGAAACATACAACATTGGCGGACATAATGAAAAAACGAATTTGACGGTTGTCCAAACTATTTGCGCTATTCTCGATGAATTAAGACCCGAAAGACCCAGTAATATTTCACATTATGCTGATTTAATCACGTATGTGACAGATCGCCCAGGGCATGATTTGCGCTACGCGATTGATGCAAGCAAAATTGCCCGCGATTTGCAATGGACACCACAGGAAACGTTTGAAACAGGCCTACGCAAAACAGTGCAGTGGTATTTGGATAATCTTGCGTGGTGTGAACATATTCAAGATGGAAGTTATCAAATCAGTTTAGATTAATTTTCCGCCAGTAATGCGTTTAATTTTCCCGCTTGATTAAGCGCATTTAAATCATCAAATCCACCCACATGAAAGTCCCCAATATAAATTTGAGGTACGGTACGACGCTGGGTTCTTTGCATCATTTCTTCGCGCATTCCGGCTTGTTCGTCAACGTTGATTTCGGTGTACGACACATTTTTACTGTCGAGCAATCGTTTTGCCATGACGCAATAACCACAGCGGTGCGCCGTGTAAATCAAAATTTTAGGCATCTTTATTTTCTCTTTTAAAACAAATGTTTGACTGCATCGCGTTCTTGTTTTAATTCATCTTCAGTCACGCGCATACGATGACGACTGAATTCGTTAATGGATAAACCTTGAACAATCTGAATTTCTCCATCTTCAACCGTGACAGGAAAAGAATACATTAAGCCTTTTTCAATGCCATAACTGCCATCGGATAGCACGCCCATACTCACCCAATCATTATCAGGTGTGCCAAGCGCCCAAGCACGCATTTGATCTAATGCGGCATTCGCAGCAGAGCCTGCACTGGATTGACCTCGTGCTTTAATCACCGCTTCACCGCGCTCTTGAACAGTGGGAATAAAGTCATTTACAAACCAATTATCATCGACAAGTGAGAGGGCATCTTGGCCGCGTACTGTCGCATGATGTAAATCGGGATACTGTGTCCCCGAATGATTCCCCCATACAGTCATATTTTTAATATCGGTGGTGAGCACGCCGCATTTTTCAGCCAGTTGGCTAATCGCGCGATTATGATCTAATCGACTCATGGATGAAAAATTAGCTGGCGATAAATCGGGGGCATTTTTTAGAGCAATCAGTGCGTTTGTATTAGCAGGATTACCTGTTACTAACACTTTTACATTGCGATTTGCGACAGCATTAAGTGCTTTGCCTTGCGTTGAAAAAATTTCTGCGTTCACTTTGAGTAAGTCTTTTCTTGCCATGCCTAGTGTACGCGGGCGAGCACCAATTAAAAATGCATGATCGATATTTTTAAATGCCACGAGCGGATCATCAGTCATCACAATACCGCGCACAATAGGACTTGCACAATCGTTTAATTCCATGACAACGCCTTCTAACGCAGGCATAGCACTAGGGACTTCAAGTAGATGCAAGACAATAGGCTGGTTTTTTCCAAAGGAATGCCCTGCTGCTAAACGAAATAGTAGCGAATAACTAATTTGTCCTGCTGCTCCTGTGACAGCAATATGAAGAGGTGCTTTCATTTTTTTATCTTTCCTTTGAAACAACGCAACGGGTGTTATCTAAAAAATAGTGAATTTGTGAGCGAAATTGTGAAAAATCGTTTTTTATTTCTACCATCGTACCATTCATAAGCACGTAAAAACAGGTTCAACATGACAGTTTGCAATGTTTTATCGGTTATAATAAAGCGAATACCAATCTTTAAATCTAATCAAAACGAGTCTTTCATGAAAAAATTGTTGTTTCAATTCGACACGGATGCGCATCCTTCTGCTTTTGATATTGTTGTCGGTTACGATGGCGGCGCTGATCATGTGATAAGTTACGCCGGATTAACACCGGATACGATTGCCGCACTTGTTGACGGCACTATTTTCACTCGCGCTCCTAAAGATAAAAAAAATACGGCCATTTTTGTCGGTGGAAGCGACATGGCCGCAGGCGAGGCATTATTTACTGCGGTGAAAAACCATTTTTTCCCTGGATTTCAAGTTTCTGTTATGCTCGACAGCAATGGAAGTAACACCACCGCAGCAGCATGTGTGGCAAAATTAGCATCAAGTGGCACACTTGCTAGTAAAAAAGCAGTGATTCTAGGTGGAACAGGACCAGTTGGGCAACGCGCTGCTGCCATGCTTGCACTAGAAGGCGCTGACGTGACGATAACCTCACGTCAATTATGGAACGCAGAGAAAGTGTGTGAAGCCATGCAAAAACGTTTTAATGTCACTATACATGCAAAAGCGGCTGCTGATTTTGATGCCCGGGCAAATGCGATTGAAGATGCGAATATTGTTGTTGCGACAGGCGCAACAGGAATTGAACTTTTAAAACCCGAGCATTGGCAACATAATCCACGCTTAGAATTGCTCGCTGACGCCAATGCAACGCCTCCTTTGGGTATTGGTGGTATTGATATGATGGATAAAGGTGAAGAACGTCATGGCAAAATCATTTGGGGAGCGATTGGTTTTGGGGCATTGAAATTAGCGTTGCATCGCGCCTGCATTGCCCAATTATTTGAAGATAATAAGCAGGTATTTGATGCAGAAAATATTTTTGCTTTAGCCAAAAAAATGGCATGAACAACGCGGAATTGCGTCAACATGCGTTGGGTATTTTTCATGCTGG
>JBDLQG010000098.1:0-7778 GCA_039800705.1 Pseudomonadota bacterium
ATCGACGATATTTTAGATGCAGGTATTACCCTCGCTGCGATTTACGATTTTTGCCTAAAAGAAGGCGCGAGTTCCGTTTACACCGCTGTCCTTCTCCATAAAGATTTACCCCATAAAAAACCGATTACAGCTGATTTTGTTGGTTTAACTGTCCCTGATCGCTACGTTTTTGGCTACGGCATGGACTACAAAGGCTATTGGCGTAATGCAAATGGCATTTATGCTTGCGTGGAGTAAATAATGACAACAAATTTCAAGCCATTTGGCCCTGTTATGCTCGACGTTGCAGGACTTGCATTAACACCTACAGAACGTGACGTGATAAATCATCCTAATACGGGAGCGGTTATTTTATTTTCCCGTAATTATGAAAGTCCTCAACAAGTGACGCAGCTCATTAAAGACATTCGCACAGCAAGACAAGGTGAGATTCTTATCGCTGTCGATCAAGAAGGCGGCCGAGTGCAACGTTTCCAAACGGGTTTTACACGTTTGCCGCCAGCGGCACGTTATGAAAATGAACCTGAAATTGCCGAAATTGCGGGTTGGTTAATGGCGGCTGAACTGCTTGCCGTCGGCGTTGACTTTAGTTTTGCCCCCGTTTTAGATGTCGATTGTGGTGTCAGTGACATCATTGGAAATCGTTCATTTTCACAACATGCGCAAAAAGCAACCCAACTCGCCAGCGACTTTAGACGCGGCATGAATCTCGCCGGCATGGCCGCTACAGGCAAACATTTTCCCGGACACGGTGCTGTTGCACTCGATTCGCATTTGACCCTTCCGATTGATACGCGTGAGTTAAATGCACTAAAAGAAAGCGATCTGCAACCTTTTCGTCAGTTAATTAACGAAGGATTAGAAGCGATTATGCCTGCGCACGTTTTGTATTCTCAAATTGATGCGCAACCTGCCGGTTTTTCAACATTTTGGATGCAAACCATTTTGCGTGGTGAATTAGGATTTGATGGCGTGATATTTAGCGATGATTTAAGCATGGAAGGCGCTGCCAGTGTTGGCAGTTTTGCAGACCGCGCAACACTGGCATTAGACGCAGGATGCGACATGATACTTGTCTGCAATAATCCAAACGCAGCGCAAGACGTTTTAGATTCACTGCCAATTCAAGATAACTCAGATCGTGAAAGACGATTGCAAAAAATGCGCGGTCAATTTACAGGCAATAATCTTGACCAATTACGCGCTTCAAAGATGTGGCAACAAGCCGCTTTTCTCGTAACTGATTTCTCACAACGCAATTCATAAAACGATCTATCAACTTCAAACCAGCCAAAAAATGCACCTAACACAAAAAAGGGATTATGCGATTTCTTAAAATGAAACTCCCTGCAGGACTATCTATTATTATTTTATGCGGTTTGATTTTATTGTCGCTTCAATTAATGAGCAGCGCAACGCAAGAATCGTCTGAACTCAGTGCTATGTATTCATGGCTCTTGTGGATCAATGGTGCGGGAAGCATTGCGTTACTCGGTTTAGTTGGCGTGAATCTCTACTCACTCACTCGCCAACTCAAACGCCGTGAAGCGGGTTCGCGTTTAACCATTCGCATGGTCACCTTATTTGTCGTATTAGCACTTTCACCTGCGGGCATTGTGTTTTATTTTTCAATGCAATTTCTCCATCAAGGCATTGATAGTTGGTTTAATGTTGAAATGGATAGAGCAATGGAAGATGCACTCGAACTCAGTCAAGCATCACTTGATCAACGTATTCGCTGGAATCTCACGCAAACGCAGCAATTAGTTGAAAAGATTGCCGAATTACCTGAATCACAAGCGGGTTTAGAGTTAGAAAATTTTCGCGTACTGTCCAATGCCGCTGAAATGACCTTGTTTTCTCGTCAAGATCGCATTATTGCGTCGAGCAGCACCAACCCAAGTGACATTTTGCCGAGTTTGCCCGATGAACATACATGGCTGCAGCTGCGCCAAAATGGCGAATACGCCGCGCTCGCCACTGTTCGTAAAGAAGAATTGATGATTCGCATTATTTTAACGCTCAAGGGAAAAGACCCACGCTATCTGCAAGCGCTCTACCCTGTTCCAGTGCGTATTGCTGATTTAGCGGATTCCGTCGAATTTGCCTTTGTGCGTTATCAAGAAATGAACTTTTTGCGCGGTTCGCTCAAAATGACTTTTTCACTCGCACTGTCTTTAGTGTTATTGATGAGTTTACTCGCGGCGATTTGGATTGCTTTTATTAGCATTCGTATGATTATCGCGCCAGTCAAAGAATTAGTGAAAGGCACCCAAGCCGTTGCGTCTGGAAAATATGACCAACAATTACCCGTTATGGCGCAAGACGATTTAGGTTTTTTGGTTGAATCATTTAACGAGATGACACAACGTATTGCAAGGGCTAGTCAAGAAACACGCATCGCAAGTTTTGAAGTGGAAAATCAACGCGCCTATTTAGAAACCATTTTGGCGAATTTAACCGCTGGCGTGATGAGCTTTGATGCCAATCATAAAATTCGAACTGCGAATCAAGCTGCCTATAAAATTTTTCATGTGCCTATGCCACAATTTGTAGGCGAAACGTTATTAAAACTTGCTCAAGATTATGCCGAACTCGCTGAACCGTTAAAATCTATTCAGCGATTCTTAGAGCAATCGGATGATATTTGGCAACAACGTTTGGCTTTTTTAGGTTCAAATGGACGACAAGAATTACTCTGCCGTGGAACACCTTTATTTTCACAAGATGGCCGAAAAGTGGGTGCGGTAGTCGTATTCGATGATGTCACAGATTTAATTCAAGCACAAAAAAATGCAGCTTGGGGTGAAGTAGCAAGACGTTTAGCACATGAAATCAAAAATCCATTAACACCCATTAAATTGTCTGCCGAACGTTTGCAGCACAAATTAGCCGACAAACTACTCGACGCGAGCGACAGTGATATGCTTCAACGCTCAACAAGAACGATTGTTCAGCAAGTTGAAGCAATGAAAGAAATGGTGGATGATTTTTCTGAATACGCAAAGCCATCGAAAAAACAAGCCGTCAATATTGATTTACCTGCATTAGTGCAAGAAGTGCTATCGCTTTATGTGGTGAAATCGGGCGTAAATTTTAATTTTCAACGAGAAAGCTACGATCTGATGATTCATGGCGACCCCGTGAGTATTCGCCAAGTTCTCCATAATTTAATTAAAAATGCGCTTGAAGCCATTGAAGAAAAAGGACAAATTGACATCAATTTACATCGTGTACAAAAAAACAATATCGATTTTATCGAAATTGCTTTATATGATGATGGCATCGGTATTAAAGAGCAGCAGCTTGAACAAATTTTTGAGCCTTATGTCACCACAAAAATGAAAGGCACAGGACTTGGCCTTGCCATTGTGAAAAAAATTATTGAAGAACATGGCGGCGCTATTTGGGTTGATGCTAGCCGAAAAATAGGTGCAGGGTTTATTATTCAATTACCTGCGCTGTAAATGTAACGTACATCATATTATAGAGTTATCAAACGAGAATCATCATGGACAATTATCACGAAAGCAAAAAAGCACGGCGTGTTGCTGCCATCGCTTATTTACTCTTTATGACCTTTATTGTGGGTGGAACGCTTTTGTCACAACAAAACACGCCAAAGCCCAACGACAGTGAATCGAAAGAATTCAGTTCAACTAATCACGAGAAAAGTATATGAAAAAAACACGTTGGCTACTTGCTGCTATCCTGAGTCTAGTTAGTCTTATCGCTAACGCTGCAGACGACGCACCTTTGAAACAGTTAAAAGCCTTTTTAAGTGCCTCTAAATCGATTACCGCTAATTTCAAGCAAGTGTTAATCAACGAAGCTGGTGATCCGCTACAAACGAGTTACGGGCAATTCTATTTGCAACGTCCGGGAAAATTTCGCTGGGATTATACTAAACCTTTTCAGCAACAAATTATCTCAACTAGCGGAAAAGTCTGGTTTTACGACACAGATTTAGAACAAGTAACCGTTAAAAAACTCGATGAATCGGTTGGCTCAACGCCTGCATTACTTCTTAGCGGTGATGTTCCTCTTGAAGATAATTACACCATCGAACAACAAGGGACCGAAGGCGATATGCACTGGATTAAGCTGGTTCCCAAAAGCCTAGACAGTACATTCAAATCCGTTTTAATTGGCCTTGAAAAAGGGACATTGAGCGGTATGCAACTCAATGATAATTTTGGTCAACTAACACGCATTTATTTTTCAAGCTTAAAACTCAATCAAGCCATTAACCCCGAGTTATTCGAATTCAAAGCCCCCGCTGGCGCGGATGTTTTTGGTGAATAAACAAAGGGATTGTCGCATCAAAGATAAACTTTAAAAGCTGTTGTTTTTTATTGACATCTTGAAAAATAATTTCAATGAAACCGCTTATTCATTGATAAATAAGGCTTTTTTTATCTCAAAAAAAATAAGCTAAAACTTGTAACAAAGTGATTTTGCTGGTATTATTGCCACTGACAAATGTGTTTTGTTGTATAAAAACAAAACCATTTTTTACCCCAACGCTTTATTGAGGATCAAACCAAATGATGTTTACAAAAACAAAAATAGCTTTAGGTGTTGCAGCAACTTTATTCGCATTCAACGCATCAGCTGACGAACACGCAGCAGCGCATCACCACCACCACGCTGCAAAACACGCAGCACATGTTGAAACAGTTGAAACACACACTTCTTCTTTTTCACACACAAACACAAGCAATGCAAAAGTTGACGCATTAGAAGCACAACTTCAAGCTATGCAGTCTGAAATTCGTGGATTAAAAGCGGCTGCAAACCATCACGCAGTTGATCCCGATACAGCGAAAGTTCAAGAGTTAGATCAGTGGATGAACAGCGTCAAACATGAAGATCACCACAAAGACTCAAAAGACAACATGGTATTCTTCCGTGGCGGTTACGGACGTAACAACGAATCACGTGGCGGTACTTTAGATCCTACAAATGCAAGCGGCACAGGCGGTGCTTTGAATGGAGCAATTGGAGATCAAGATGCGTGGTACGTTGGTGCAGGTTTTGATTTCAACATCAATGACAACTTATTTGGCATGATGAACGGCACAGAAGTTTTAGGCGAATTAATGTTCGACTATAAACAATTAGGCGAAAGAAAAGCAAACGGCATTACACCTGCTATTTCTGCAGCTCTTGATAATGGTACCCCAGGTGTAAATACACAAACAGCAACTGTTAACGCATTGACATTAGCGGCTTCACCAAAAATCAAATTCTTCAAAGGCAGCAACTTCCGTCCTTGGTTAATTCCAGCTGGTATGGAAATCACTGTTATCAGCCCGCCATCTGATGCGATTACAGTTCTTAACCCAGGCATGATGTTTGGTGCGGGTGCGGATTACAAAATTTGGAAAGACATCTACGCAGGTGCTGACGTACGTTACCACCACTCTTTTGACACTGTTGACGGTGTAAACAGTGACGGCGTAACAGCAGGTGGTTATTTAGGTTTAGGTTTCTAAGCATCGCTTAAAACCCTATCTAAACAAAAAAGAGAGCGTCACTGCTCTCTTTTTTTTGCCTAAAATTTATCTCGTCACAAAGCGTTAATATAAATAGATTAAGCTTCAAATCTACCTTGATTTTTTTGTCAATCTGCCGATAAAAAAATTGTGATTTTTATTTTAATGTAGGAAATGCGGCTATGAACTTTGAAACTTATTTTAACGTTTTCAATTTAACCATCGATGAAGAGCATTGCGCGAGTTTAACGCCTTCTTTTTGTCCTGAAATTATTGCTTTGCTCAATTCACAACGCAGTACAAAACGCAATGTTAACAATTTTGCTAACTCAGTGTATGATTATGGTTTTGATGAACACGTTCAAGGACTCGCATAAATGTCAGCATGGTTTTCTGTTTTTTCTGTTGATGAGTTAGATAATGGACAGCACCGTGTTATCGATATTGATGACACGGAAGTGGTTGTTTTTAAATTCGAGAATCAATTTTTCGCCATGGAAAATGTCTGCTCGCATGATGGCGGTGAAATTGCCAGTGGCATCGTTGAAAATGGCGAAATTATTTGCCCGCGACATGGTGCACGATTTTGCATTAAAACCGGCGATGTAAAATGCCCTCCTGCGTACGAAGGAGTTGAATCGTATAGTGTTCGTATTGAAAACAAGATTGTTCAAATTCAAAATTCCCACAATTAAATTCCTTTTTTGTCATATTTTTCAGACAAAAAGCGTTTAAGCCTTTATCATATTCACTCGTTTATTTGAAAATTTAAAGGGTTAAACATGCAAATCAGCAACAATACCGCCGTTTCTATTCACTACACACTCACAAATGAAGCGGGTGAAATCATTGATAGTTCAGTTGAAAGTGGCGAACCATTGGTTTATTTACACGGCCAAGGCAATATTATTTCAGGTTTAGAGCATTCACTGCACGGCAGACAAGTTGGCGATAAATTTACCGCAAACATTCCACCATCAGAAGCATACGGCCTTGTTTTCGAAGATCGCGTACAAGTTATTTCACGTGAAATGTTTGATGGTATCGATCACATTGAGGTCGGCATGCAATTTCACGCAGACGTGAGCGAAGGTCCGGGTATCGTGACCGTTGTCGCAGTAGATGGTGATAACGTGACTATTGACGGCAATCATCCTTTAGCGGGTATGCCACTGACTTTTGAAATTGAAGTGATTGATATTCGCCCAGCCAGTGCAGAAGAAATTGAACATGGCCATATTCACGGCGCTGGCGGACACCACCACTAGTCGTTAATTTTAGGAGTAGCGTTTATGGCTTTTATGCAAGGCAAACGGGTATTGATTGTTGGTTTAATTAGCAATCGCTCTATTGCATGGGGAATTGCACAAGCAATGCACCGTGAAGGCGCAGAACTTGCTTTTACCTATCAGAATGAAAAACTCAAAGATCGTGTTGCGACGATGGCTGCTGAATTGGGCTCTTCCATTGCAATTGAATGTGATGTAAGCAGTGATGAGCAAATCAATCATGTTTTCAGCGAACTTGGCAAACAATGGGATGGTTTAGACTGTATTGTCCATTCAGTGGCTTTCGCACCGCGTGAAGCACTTGACGGTGATTATGTCGACGCCACCACCCGCGAAAATTTCCGCATCGCACACGATATTAGCTCATACAGCTTTACAGCACTTGCCAAAGCAGGTCGCTCAATGATGGCTGGTCGTCATGGTTCTCTATTAACACTCAGTTATTTAGGTGCGGAACGCGCCATCCCTAATTACAACGTGATGGGCGTAGCGAAAGCGAGTTTGGAAGCGAATGTACGTTATATGGCAGTTTCTTTAGGTGCTGAGGGTACACGTGTAAACGCCATTTCAGCGGGGCCAATTAGAACTCTTGCTGCGTCAGGCATCAATGATTTCAAAGCCATGCTCAGCAAAGCAGCAGATGCTGCGCCAATAACCGAAGCCGCACACCCGAGCCAGAAGTCCGTCGTGAACGCGACCACTGGGAAACCGACCAGCATGACCATGCCCACGAAACCGAGAGCCAGCCCCCAACGACCCTGACCGGTCATGTGCTCAATCCCCCAGAGCTGACCGATGATCATGCTGAACAGCGGAATCGTCGCCACGAAAATCGCGGCCATAGCGGTACCGATGCGAGGCACCGAGAACGCCAATCCGATGAGCTGAAACGGCTTGCTTTTATCTTTGCGTGACACGGTGAAGTACTTTCTTGCCCGTCGACATGAGGATTTCTGACCGGCTGATTGCGGCGAATACCCCCACGATGATT
>JBDLQG010000099.1:0-7656 GCA_039800705.1 Pseudomonadota bacterium
TGGTGCGCCCGAGCGGATTCGAACCTCTGACCTCAGCCTCCGGAGGGCTGCGCTCTATCCAGCTGAGCTACGGGCGCGTCACGAATGCTTATTCTAAACTAAGACCACATGAATTACGACTAGATTTATAAAATCATACATTATTCGCGTTGTTCACTCGCTTGCGTAATGATACTCCGTGAAGGTACGCTATGCGTTAACCATACATTTCCGCCAATAATTGAACCACTCCCAATAACAATACGCCCCAAAATTGTGGCGCCAGCGTAAATAACGACGTCATCTTCCACAATCGGATGACGTAAATTACCTTTTATTAGTAGCCCATTATCATCTTTTTGAAAACGCTTGGCGCCTAATGTAACAGCTTGATATAAACGAACACGATTACCCAAAATGGCGGTTTCGCCAATGACCACCCCCGTACCGTGATCAATAAAGAAACTTTCGCCAATTTGTGCGCCGGGATGAATATCAATGCCTGTTGCAGAATGCGCTAATTCTGAAATCATACGTGCAACTAGCGGCGCACCTTGTACATATAGAATATGCGCTAAACGATGATAAATAATCGCTGTAATACCCGGATAGCAAACAAGAACTTCATCGGGTGTGCGTGCAGCAGGGTCGCCTTCATAAGCGGCTTGAATATCGCTATCGCAAATACGTCTAACAGCAGGCAGCTGTGCTGTGAAATAACGAGTGATTTCAATAGCTCGCTCATGTGCTGCATCATCAACGCCTTCATTACCTGAAATAAACTGTAATTCACGGCGAATTTGCTTAAATAACTCATGTAACACGCGGTCTAGCGTATAGCCAACATAATAATCGATACCTTCTTCGGTTAAATCAGGTCGTCCAAGCCGATTAGGAAAAAGAACAGCTGATAGGCCATCTAAAATTTGCTGTAGTTCTTTGCGTGAAGGCAGTTTGGGCGGTTTATGTCGGCGATTACGCTCTTCCAAAGACTGCAGTCGCAACGATCTTAATTGTGCAACGGTTTCCTCTACGCCCCAATGATAGCGTGCAATTTCATTCATGTTGTCAAACTCAACGTAAGCGGCAAATCAACTAAACGACTCAGCCATAACAAAAGACTACCCTGCGAAATATCCAAAAGACATTGTGGCCACAGGCCAAAAATCAATACAAGCGCAAAAGGCATACACAACACCCATATCTCATAGGGGCGCAAATCTACTAATTGATAAATTGGCGATTGCCGCACTTCCCCTAAAAACGCTTTCTGTATAAATATAAATAACGCTGCTGCGCCTAAAATAGCGCCAAGTAGCCCTACAAGACCAAATCCAAATTGATGTTTAAATACGCCAATTATCAACAACATCTCTGCGGGGAAACCGCTCGTTAACGGCATGCCAATGCTGGCAACGCTAAATAGATAAAAGAAAACACAGCATTTAGGAATCACCTTTGCAAGGCCGCCTAAATGCACTAATTCCGTTGACCCTAATCGCTGTTGCATAAACCCCGCTATTAACATCAAACTACTGGCAATTAACGTAAAATTGAGCAACTGAAAAAGCACACCTTGAAGACTTTGCAGCGTTAAACTGGCTATCCCCATGACAACAAAGCCAACATGACTGATGCTCAAATACGCCAGTAATTGACGTAAATTTGTCTGCCGCAACGCAATTAAAGCACCATAAATTAACGTCACCGCGCCAAATAAGGCTAATAACCACGCATAATGCCCCGCTGCACTGGGCGCAAGGGGAAGTGCAAAACGTAGTAAACCAAAAGCGCCTAATTTAAGTCCCATCAATAATGCACTCAGTTGCGTAGGTGACTCCATCGCAACCGTTGGCAACCACGTATGAAAAGGCACTAAAGGCGTTTTCACAGCAAAACCAAGCACGAATAAAAGTAAAATAACCACTTGCAAATGATCGGAAATAGGCGTGTTTAACAAAATAGGAAAATTAAAACTCAAGCCCTCTGCAATCAATTCGCCAGACTGCTCAGCGTGATTGACCGCTAAAAGTAGGATAGCAAACAGCAAAGGTACGCCACCACATAACATAAATAACGTGTATTTCAACGCGGCTTGACTGCGTTTTGCCCCTATTCCCCACAAGCCAATGAGAAAGAAAATAGGCGGCAAGGTTGCTTCCCAAAATAAAAAAAACAACAACATATCAAGTGCCGAAAATACGCCCATAGTCGCACTTTCTAGTACAAGTAATAATGCAAAATGTAACCGAGTAAGGTGTTGAACGTTATGCCATGAAGCAATAATTGCCACCATCATCAACAACGCTGTCATGGGAAGAAATAGTATTGATATCCCGTCAACACCGAGGAAAAACTCTGCATTTAGGGATGAAATCCACGCATAATGTTCAATAAATTGAAAATTACTATTGCTACTATCAAAAGAAAAGACCAGCTTTAATGCCATGAAAAATTCAAGAATAGCGGTGGTTAACGCCATTTTTTTTGCCCAATGTGCATTCGGTACAAAAGCAATAAGTAACGCCCCGACAATAGGCACAGCAATAAGTATGCTCAACATCGGTAGAAATGTCACATTCATGATGGATACCTCTGCGGATAGGAATGACTAATACTAGCCGCTTTTTTATCAATAAAATTGAGAAGTGGTGTGGTGTCAAACCCTGTGCCAATCAGCAATAAACTAATCGCAACAGCAATAATGCGTTCACAGAGAATAGGATGGTGCAAGCTATCATGCGGCTGAATCGCACGTTTTGCATTCACAATAAAGAGCCGCTGAAACGCCCACAGTAAAAACGCGGTCGCGAGTACGTTGCCCACTAAAATCGTAATAGCAATCCACCAGCCTTGTGCTTGAATCGTTCCTTCTAATAGTAAATGCGCGGCATCAAATCCAGGTGTTCCAGGCATCACCATCGTACTTAAGGCAGACACTAAAAATAGCAAGCCAATAAACGTATTGGTATCAAATAAGCCGCCTAAGCGAGGAATAAAAGCGGTTCGGGTTCGCTCATAAATCAACCCCACACTAAACAACATGCCAGCCGTTGCCAGTCCATAAGTCAGTGATAATAAGATACTCCCTTCAAGACCATGTTCATTAAACGAAAATAGACCAATAACGAGCATACCTGTTTGACTAATCACTGCAAAAGCGAGTAATCGACGAATGTTAATTTGCATTAAGGCGAGCAGCGCACCATAGAAAATACTGATGATGCCCAAAAATACCACAAAATTTGCCCATTGCTCTGCAACGAGTGGCACTAGCGGTAAAATAAAACGGATAACGGCATACACACCCAGTTTCATCCCCACCATAAAAATAGCAGCACTAGCGACTGTGCCCTGCTCAGCCAAAACGGGCAACCAACCATGAAAGGGAAATAATGGCATCCGCACGGCAAACCCGTAAAACAATAAGACAAAAATCAGCACATGATGGTGAAGATGATTGTTATTTTGTATTAATGTCAGCCAGTCAAAATTTGAGATCGTTTGATTGTCCGTCATGCCAAGACCTAACACTAAAAAACCCACAAACGTCATCAACAGTCCAGCTCCCCAATATTGCACCAAAAGCGATACAAGTGATCGACGATGTTGCCCTGTCCCCGCGTGCAATGTTAAATAAATCACAGGGACAAGCTCAATGAGCGTCCACAGCCAAAACTGCATGACATTCAGCGCTGAAAAAGCACCAATAAGTACCGATTGATAACCGAGTAATGATGCAATAAACCCTTTATCCGTGACGTGGCGCGTAATAAGTGTATAAATAAGCGCGAGTAGCGTTAAAATCGTTGCCAGTGGAATAAATAAAACGCTTACACCATCAATGCCCACGCGATAATGAAACTCCAGAAAATCGACATATTCAGCAAGTTGAATACCTTCTTTATTGACGTCAAATACAGACAATAAATAAAAGCTCAGTAGCACATTCACTATTGCGCCTAAAAAAGCAATACTCAATATAGGCGTTTTTGATGAGGTATAGCAAACGCCAATCAACGCCAAAATAGGTACAAGTGTTAATGTGGTTAATAAAGGAAAATGGGCAATTTCTGGCCAAAAACTTACACTAATATTTAATGGCATATCTACATGGCAACCAGCAGTGTAATGAAAATAAAAGTAACCAAATACCGTGGTTTAAGCAATGCTAATTCTGTTTGATTGGCAATATGCCCTAATCGACGCCCATAATGAAACATATTTTCAGAGACACCTTGTAAAATAAAATGATGCTCAAACCAATGCAAAACATTTGCTGACCATTGTGTCAACTTTCCCGCTAAACCGCTGCCTTGTGCAAATGTATCTTCGGTGTTGTCTAAATGGGCACCAATATTTCGCTCTTGTGCTTGCGCTAAACTGGAAATCGCATGAATAGTCGGTGCAGGCGATCCCATCAAAGGATCAATTATCTGTTTATCAACGTAATTCAAATCGCTTGCCAAGTTCATAACAGGTTTCACAATAAGCCAATCGGTCATTGGCTCTAACCAAAAGCGCTGCGTAGCATAAGTGTAAAGACGGCGATTATTGGCCAAAAATACGGGACTATTTTGAATATAAGTGCTATTTATATTATGTAAAAGAGAAGGCGCTGTCAGCAATTGATAAGCGCGTACTATAATATGCGCAAATAAATGCCAAGCGGCTAATTCCCAAAAACCAAGCCCACATTCGAGAAATAACAAACCAAGTTGCCCCGTTGTGGCAAAAATCAACGATGTTTTAATATCTGTTTGGGTTAATCCCACAATGTACGCATAAAAAGCAGTAAGCAAACCAATAATTGCTACAAATCCAGCAATCAAAGGTGTCAATTCAAGTAACGGCCGAATTAAAAATAATAAATACACGCCCGAATGAATCATAATCGCGCCATAAAAAATAGCGCTTGAAGGTGTCGGCCCTTCCATCGCTCGAGCAAGCCATGGCGTAAAAGGCAGTTGTGCTGACTTCACCATCGCAGCAATGACAAAACACAAAGCGATTAAATTTAGTTTCTGGGCGGAGAGTTGATGAATGAAAACGGGGATATCCAGCCAATTTTTTATATTGCCTAGCCAAAGATAACAAAGCACAATTCCCGCGATAAAACCAGCATCACCGATGCGATTAGTTATAAAAACACGCGTGGCATTTTGCGTGGCATGTTGACTATTGTAGAGATAGCCAATGAGCAAATAAGAACAAAGTCCGGCAATTTCCCAACCGATAAATGTTCCAAGCGCATTGGCTGACAGCACCAGCATAAACATGGCAAAAGAAAATAAACTCAATACAAAAAAGAATCGATGAAATCCGGCTTCACGATGCAAATAATTGACCGAAAATCGCATCACAACACATAATAACAAGGCAAATAATACGACGAGTTTTAGACTAAATCCGTTTGTAAAAAAACTGATTTGAATCACTAAATCATCGACATGAAGCCAGTTGCCTAGTGTCAAAACAGCCTTATTTCCAAACCAACAGTCTTGCCCCAGCAGCAATAACGCAATAAGACAAGAAAGCCCCACTGCATAATTGGCCACTCGCGCGGTAAATCGTTCACTTTTCTCACCTTCAATCACGCCAAATAAATGCAAACCACCTAGACAACTCGCTGTGATTAAAGGGAAAAGCGGAATTAAAATAATAAATTTTTCCATAACTAAACTAATTAGGCTGCGCAATTAAAACGGGCGATAAGGGGTCACTTTGATGTCGATAATAATCGGGGGATTTTTCATACATAGAGAGCGATTGTGTCGAATTGTCATTTTCCCAGCGTACAAATCCAACGCCACGTTCAAAAACAAAAATCGCATCCGAATCAGGATCTTTCGCGCTCAAATGTACCCATCCCCCACCAATCAATTCAATTAAACTCGGCTGACGCACATAAATTTGCTCAAGTACACTTGTTTTGGCTTCGACAATAATTTGCAGACGCATCGCTTCATGAATTTCAATCATTTGTCTTGGCAAACCCGTTCGTAAATCACTATTTGAGCCTTCCATCACCGCGAACAATCCCGTTATGTTATGAGGAATTTTTGTTCCACAACCAAATCGTTCATTATTAACGGTCGAAAAATAATATTCCAAGTTAATTCCTGCACCCACTGGACCGACAGCAAGTAAAATGCCTTCTAACACTTTTCCGTCAATATCTTGCGTAGGATCATACGAAATCAAAAACGCACGTCTATCAAAAAATGCACCTTGCGTGAGAGCGCGACGCCCCACAATAGCGCACGCATTGGTTGCGTGACCAAGTTCTGGTCGTGCTTGAGAAAAATCTGTCGCCCGTTCTTGAATGTGATGCAACGCTTTTTGAGGTGTTGGATTTTTTGGTGCAGAGGCGAGGCGACGGCATCGCTCATGCGCTGACATTTCTTGCGCGTGATGTAATTGTGCTTGCAATACGTTAAACGCATTAACACGTTCACGCGGCAACGTATCTAAATCATACCAATCGATATTTTCATTGCAGGTATTATGCTCAGCACCGATAAACCAGGTATCACTAGGAATTAGAATGCCGCGCTGCGCGAGTAAATCACGCACTTGAGTGCGATTAGCCATCGCAGCAAATAAACGCGCATTAGGCCCACCATGCCGACCACTGCAAGCGCCACAATCATACGCGGCTATATGGGGATTATTTTGACTAATTGAGCCGTGCCCCATTAAGACAACGATTTCTGAAAATCCATACGTTAAACCGGTATTCCGCAAAAATGCCGCTACGCGATCTGCTTGTTCATTATCCGTAAAGCCAAGTCGAGTATGCTCAGGTGTTGCAGCGTCGCTGTTATTGGGTGCAATAAAATGTAATTGAGTTTGTGGTGTTGGCGAAATTCGTTCACGCAAGTGAGTCAATAATCCATGCTGTGGTTTGGGTAAAAATGATTTTGCAAGTAAATTACACAATGTCAATGGCGCCAGCGCATCGATGACTAAATGAGATACACCTAAATGACGACGTAAACCTTGATGAAGTACATAATTCCATTTTAAAAGCCGCTGCCGTCCGCTGTGATGCTGCGATAAAATGGGCGAGCTCTCTGGTGTCGCCGTTTCATGCACATCATGCGCAGGCACAACAACGACAGGACACAAAGGCGTCAAGCTTTCATCATCTAAGCCTTTGTAATTCATTGGTACACCAAAAAAACCTGCCGCACCAAGCGTTTCGATAGTGGGTACAAACTCTTCTAAATGCCGACGAATGCCTTCTTCTCGATCATCCATACAGAAAATCAATTGCGCTGAAGGTCGTTTTTCACGTTGATACCAACGTCCACGCAAATAATTTGCCGTTAAACCTTGGAAAATTTGCTCACGATAATGACGTTCATACGCCACCAACCAAATTTTTTGACGCTCGGTCTGGGTAAATTCATCGAGCAAATGCAGCATATCGCGCAACTGCGTTTCAGATAACAAATTGACGTTCGCAGCATTCAGTCCCAAATGCTGACATAAACGAAATACACGCCAAGCAGTTGTATAAACAGCATCCACGCAAGCCGTTTTTTCCGCTAAAGGTGAATGTTGCCACGTCCAAATGACATCCGCTAACTGTTGAAATTGAGATGTTAGGTTTTTTTTATAGCGCGAGAATTGCATTAATTCTTGTGCTTGATGTGATAAATATTCTGGAAG
>JBDLQG010000100.1:0-7650 GCA_039800705.1 Pseudomonadota bacterium
ACATTCACGCCAAGCAGCGTGGTATCGGCAGTGCGATTGAGTTGACGATTCAGCGCTTTTTTTTGCTCCGCGTGCATACCGGGGGTATCCATATAAATGGCCTGCCCTGCATCGGTGGTGTTAATTCCTAAAATGCGATGGCGAGTAGTTTGCGGTTTGCGTGAGGTAATGCTGATTTTTTGTTTGAGCAAATGGTTCATCAATGTTGATTTACCCACATTTGGACGACCAATTAAGGCGACGTAACCACAATTCATAATATATTTTCCTTGGCTAATAATTCGAGAAGCACTTCTGCGGCGGCTTGCTCGGCGCCTTTTCGGGTCACACCTGCACCAATACTTGGCTCGGGGAGTAGTGAGATTGTGCATTTGACTTGAAACGTCTGCTCATGTGCAAGGCCCGACATCGTCAATAATTCGTAGTGCGGAAGATCTAATTTTTTGGCTTGCATGAGTTCTTGTAAACGAGTTTTGGGGTCTTTTTGACCATTATTTAACGATAAACTTTTGAGTTTTTCATCAAATAATTTCGCCACCCACACCTGACAAGCCGCCATGCCTTGATCTTCAAATAAAGCCGCAATAATGGCTTCTAGCGCATCTGATAAAATGGAATCACGACGAAAACCACCGCTTTTCAGCTCACCTGAACCGAGCAACAAATAATCGCCAAGTTCATGTTGGCGGGCGAGTTCAGCGAGTGATCGCTGATTCACAAGACTCGCTCTGAGGCGACTTAGAACCCCTTCTGCCGCATACGGAAAGAGGTTATATAATTGCTCTGCAATGACGAATCCCAAAATCGCATCACCTAAAAATTCCAGACGATCGTTATTATGTGAACTCGCACTACGATGCGTGAGCGCGGTGACAAATAATTGGGGATTATTAAACGCTAAACCTAATTTTCGACTTAATATTTCAGGCTTTCTTGTCACTTGCCGCCACTCACTTTACGAATATTACAAAAAATATTTTTTTTCACCTAAATCCTAAACCTATTTTAAAATCGTCCCTAATCGAGCAAAATCAACACCTTTGTTTTGCCAATCCCAACTCATCCAAATGAAAAACGCTTTACCCACTAAATTTTCTTCTGGCACAAATCCCCAGTAACGGCTGTCATTACTGTTATCGCGGTTATCACCCATCATAAAATACTGACCCTGCGGTACCGTGTACGTAAACTCAACTGATGGCGCACCATCACGAATTAAAATACGATGTTCAACGCCCGTTAAATTTTCCAAGAACTGCGCTGCGCCGTTCATTTCAGCACTTTCGCCCGCGCCTTGAAACTCACCTAACGCACTTTCTGAAATAGGTTGATCGTTAACGGTTAAATGCTTATCGACATAAGAAATTTTATCGTTAGGCAAGCCAATTAAACGTTTAATGTAGTTGACTTCAGGATTTTTGGGATAACGAAATACGACAATATCACCGCGATGAGGTGAATTTAATTCGACCACTTTTTTGTTAATCACCGGTAAACGAATGCCGTAGGTGAATTTATTCACGAGAATAAAATCGCCAACAAGCAAGGTTGGCATCATCGACCCCGAAGGGATTCGAAACGGCTCTGCAATAAAGGAGCGCAGCAAAAACACAATCAACACAACCGGAAAGAACGAATGGGCGTATTCTACCAGCCCCGGTTCATTTTCAAGGTCGTAGGGAATATTTTGACGCTTTAAATACCACGCATAAGCGCCCCAAATCGTCCCTGTGACGATCGTCGCAACAAACAAAAAAAACGAAAAATCGAAATCCACAACAATGCCCTCTGATTATTCTTTATTCAATTTCAATACCGCTAAAAATGCTTCTTGCGGAATATCAACGTTACCGACTTGCTTCATACGTTTTTTACCTGCTTTTTGTTTTTCAAGCAATTTTTTCTTACGCGAAATATCACCGCCGTAACATTTGGCTAATACGTTTTTACTTAATGCTTTAACGGTTGAACGTGCAATAATTTTAGAGCCAATTGCTGCTTGAATCGCAATTTCAAACATTTGTCGTGGAATTAAATCTTTCATTTTTTCCACTAAATCGCGCCCGCGTTTCACACTCAAATCATGATGCACAATACTTGACAGCGCATCGACTTTCTCACCGTTAATTAACACATCCAGTTTTACCAGTGAGGCGACTTGAAAACGTAAGAATTCATAATCAAACGAGGCAAACCCGCGACTGACCGATTTTAAACGATCAAAGAAATCCAATACCACTTCATTGAGTGGCATTTCATAATGCAAGGATACTTGACGACCAACGTATTGCATATCTTTCTGCACACCGCGCTTTTCAATACATAGCGTAATGACAGCACCGACATAGGCTTCAGGCACTAAAATATTCGCACGAATAATGGGCTCACGAATTTCACGCATGGTGCCGTTTTCAGGCAATTTTGCAGGATTGTCGACCATTAACGTGTCACCCGTTTGGGTAATCACTTCATAAATTACCGTTGGCGCGGTGGTAATTAAATCAACATTGTATTCACGCTCAAGACGCTCCTGCACAATTTCCATGTGGAGCATACCAAGGAATCCACAACGAAATCCAAAGCCTAACGCTTGCGAGGTTTCTGGCTCAAATTGCAATGCAGCATCATTGAGATTTAATTTATTTAACGCTTCGCGCAATTCTTCATAATCGTCTGAGCTGACAGGATACAGTCCCGCGAAAACGCGTGGCTGCACCCGCTGAAAACCGGTTAATTGTTCTAACGCTGGTTTGTCGGGTGATGTCACGGTATCGCCAACTGGCGCACCAAAAATATCTTTAATTCCCGCAACAAGAAAGCCCACTTCGCCCGTATTTAACACGTCTTTTTCAACGCGCTTAGGGGTGAATACGCCGACTTTTTCCGCCAAAAAGGTCTTACCTGTCGACATAATCATAATTTTTTGTTTGCGTTTAATACTGCCGTTCATAATACGAACTAGCGATACCACACCCAAATAACTATCAAACCACGAATCAATAATTAACGCTTGCAATGGCGCGTCAGCGTCACCTGTAGGCGGTGGTACTTTTAACACGAGTTGCTCTAAAACGTCTTGGACACCAAGTCCCGTTTTCGCGCTAATCATGAGCGCTTCATCAGCTGGAATGCCAATGACTTCTTCAATTTCGGTCATGACGCGCTCAGGCTCTGCTGAAGGCAAATCAATTTTATTTAAAACAGGCACGACTTCAAGGCCTTGCTCGATGGCGGTGTAACAATTTGCCACGCTTTGCGCTTCTACGCCTTGCGCCGCGTCTACCACAAGCAACGCGCCCTCACAAGCCGCAAGCGAGCGTGACACTTCATACGAAAAATCAACATGCCCCGGTGTGTCAATAAAGTTTAGCTGATAAATCTCGCCATCAGCGGCTTTGAAATCGAGCGTCACACTCTGCGCTTTAATGGTAATACCACGCTCTTTTTCAATATCCATTGAATCAAGCACTTGCGCCGACATTTCACGATCAGATAAACCGCCACATAATTGAATAAAACGATCAGCAAGCGTTGATTTGCCGTGATCAATGTGCGCGATAATGGAGAAATTTCTAATATGTTTTAAATCCACGGGGGTCTTTTCTAAATTTGGCAGTAAAAAAATCGGATTAGCAAAACACGATGGGCTCGCTAATCCGTACTTAGGGTATACGCTATTCTATCAAACTCGCAGCAAGCACGAGTGATATTCTTTCTTTATAAAACGAGCGACACAATAAAAACAATCGTAAAAATAAAAATAATCGTAAAAATGACGCCACCAATCACATAAGATGAAAACGAACCGTGTTGAAAATCACGTTCACGATTTTTATTGCTTTGCACACCAACGGCCGCAGAGAGAATGCTTTTTGCAACATCGATAAAAGTGGGTTTTGACATGACATTGACCTCTTTGAATTTTTATTAAATGATTTTTTCTGCAGGTAAACCAGCGAACTCGAATAATAATTCTAATTCCTTTGCCGTTAATTCATAATGTTTTTGCGTGCGCAATTTCTCAGGCAGGACAATGGGTCCATAGCGTACACGAATAAGGCGACTCACCACCACATTCTGCGCTTCCCACAGGCGACGCACTAAACGATTTCGACCTTCACTGACCACGACGTGATACCACTTATTTACACCTTCGCCGCCCATGAAATAAATTTGATCGAACTTAGCTTCGCCATCTTCAAGCGGCACGCCTTTTTTGAGTAGTTCGAGTTTTTCATCTGACACCTCACCTAAAATACGCACCGCATATTCACGCTCAACCTCCGTTGAAGGGTGCATGAGTTTATTAGCCAAATCACCATTATTGGTCAACAAGAGCAAACCGGACGTATTCACGTCAAGACGCCCAACGGAAATCCAACGGGCTGTGTCTAATTTAGGCATTTGCGCAAAAACAGTAGGACGCCCTTGCGGATCGTGGCGCGTAACAATCTCGCCCGTTGGCTTATGATAAATCAGCACACGCGTTGCTTGCTGCGCGAACTTATCCCAATGCACCACGCGTTCGTTGAGCTGTAGGTAATCCCCCGCTTTTAAATGCGCCCCATGCGCAGCAAGTACACCATTGATTTTGAGTCGCCCTTCATCAATCCATCGCTCAATTTCTCGTCTTGATCCAAGACCACCGCGCGAAAGCACTTTTTGTATCCGCTCACCAGCCCCTGAAACTGCCTCATCAGCACTACGTTTTACGGATGGCTCATGTTTTTTATTGGGGCGCGGCTTTTCTTGTCGCTTTGGGTGTTTAGCGGTAATTTTGGGTTTTCTATCGCGCGAAGCGAAGGGGTTTCGTTGCTTATTTTCCACGGTTTTCCTGTTAAAAAGGGAATGAAATGACTCTCGTCTAGTATCTATTTAAATCTAAAGTAAGGCTTATTGTCGCCACTCGGTAGAATGAAATACGGCATAACGCGTAAATTTACGCACTTTTGTAGAGCGCGTATTCCATTTTTGTTTTACATGGTACGCCCAGAATTGTTTCATCACAAAATAACCCACTACCGCAGAGGTTACGCCCAGAATAAAACAGCCCATCAAAAACGGTTGCCATACATCGCCAAGTTCAGACAGCATACCCGTTAGTGAAAAATCAAAACCGTCTGAAGCAGGTAAATTCATCGACCACAAACCAACTTGATAAGCAAAATAAAACAATGGCGGCATTGTAATGGGATTAGTTAACCACACAAGTGCTACAGATATAGGAATATTTGCCCGAAAGTAAATCGCCATAGCTGCTGCAATCGCCATTTGCCCTGGTGTAGGTATCCATGCGCCAAAAAGTCCAACTGCAAACGCCATGCAAATTGAGCGACGATTGATATGCCATAAATTTGGATCATGTAATTTTTGCCCTAAAAACTGTAAACTTTTATGACGTTTAATTACTTCGGGATCGGGAATAAATTTGTGCATCATTTTTTCAATCAATTCTTTCGCCATCGTCTTCTATCCTCATTCATTATTATTTTTATCGCATGATTGGTCACGCTCTTGCTTTTTTATGTGGTGATTTTGCCCTGCAGCAATTCACGCAATTACCCACGTTAATGTGGTTAGTTGTTATAGGTGCAATAGCTTGCATTATGGCACGATTGCGCTATTTTTATGGGCTATTTTTTTTACTTGGCTTTTTGTGGTCAAGTGGTTTTGCACATTATCAATTAAATGAGCAGCTTGCATCAAGCCTTGAAGGTGAGTTAGTGAGGTTAACTGGCGAGATAACTAACCTTCCCGATCAAAATTTACAACGCGTAAATTTTGAATTGACATTAACAGAAAATAATGACAAGTTGCCACGTAAAATCCAGCTTGCATGGTATAAACCTACCACCATACTGCACGCTGGCGAAACTTGGACGTTTAGCGCAAAACTCAAACGCAATCACAGCAATTTTAATCTAGGGAGCCAAGATTTTGAGCGTTGGCAGTTTGCACAAGGCATTGGCGCAAGCGGCACCGTATCTGAACATCCCGCGCCCGTGCGCCTAGCAACCCCCTCTATTACGCAAATTAACCGATGGCGCGAAACGATTGGCAATCAATTGACCGCTCGTTATGGCGACACACTGAGCGTTGCACTCCTTAAAGCGTTAACCATTGGTGATGATAATGGACTTTCACCTGCACAATGGGATATTTTTCGCATTACTGGCACCACGCATTTGATTGTAATTTCTGGTTCACATATCGCGCTAGTCGCTGGGCTGATTTATTGGCTCACCCTAAAAATTGGTGCGTGTTTACCTATTTTTCGCTATTCACCTCCACAAATAGCGGCGATGGCCAGCATTCTCACAGCGATAACGTATGCCAGTTTAGCGGGATTTGTCGTACCTACCAAACGTGCCGTCATGATGCTTGGCATTGTAATGATAGCCGGATTTTATCAGCGGCAAATCAGCCATCTCCACAGTTTGGCACTGGCAATACTCGGTATTTTAATTCTCAACCCACTTGCTTTACTCTCCATTGGATTTTGGCTGTCTTTTTTGGCTGTTGTGCTGATTATGTATCGCGTCGATGGTCGATTAAAATCCAAATCAAATTGGCAAGCGGGCGTGGATATACAGTTGAGTGTATCCATTGGGCTATCACCGTTGATATTACTGTTTTTTCAACAAGTGTCACTCATTTCACCACTGGTTAATTTTGTCGCGGTGCCTGTGGTTGAACTGTTTCTTGTGCCTTTTGCGCTAATTTTAGTACCACTTGTGTTTATCGCGCCAGTCATAGCCGACAAACTCTTCTTTTTACTCGATTCGCTGTTGACATATTTTATGCAAGGTCTTGAGTGGTCTTCAATGCTACCCTATGCAACCATCAATCATGCGCAGCCAAGTGGATTAGCTTTTGCCCTATCTTGCTTGGGATTACTTTGGTTATTTGCACCACGCGGCATACCTAATCGCTCGTTAGGGGTGATTTTAAATTTGCCGCTACTATTTCCGATTGCCGCGAAATTGAATGCAGGTGAGGCAGTCGTGACGCTGCTCGATGTGGGACAAGGCCTTTCTGTTAGCGTACAAACACAACACCATTCACTACTCTTTGACACGGGCGCAAAATTCCTAGGTGGCGGCGATATGGGGAAAAATGTCATTTTGCCTTTTCTCAATTATCAGAATATCAAAAAGCTCGATATGCTTGTCATTAGTCATGGTGATAATGATCATATTGGCGGCGCAGATACCATTTTGAAAAACCTGCCCATCGAGCAAATTTTAACAAGCGTACCCGAAAAATTTGATGGTCGCGCAGCGACTTATTGCAACGCGCCACAAAGCTGGAATTGGGATGGCGTGACGTTTAACTTGATATCACCAATTGAAAAATTTGATGATGAAAACAATAATTCATGTGTACTGAAAATTCAAACATCAGCAGGCTCAGTTCTATTAACGGGTGATATTGAAGCAAAAGCGGAAAAATCGCTCGTGAACAATGCTATAGAGCAACTACCCGCTACTATTCTTGTTGCACCCCATCACGGAAGCAAAACGTCTTCCACGCAACCGTTCATCGAGGCAGTTCATCCTGAAACCATTTTAATTCCCAATGGTTATCGCAATCAATTCAAACATCCAAGCAAAGAAGTGATTACGCGTTATCGTGATTTGCACATCCCCT
>JBDLQG010000101.1:0-7795 GCA_039800705.1 Pseudomonadota bacterium
TAGAATTGTTTCAGCTCCAGTGGTGGCAACGGTGCCTTTGCTGCCTCTGAAAATAACATCTTTGATATCAGTTGGATTTGGAAAGAGGACGCTTATAGCAATAACGTCTTTCTGCTTTGTGCCTACTACACCTTCACCGCCAACATTTGTTGCACATCCATGGCCAATTTTAACTGCATTCCATGTGGTCACTGTACCTTCAGTAATGGGGTCTTTAAAACCTGCGTGCGCCTGCGCTACTTGCGCAGTACCTAACAATAAAGCCACTGATGAGCAAAGCGTTAAAACTTTAAATGTATTGTTCATTTTATTTCCTTTAATAGAGGTTTATTTTTATTAAAATTAACGAATCTAAATTCAGACACAGCATAAATTTAGGTAATAAATACATATCGTTGCCTAAAAATACTGCAATATGTTTGCCATCTATTTTTCATTTCTTAAGTTATTGAATTAAAGAATTAAATTCGTTTTTTGTTGTAAAAATTAAAAACCATAAAATATTTAATGTGGCATATCACGTAATTTTTTATAAAAATATGTGTGATATGCCACACTATTAAAAATCGTAAATACCTTTTATCAGCATAAAGACATAAAAAATCCGATAGAAAAATCAAAATTCCCCTACAATTTCAATTTGGCAAAAATGCCTTTTTATTCATTCACTTTACATTTTATAGATATCAATGAAACTCTTTTCATGGCTTACTTTACTTATTTTGTTCAATGGGCTTTTTTTCTGGGCGACCAATTTGCCGCAAGACGTTGGCGCGGATGTGCCTGCAGGAAAATTGAGCAGTTTATCTTTTGCCCCTTTTCGCGTAGGACAAGGCCCGATGGATGCAATTTTTCCTAGCGCAGAGGAATTAGATGAAGATTTAGCGCTTATGGGGCAGGTGACACATAATATTCGCACTTATGCGAGCGCTGAGGGCAGTATGCCACTCATTCCCAATTTGGCAAAAAAACATGGCTTAACCATGTTGCAAGGCGCGTGGCTAGGGGCATTAAAAGCCGATAATGACGTGGAAATTGCGGAATTGATTCGCTCGGCAAATGAACACCCTGATGTGGTCAAACGTGTGCTTGTTGGAAATGAAGTTTTATTGCGCGGTGATTTGAAGCCAGACGAGTTAATTAATTACATTCGCCAAGTCAAAAGCGCTGTTAAACAACCGGTATCGTATGCTGACGTGTGGTCAATGTATATGAAATATCCACAGCTCATTAAAGAAGTCGATTTTATTACGATTCATATTCTGCCTTATTGGGAAGATGAGCCCATTCCGGTTGAAAATGCGCCTGCGCACGTTGAGCGTATTGTGAATCAAGTACAGCAAGAGGCGAATACTTTAGCACCCAGAAAATCGATTTTGATTGGTGAATCGGGTTGGCCAAGTGAAGGTAAACAGCGTGGTCGTTCCATTCCAAGTGTGGTGAATGAAGCGCGTTTTATCCGTGATTTCATTGCGGTTGCAAACAAAAATGGATTTGATTACAACATTGTCGAAGCGTTTAATCAACCATGGAAAGCCGCTTTTGAAGGCATTATTGGTGCGAATTGGGGACTTTATGACAGTGATCGCAAGCAAATGTTTCCATTAACAGGAAACGTGCAGGAAAATCCAGCATGGTTAACGTCATTTTTGATGCAAACAGGTTTGTTTTTGCTGATTGTATTGATAACACGCAAACAGCTAATGGATTTACGTACCCGTCGAACACTGAATTTTTTAGTCGTGACGCAATTATTAAGTGCGTTGTTTGTTTCGCAAATCCAGCTACTATGGCGGACGAGTTATACACATTGGCAACAAGCACAAACGGTGTTGATTGTGTTGTTTAGTGTTTGGCTGATTTTTTTGATATTGCAGCGGATGTTAATTTTGCTCAATGAAAAAGTACGCAATCCTAAAAATAGCGAACGGTTATATTATTCACTATTAGTTGTTGTCGCGTTTGCGTTGATGAAAACGGTTATTTTGGCATGGGATGGGCGTTATATTGTTTTTCCAACTGCGGTGACACAAGTAATGGTGGCCGGTGTTTTGGGGCTTGTGAGCGTCAATCTCCTGTTTGGTAAAATGACTTTTTTACGCAGTTTACAATGGCAGGCATTACTGGGTTACACGATTGAAAATAAGCAAATTTGCACGCAAGTGGCTTATGTATTTGTTGGCGTTAGTGCTGCGTTGCTGGTGGGGGAAACATTTGCTTTTATGATAAGCAGGGATTTAATTATCGCGTATCCTTCATTTTTGCAACGTTTACTGACGGCAAGTTGGTTTACAATCAGCAATGGGCAGTTACAAGGCTGGTTGCTAAGTTTGTTGATATTAGGATTACCCTTTTACGCGAATAAAAAAAGCGCCTCATCTGCATGAAAATTATTGACGCAAGGCGTTGACGCCCCTATAGTTTGATAGCCTTTAAAATTTTTATTTTTATCTATATGGAGAAGAAAACGTGAGTAGTGACGCTGTAGTGCATATCAATGACAGTGATTTTAACGAATTGGTTTTAGAATCTGAGTTACCCGTATTACTTGATTATTGGGCAGAATGGTGTGGCCCTTGCAAAATGATTGCGCCCATTTTAGATGCGGTAGCAGAAGAATTTGAAGGTAAATTAACAGTAGCAAAACTCAATATTGATGACAATCCACAAACGCCACAAAAATACGGTGTTCGCGGCATTCCGACATTGATGATTTTCAAAAATGGTGAAATTGAAGCAACGAAAGTTGGCGCGTTAACCAAAGCGGCATTAGTTGATTTTATCAACAGCCATTTGTAATCGACGCTCTCATTTCACGGATGATAACGCTAAACTTGGCTCAGCTAAGTTTAGCGTTTTTAGTTTTACGCAACGGATAACGAGATTGTCATGCAACGTTTTTTCAATACTATTGGTGTGATTGGTAAACTCAATGACCCACGCGTAGCGAGTACACTTACCACAGTATGCGCGTACCTGCGCGAGCAAAATTATCAAGTGGTTGTCGAACAGGGCAGTGCGCAATTTGTCTGTGATTCTTCTGTCAAGATTGGTAGCGCAGAGCAACTAGGCACAGAATGTGATGTCGTGATTGTATTAGGGGGAGATGGCACTTTTTTGGGGGCGGTAAGAGCGGTGGTGGCAAATAATATTCCGCTAATTGGTGTGAATTTAGGTCGATTGGGTTTTTTAGTGGATATTTCACCTGACACGCTAACGCAAACCTTGACGCAAATTCTCGCGGGAAATTACACAAAAGAGCAGCGGTATTTGCTACGGGCAAAAATTCTGCGCAATGAGCAAGTCATACACGAAGAAACCGCTGTTAATGAAGTGGCGATTCATCGTTGGATTACACCGAGCATGATTGAAATTGTCACCAAAATTGATGGTGTGTTTCTCAATTCACAGCGCTCTGATGGTTTAATTATCGCCACGCCAACGGGCAGTACAGCGTATTCACTGTCGGCAGGCGGACCAATCTTGTATCCCTCTCTTAATGCGTTAGTGCTTGTACCACTTAATCCGCATACACTGTCAAATCGTCCGATTGTGATTCATGATTCCGCTGAAATTGAAATCAGTTTTTGTCAGCGTGAACAAATTAATGCGCTGGTCACTTGCGATCATATTGAAATTCCCGATGTGCTAATTAGTGATAAAATTCTGATTAACAAAGAGCCGCTGCCCATTACGCTTTTGCATCCTGCTGGACATGATTTTTTTGATATTTTGCGTAGTAAACTCAATTGGGGTTAATTGAGTCGTCATTAGGCCGTAGTAGTGAATAACGATATTTAATTTTTTATGGAGTTTGTCATGAGTTTGTTACCTAAACACTTAAAATATGCACTTTCTCACGAATGGGCAAACGCGGAAGCGGGCAATGTCGTGCGCGTGGGTATTACGGATTTTGCCCAAGAGGAATTGGGCGATTTAGTCTATGTTGAATTGCCTAATGTGGGACGTCAAGTGAAGGCCAATGAAAGTTGCGCTGTCGTTGAATCTGTCAAAACAGCCTCAGATATCTCAAGTCCGGTCAGTGGTGAAATTGTCGATATTAATACAGTTGTGACGGATGATCCTGAAAAAATCAATGATGATCCTTATGGTGCTTGGCTCTTTTGCGTGAAAGCGGATGATGTATCGCAACTAGAGCAATTACTCTCGCCAGAGGCGTATGAAAAAATGATTACGGGATAAAAAGACATGGCGTATCAAACAGCAACGGGATTAAAACGCATTATGAACGCTGCACGTTATTCGGCAGCAGGTTTTAAAGCGACGTGGGCGCATGAAGAAGCGTTTCGTCAAGAAGTGATTTTATTTTTACTTGCAGCGCCAGCGGCTTTTTTTGTTGGCAAAAGTGCCGTTGAAATTGTGCTGCTTGTCACGAGTGTTATTTTAATTTTACTCGTTGAATTGCTTAATTCAGCCGTTGAAGCAGCGGTGGATAGAATTGGTTTTGAGCATCACGAATTGTCTGGTCGTGCCAAAGATATTGGCTCAGCAGCTGTGATGCTGTCGATTCTAGGTGCAGCGGCAACGTGGTTAATTATTTTATTTTATTAATATTGTAGAAAAGGATTCAAATGAGTGCGTTAATTTGCGGTTCAATGGCTTATGACACGATTATGGTGTTTCATGATAAATTCAAGCACCACATTTTGCCTGAAAAAATTCATATTTTGAATGTGTGTTTTTTAGTGCCTGTGATGCGTCGTGAATTTGGTGGATGCGCGGGAAATATTGCTTATAACCTCAAACTCCTCAAAGAAGAGCCGCTCATTATGGCCACCGTGGGGCATGATTTTGAACCTTATGCAAAATGGCTAAATCAGCACCATATTAGCGGTCAATTTATTCGCAGTCTTGATAATGAATATACCGGTCAAGCCTATATCACCACCGATGAAGACGGCAATCAAATTACCGCGTTTCATCCTGGTGCAATGAATTTTTCCCATTTGAATCATGTTCCCACGGTGGCGAATAGTGTCCGTATTGGCATTGTATCGCCCGATGGTAAAGAGGGGATGCAACAACACGCACAGCAATTCTTTGACCTTGAAATTCCGTTTATTTTTGACCCTGGTCAAGGCTTACCGATGTTTGATGGCGCGGAGTTATTAACGCTTATTGAGCAGGCCACATGGCTCACGCTCAACGACTATGAAGCGGAAATGATGCAAGAGCGCACCGGACTTAGCCTAGAGGATTTAGCGCAAAAAGTAGACGCCTTAATTGTCACGCAAGGCGGTGAAGGATCAACGATTTACGCTGGCGGTGAAAAAATCCATATTCCAGTCGCGCCAACGTCAACATTGGCTGATCCAACCGGTTGCGGTGATGCGTATCGTGCAGGCTTGCTTTATGGTTTACTCAATGATTTGGATTGGAACGTCACAGGTCGCATTGCATCGCTCATGGGCGCAATGAAAATTGAGCATCACGGCACACAAAATCATACGTTCACACTTGAGCAATTCAAAGTACGTTATGTTGAAAGTTTTGGTAGTCATTTTTAAATTATGCTAAAAAATACGCAAAATCTATTAGAAATCATGACGCAACTGCGTCATAAAGAAACCGGTTGCCCGTGGGATGTGAAGCAAGATTTTGCGAGTTTAATTCCTTACGTCATTGAAGAAGCCTACGAAGTAGTGGACGCGATTGAGCGTGAGGATTTAGACGATCTTCGTGCAGAACTGGGTGATTTGCTTTTGCAAGTGGTGTTTCATTCACAAATTGCCAGTGAGCGCGGCTTATTTACGTTTGACCAAGTCGCGCAGTCGATTGCGGATAAACTCATTCGTCGTCATCCTCACGTTTTTGGGGATGCGGTGTTTGAAAATGATGCACAGCGTCACGCAGCATGGGAACAATCAAAAGCCGATGAGCGAAAAGAAAAAGATCCTGCATCGAAAAGTGTTTTATCGGGCGTGGCGCGTTCACTTCCTGCCCTTTTAGAATGTGAAAAAATTCAAGATCGCGCTGCCCAACACGGTTTTGACTGGAAAACCATTCCGCCTGTATTTGATAAAGTGCTCGAAGAACTCGACGAAGTGAAAGAAGCGTGGGAATCGGGCGAGCAAGCACATATTCAAGAGGAAATTGGCGATTTGTTGCTTGTCGTCGTCAATTTAGCGAGGCATTTAAACGTCAATCCCGAAATTGCGCTCAAACAAAGTACACAGAAATTTTCAAAACGCTTTCATTATATTGAAAAACACGTTGCCGCTTCGGGGCGTGAATTAAAATCATGTGAACTTGAGGAACTTGATGCACTTTGGAATGAAGCAAAGCGGGAACTGAAAATTTCCTAAACTTATCGTTAATTAAAGAGGCCTAACATGAACAAAATAATCAATATTGTTTCAATTGTCGCAGTTGTCGTGGTGGCAATTTATTTTGTACCGTTTTTAATTACGGTAATTTCCTCTGGAGTTGTTCAGTTTTTAGTGAGTGTAGGAATGATTTATCTTATTGTGAAAACAGCATTCAAGTCTAACTCGAATGATTATGATAAATATCAGTAATTCAAAGGATTATCATGGCCACTCAAGAAGCGGAATATAAGGTCGTCGAAAAAGACGGTTGTTTTGAGTTGCGTGATTATGCCACTCATATTCTTGCCGAAATAATGATTGATGCGCCTTTTGAAAAAGCGGGAAATAAAGCATTTCATCCGCTTTTTGAGTATATCTCGGGTGCAAATCAGTTAAAAAATGTGCTTGAAATGACAGCACCTGTATCACAACAGGTTGTCAGTCAACAAATTGAAATGACCGCGCCAGTGAGTCAACAGCGAAAAGAGGGGAAATGGGCAATCAGTTTCATGATGCCCTCGTCGTATACACTTCAAACACTTCCCGCACCAACAAATAACGCAATTGAACTGCGTCAGGTACCAGCGCGACGTATAGCGGCAATCACGTACAGTGGCTTTTGGAGTGAAAAAAATTACCACCATCATAAAACAAAACTGGAATCATGGGTGACTCAACATGCGTGGCGCGTCACCGGTGAGCCTGTGTGGGCGCGTTACAATTCGCCTTTTACATTGCTGTTTTTTCGACGTAATGAAGTGTTGATTCCGGTTGATGTCGATGTTTTATAAAATTTTCACCCATGCAATCCTAAGTAGATAAAAAAGCTAGTTGAAAAAGATTTCAAGCTAGCTTCAGCTATCATTATACCGCGATGTTTAATCAAATAAATCGAAATAATCGTCGTCTTCCTCTTCATTGCTACCATGGTCGTTAGAGATAATATTGGTAACATCGACGATGTCACCTGCATTGATTCCACGATTCTGACTTGCATTGACGTTTTGTGAATTACTTGCGTTTGATTGTGCATTCGAATCGTCACCAAATAACCCAATCACCACAAATCCAATAATAACCCAAACCCACCATTCCATCTATTTTCTCCATCTCGTATTGTTGTAGAGCGTTGAGTATAAAATACAGCGATGACAGGTTATGTCATTAGACAAAAGGTTTTTAAACGAAATTATCGGATTTCCGTTTCATATATTTGCCCATTGTTTGAAATAGTGCGAGAGGGGAGGTTGTATAAACGGTTACCTGATGAATCAGTAGGTAAAATGCGACTACCATCAATGCGAAAATGTTGTCCATTGTATTTATGATTACCACTTGAGTCTGTTTCATAAATACGTCCATTATCGGTGATAGTATAAGAAGGTTTGTCATATTTACGGTTGCCACTTGAATCGGTTTCAAAAATACGACGATCTGCTGCTTGTATGGTGAATGTCATCATGATT
>JBDLQG010000102.1:0-7526 GCA_039800705.1 Pseudomonadota bacterium
CGCAATCGGTGTGCGCTCGCCCATGGCCATCGCTTCACCTGTAGTCGCTTGAAAGCCGGATGTGGTGACTGCGACATCGGCCACTGGAATTTGCCAAGGCCCCACCATTTGATCACGCGCAACAAGTCCTGTGACAGATCTATCGCCAATGTGAATAAGAAAACTCTTGTCGGCTACGGCTGGAAACGCGAGAACACGATCAATCGCTTCAGCGAGTTCAATGTCATCGGTATTGAATGCCGCGACATTAGGCGCAATGTGTTCAACGGTGCGGTGCATTTTAGGTGGTTTGCCAAAAAGTACGGACATTGGCAGATCAACGGCTTGATCATTGAGCAAGTTATCAGACAAACTCAAACGTTCTTCGTCAGTGGCTTCACCGATTACCGCATATAAGCAATGCTCACGTTCACAGAAGGTTTTAAATAAATCCAGTGATTCGGGTCTAATCGCAACGACATAGCGCTCTTGCGCTTCATTGCACCAGATTTGCATCGGTGACATGCCTAAATCCGCATTTTGAACGTGGCGCAGCTCAAAGCGTCCACCTCGCTCACAATCATGGATAATTTCAGGCACCGCATTCGATAAACCGCCTGCACCAATATCATGAATAGACACAATCGGTGTGTTTTCGCCCAGCGCATTACAGTGATTAATCACTTCTTGGCAACGACGCTGCATTTCAGGGTTTTCACGCTGAACGCTGGCGAAATCGAGCGACTCCGAACTTTCACCTGATGCTTGCGAGGATGCCGCGCTACCACCAAGACCAATTAACATGGCAGGACCACCTAAGATGATAATAAGTGAGCCCGCTGGAATCGCTTGTTTTTTGACGAGCATTGGGCGAATACTGCCCACGCCACCGGCAATCATAATCGGTTTATGGTAGCCGCGTAGGGCGTTTTCTTCGTTTAAAACGGGTTGTTCAAATGTACGGAAATAACCGGTTAGATTAGGGCGACCGAATTCGTTATTAAACGCAGCGCCGCCCAGTGGTCCGTCAAGCATGATATCGAGTGCACTGGCGATACGCTCAGGTTTGCCATGCTGTTGTTCCCAAGGCTGCGCAAAATCAGGTACATGAAGATGGGATACTGAAAAACCGGTTAAACCCGCTTTAGGCGTTGAACCTCTGCCTGTTGCGCCTTCATCACGAATTTCACCACCACTACCCGTTGCCGCGCCTGAATAAGGCGAAATAGCGGTTGGATGATTGTGCGTTTCCACTTTCATGAGTAAATGCGACGCTTCTTGCGTGTAGGCGTATTCACCGGTGTGGGGATTGCGAATAAAGACATCGGTATGCGCATTTTCAACTACAGACGCATTATCATGATAAGCTGATAAAATACCGTGTGGACTAACGTCAGATGTGTGGCGAATCATTTTGAACAGCGATTGCGCTTGCTCAACGCCATCTATAGTCCAATCGGCATTGAAGATTTTATGGCGGCAATGCTCGGAATTTGCTTGCGCAAACATCATCAATTCGACGTCCGTTGGATTGCGTTCGAGTTGCGTGAAGGCTTGCGTTAAATAATCAATTTCGTCTAGCGACAGCGCTAAGCCGAGCTCCGTATTCGCTAAGACAAGCGCATCACGACCTTGCTCAATAACATCGACATGGAGAAGTGGCAGTGGTGCATGCTCGGCAAATAAATCTAAATTTTCTTGATGATAGACAACTGTTTGCGTCATACGATCATGCAATTTAGCCGCGATGTTTTCATTCAAAGGTGTATCGCTGACGATAAAGTATTCAATACCGCGTTCAATACGTTTAATATCATGGAGTCCGCAACGCTGTGCAATATCGGTGGCTTTACTCGACCAAGGTGAAATGGTGCCCGAGCGCGGAACAACAAGTAGGCATTCACCTGTACTATCATCAATATAATGAGGCGCTCCATAGGTGAGGAGTTGCTCGAGCACGTCTTTATTTTCTTGCGTGAGTTCACCGGATACAAAATGAACAAAACGGGCAGCTACTTTTTGAATGTCAGATTGCACAGTTTGCAAGTCAGCGAGTAATTTTTCTAAACGAAAATCAGATAATGCGGCGGTGCTAATGAATTTTTGCATGAGGTTTTGAATTAACTATGAAAAAAGGTTATGTAAATTGGGTTGTTTTTATTAAAAATTAATTTTTACAAGAAATATAAAAATTTTTCGCATTTACATTATTTGGAGAAGAATAAACATCATTTACGCAAATCGGCTTGAATCGTGTCATATAACCGCATAAAAACGGCGTTACTTTGCGTAAGTGGTTTTAAATTACTTGAGAGCAATGTCGCTGTTGTTTGGTTGCTGTCATTTTGTGCAAATTCAATGACGTAAATTTTTTCATCGGCTTCAAAAATATCAAACATAGACAGCGTTTCATCTAAAAACGATTTCTCAGCTGGCGCGGTGGGCGCTTGTGTCACTTGAATTTTGATGGTTTTCGCTTCTTCGCTTCGCTCAAGCACTTCAATGCCGCTACGACCAATGGCTTTTCCGACGATACGAAACGCTCGTTCAAAAGGAACGTTTAACGCAAAGCGTGAGGTTTTATCGTCGCTGAGTGTCAAATGAATGTCATCACGATTGAGTGGAATCGTATCCGTATTCACAGGCTGGCGATTTTCACTTGGCTGTTTTGCGACGATTGCCGGTATTTCAAGCGTTTTTTCAATAGACGTTTTTTCAAGCACAGGTGGCAATGCTACAACGCGAGAGGGCGTTTTTGCTTTGTGCATGAGGTCGGGAGGTATCACAAGCGGTGGAAGTTCGCTCGTAAATTGATAATCCTTTTCTTTATCGGGAAACCAACTTTGTATTGTCGAGCAGCCACTTAAACCGCTGGCAACACATAACGCGATGACTGGGGCGATGTTTTTCATTTTACAAAACGCCTGCTTGGTGCATAGCAGCGCGAACCGGTTCAAAACAGTCTTCTGTGAGCCATGTTAGTGGCAGACGAATGCCTTTTTGCATTAAACCCATTTCAGCGACGGCCCATTTTACGGGAATGGGGTTTGCTTGAATGAATAACGTCTTATGTAACGCAGCTAATTGTGTATCAATTTCAGCGGCAATTTCCGCATTCCCTGCCATCGCTGCATAGATCATTTCGTGAACTAAACGCGGTGCAACATTTCCGCTTACCGTAATGCTACCATTGCCACCGAGTAAACAAAATTCGCGGCTAGTGGCATCGTCACCTGTGTAAATAGCAAAATCAGGCGAGGTTAAATCACGAATTTGTTTCACGCGCGATAAATCCCCCGTCGCTTCTTTTACGCCAACAATGTTGGGTATTTTTGAAAGACGTCCAATGGTGTCTGGCAACATATCGCACGCTGTTCTACCGGGAACGTTGTATAAAATTTGCGGAATATCGACAGCCTCTGCAATTGCTTTATGATGTAAATAAAGCCCTTCTTGCGTGGGTTTATTGTAATAAGGCGTCACAATTAAGCACGCATCGGCGCCGAGCTCTTTGGCTTTGCGTGTTAAGTTAATGGCTTCTGTGGTGGAATTTGACCCTGTGCCAGCAATCACAGGAATTCGCCCAGCCACTTGATTGACAATGAATTGAATCACGTCGCAATGTTCGTCTTCATTTAATGTTGCCGACTCGCCAGTGGTGCCAACAGCCACTAGTGCATCACTGCCTTGTGCAATATGAAATTCACACAACGCCGCTAAACTGTCGGTATCGATGACACCGTTGTTATCCATTGGGGTGACTAACGCAACGATACTACCTTGAATCATGAAAGCTCTCTAATTTGAGGGTTTGAAAATGAAATAATGTAACTTGCGCATATTATAACAAGCAAATCCTTAAAAATGGCTAAATTAGCAGAATAGCTTGCAAATGCGCTATAATTTGGCTATTGGAAACAATTATCCTCCCCGCGCTATCCGCGCATTCAAATTATGCAACAGGTACATTATGTCTAACGATACATCCCTTCCATTGTCATTTCGTGATTTAGGTCTTATTGAGCCGCTTTTTAAAGCGCTCAAAGACATCGGTTACGAAACGCCCTCTCCCATTCAAGCGCAAACCATCCCCTACATCCTCGACGGAAAAGACGTTTTGGGGCAAGCCCAAACCGGTACAGGTAAAACAGCCGCTTTTGCATTGCCTATCTTGTCACGTATTGATTTAAAACAAAAAGAACCTCAAGTGCTAGTGTTAGCGCCAACACGCGAATTAGCGATTCAGGTTGCTGAAGCGTTTCAGCGTTATGCGTCACATTTGAAAGATTTTCACGTTTTGCCCATTTATGGTGGACAGGATTACGGAACGCAGTTACGTCAGCTCAAACGTGGTGCACAAGTCGTGGTTGGAACGCCCGGACGCGTGATGGATCACATGCGCAAAGGCACGTTGAAACTCGAAAATTTAAAATTTCTTGTGCTTGATGAAGCAGATGAAATGCTTCGAATGGGCTTTATTGATGATGTGGAGTGGATTTTAGATCAAACACCTGAAAATCGCCAAATTGCGTTATTTTCAGCGACCATGCCAACGGCTATTCGCAAAATTGCGCAAGAATATTTGCATGAACCTGAACATGTCACCATTAAAGTCACAACAGCGTCTGCGGAAAATATTCGTCAGCGTTACTGGCTAGTTAGCGGTGTGCATAAATTGGATGCGTTAACACGTATTTTGGAAGCGGAAACGTTTGATGGCATGATTATTTTCGTGCGCACCAAAACAGCGACGATTGAACTTGCCGAAAAATTGGAAGCACGTGGTTATTCTGCCGCAGCCATTAACGGTGATATGTCGCAAAGTTTGCGTGAACGCGCGATTAGTCATTTGAAAAATGGCAAACTTGATATTTTAATCGCTACAGACGTGGCGGCGCGTGGACTGGATGTAGACAGAATTACGCACGTTTTAAACTACGATATCCCCTACGACACAGAGTCTTACGTTCACCGTATTGGTCGTACAGGCCGCGCGGGACGGACGGGTGATGCGATTTTATTTATCGCGCCGCGTGAGCGTAAATTGTTAATGAATATTGAACGCGCAACCAAGCAAAAAGTTGAGCAAATGGATCTGCCTTCAACAGAAATCATTAACAACAAACGTATTAACCGCTTTAAACAAAATATTACGGATACCCTCGCTGCACATGAACTCAGTTTCTTTACGCAATTAATTGAGCAATATGAGCGCGAACACAACGTCACCGCACTTGAAATTGCCGCAGCGCTGGCGAAATTAGTGCAAGGTGATGAACCTTTATTGATGTCACCACCGAAAAAAGTGGCTGATCGTGACCGCGATCGTGATGATCGTCCAGCACGCAGAGATTCACGTTCAGAAAGTCGCGGCGCGGTGCGTGGTGAGCGTCCTGCAAGACGCGGTGAAGAACGTGGTGAGCGTCGTCCTAAGCGTGATTTTGGTGGTGCGAATATCGAAATGGAAACATTCCGCATTGAAGTGGGTCATGCGCATGGCGTAAAACCCGGTAATATTGTGGGCGCGATTGCGAATGAAACCGGTATTGATGGCGATCATATTGCACGAATTCGTATCGAAGATGATTACAGTACAGTGGAATTACCTGCTGGCATGCCTAAAGAGTTGTTGCAAGAGTTGCGCAAAGTTCGCGTAGCGGGTCAACTTTTGAATATTTCAAGTATTGGCGCGGGTGGCGGTGCTAGTCGACCATCAGAAGGAAAAAAATTCCCTAAATTTGATGATGGCGCGAAAAAAGACAAAAGCAAAAAACGATTAAGCTCAACTTCGCGTCGAGCCAAAGAGCCTAGCGACGCTTAATTAAGTCACGCTCATAAAAAAAGCCGATACGCAAAAAACGTATCGGCTTTTTTGTAAGCAGAAGAAAGAAAATCTTATCTGCCAAATCGTTTGTTGAATTTATCAACACGACCCGCTGTGTCAACAACGCGTTGTTTCCCTGTATAGAAGGGATGGCAAGATGAACAAACCTCAATTTGTAAATCCTTAGCCAACGCAGAACCGGTCACAAAAGTATTACCGCAACCACAAGATACGGTAATTTGTTTATAATTAGGATGAATTTCTGGTTTCATAGTATTTTCGCATTGCCACAAACGGGCATTGATAAGTAAAAAACTGGGTATGATACCGGCTTAACTTACAAATCGCAATGGATTCATTTTTTATGCGCATTATTACATTTAACGCAAACGGCATTCGCTCCGCTGAGCGTAAAGGATTTTTTACGTGGTTAGCGCAGCAGAATGCGGACTTTGTCTGTATTCAAGAAACAAAAGCGCAAATTGCGCAACTCGATGCCGCCGTGTTTCATCCCGAGTCGTATCATTGTTTTTATCATGATGCTCAAAAAAAAGGCTATAGCGGCGTCGCGCTTTATTGCCGAGAAAAACCTGATGAAGTTATTTATGGCATGGGCGATGAGGAAATTGATTTTGAAGGACGCTATATTGAAGCTCGACTGGGAAATTTAAGTGTTATTTCGCTTTATTTACCCTCGGGGTCATCTGGTGAGCTGCGCCAAACATTCAAATATGGTGTACTTGAGAAATTTAGAGCGCATTTGCATACGTTGGAAAAAACAGGGCGCGATATTGTGATTTGTGGTGATTGGAATATTGCCCATAAACCTATTGATTTAAAAAATTGGCGCGGCAATCAGAAGAATTCTGGTTTTCTGCCAGAAGAACGCGCTTGGATGGACGCGCTTTTTAGCGAAAACCAATGGTGTGATGCGTTCCGATTAGTAAATCAAGACACCGATCAATATACTTGGTGGTCGAATCGAGGACAGGCAAGAGCCAATAATGTCGGATGGCGTATTGATTACCATATTATTAGCAGTTCATTGAAAGACAAAGTGATGGCGACAAGTATTTACACAGCTGACAATTTTTCAGATCACGCGCCATTGATTATTGATTATTCGTCTGTTGCAAATTGATATTTAATTTTTTACTTTTAGGATAGATACGTTATGCGTTGCCCTTTTTGCGCTGAAAACGATACCCGTGTGTTAGATTCACGCCTTGCCAATGAAGGCGATCAAGTACGCCGACGGCGTGAGTGTTGCGGTTGTAAATCGCGTTTTACCACCTACGAAGTGGCCGAACTCGATATGCCTGACGTGATCAAATGCAATGGGACACGACAACCTTTTGATGAACGAAAATTAAATTCAGGTTTCCTCAAAGCGCTTGAGAAACGGCCTGTTAATCGTGACACGATTGTGTTGGCGGTGAATCGGATTAAACGCAGTTTAATGGGAAAAACAGATAACGAAATTTCCAGCCAATTACTCGGTGAGAAAGTCATGGAGGAGTTACGCAATATTGATCACGTCGCGTATGTGCGTTTTGCGTCGGTGTATCGTAGCTTTGAGGATGTGAGTGAATTTAATGATGTGATTGCAAATTTACACAGCGAGAGCGGCCATGAGCAATGACGAAAAAAATGATTTTCATTATATGGCGCGAGCGTTAATTTTGGCGGAACGTGGGCGTTATACCACTGATCCCAATCCGCG
>JBDLQG010000103.1:0-7502 GCA_039800705.1 Pseudomonadota bacterium
GGTGTCACGTTGGACGTGAACGGCGGTATGTTGATTCACTAAATGATGCAAATCGAGTGTCTGCAAGACTTTCAAGATATGTTGATCGCTAATCCACGCATCGCCAAGCACCAAGTTTTCGCGTAATGAGCCAAAAAATAATTGGGTTTCTTGTCCTAAATAACCAATGTGACGTCGTAGCACCGCTGGATCAATTTGTTTAATATCAATATCATCAAGATAAACCGCACCAGACTCAGGGGCATAAAATCCGGCAATCAACCGCTGTAGTGTCGATTTACCACTGCCTACACGCCCTAATAACGCCAATTTTTGCCCTGCTTGTAAACTGAGCGAAAGGGCATTAACAACAGGAATTTTATGCTCGCCTGGATAAGCGAATTGTAATTTTTCAGCACGCAGTTGGCCAATGACAGAATTAGGTGATAAATAATTTCGCCCAGCAGTTCGGTCACGAGGACGTTTGACTAATCCATCCAATGTGACGAGTGACATTTTGGCATGTTGATAACGAACAGCTAATCCCATGACACTGCCAAGTGGACCAATAACACGCCCTGCCAAAATAACTGAAGCAATTAACGCACCTTGCGTCATAGTATTTGCATGAATGAGATACACGCCCCAAACAATCATGGCAACATTCACCATTTGCCCAACGCTTGCCATGCCACCGGTCATGAGATTTGTTAAGTTGCGAATTTTTTGATACGTTTCAGTACCGAGTGCATGCGCTTCATCCCAGCGCCCTTGAAGAAAATGTTCCGCGTTATTGGCTTTAACTGTTTCTAAATTGACTAGCGACTCTACTAACACACTTTGTCGCTCAGCAGACTCCTTCATATTTTCGGACATATAGCGACTTAGCGGTATTTGCGCTATCACGCCCAAAAGAATAATAACGGGTACAGCCGCCGCAGTGACTAAAGCTAATGGGCCTGCAATTAAAAAAATAATAAATATAAATAAAAAGGCAAACGGTAAATCCGTCAAAGTCACCATCGTGCTTGACGAAATGAAGTCCCGCAATTGATCAAAGTCGCGCATAGCATTCGTAAACGATCCTACCGATGCGGGTCGATGCTCTAAGCTAATGGTCATCATTTCTCTAAATAAGGTTGAGCTGATGGCTAAATCGGCACGTTTTCCACCAATATCAATTAACCTTGCTTTCATCCATCGAAGAAAAAACTCCATTACTATTGCCGCAGAAGTACCGATAGCCAGTGTCCATAACGTATGATAAGCTTCTGTTGGAATAACGCGATCATAGACGTTCATCGAGAAAAACACAGACGCGAGTGTCAATAGATTAGCAACAACAGTGGCAAGCATGGATTCTAAATAAAAGCCTTTAAAACGCCATAACGTTCCCCAAAACCAATTCAGAGGGGAAGCCCCCATAGGTACTAAAGTACGCGCATTACCTTGAATCAGAGGCTTGACGAGTAACACTTCCTCATCAGCCAATTTATCGAGTTCCGCTAACGCCATGTGACATTCGCCCATGCCTGTTTCAGGCATAAGCAGACGCGCCTCTTTACCTTCCTTTGCAAGCAAAACAAACGCCCTACCGTCTTTGAGATTAATAATTGCCGGTAATGCAACGGTTTGCACTTGCGAAGGTTTGCTACTAAACCACGTTGCCATAAAGCCATGACGGCGACCAATTTCGGCAATTTCACCTCGATTCACTCGCCCATATTCATCACAAGCAAAACCGTGTGCCAGTGCAGCAGCACCGATTTGTCGCTCATGTAGCGACGCGAGCAAGCTAAAACAAACGACTAATGGATCTTCTTTAATAATAGGCGGAAGTTGCTCGTTAGCATCATTTTGTGTCATGTTGTGATTCTCTTTGAAATTGGGTATTAACTGGCAGGAAAAACTGTAAAGCGCATTCTCTCAATTATCGAGTCCAAGGCATCCATGCTGGCTCATTGATTTGTGGCTGCACCTCTCCACCACCATAAACACGACTTAATTGCCCTAATGCACCAGATAAATGAAATCGTGCAATACGATAATCATATTCATTACTGACAGTACTACTACGGTAATTAAACTGATCATTTTGGACGTTTAACAAATCAAGCAATGAGCGCTTTGCAAGCTCAAACTGTAATTTGTAGCCTGTGACCACATTCCCTGCCATTTCGCTTTGTTTCTTTCCAATTTCGGCACGTTGCTTGGTTGCATGCAAATCTTCCCAAAAGACTGAAATCTTTTCCCTTAAAACCCGACGCGTATCATCTAGTTTAGATTGGGCAGAAAAAAAGTCTGCATTCGCTTTCCCAACGGCAGCATCAATTGAACCACCAGAATAAAGAGGCAAACTCGCTGTCGCCTGACCCATAAATTCAACAGACCTTGAATCAGAATTATATTGACGATTCACACTGAGATTGATTTGGGGTTGGTATTGGCTTTTTGCTATGTTTAACGTTGCTTCCGCTGCATTTAAAACCAATTGCGCACTCGTTAAAGCAGGATGTTGTTGTTCGATAATCGCAAAAGCATCATCCAAATTAGAGGGTAATATTCCCCTAAAATCATCCACGCCTTCTGGATTTTCAGGTAATTGATCAGGCCAAAAACGCTGTAAATGTTTCGCGCTCTGCTTTGCTTCAGCGCTGCGTGACGTTAAGGCAATTTTTGCCCCATCTAAACGAACTTGGGCTTGCGTTAAATCAATTTTACGACCAGGATCGAGCTGAACAATTTTTTGAATGCTGTCGTAGAGAGTTTGATGTACAGCTAAATTTTCTTGCGCTAATTTTTGTAATTCTTTTGATTTTGCCCATTGTAAATAGGCTTCAGCTGAGGCAATGACAATTTCATCTTGTGTATTGACTAATAGACTATCTGCAGATTGCGCCAAATGTTCGGCTTTTTCAATGTTAGATTGAATTCTGCCGCCCGCCCAGAGATTCATACTCACTTTTGGTGAGATAATGTCACGAGAGTATTTATTACTCGATTCAAATTGATTGGCTGAAGCGTCTATGCTGACTTGAGGTAAATGCTGAGCAAAAGCGCTGTCAATATCGTGTTTCGCTGCCTCAGCACTAAATTTTGCAGAATTGACTGTAGGGTATTCAATAACAGCGCGTTGAATAGTTTCAACTAGTGTTTGACCTTGGGCATGATTAACTGTAATCACTAATAGACACGCAGGGAATAGCGTCTTTGCCTTCATATTTCTCATCGTATTTTTTTATGTGGGAATCACTCTAACTCACTGCATTCACTATAAATTCTTAGTGAACAAGCCATTAGATATACTTATCGTCTATTATTGATTATTCAACAGACGCAAGTCGCACAGAAAAACGCAATGAAAGCAAATTAAATATCCGTATTACGATAAAGATTACGCTGGCTGTTTTTAGTGAATCACCCTAATTGCACTAAATTCATTTTAGCAAGAACAGCCACTGCTAAAACAATCTCACCTAAACTTGTTTGGGTTTGCGCCGACAGTTCATCTAAAGTGACTGTTTGTACTTGTAATACAAAATCAATTTTTTCCACTAACTCCACTTTAGGTAGAATTTGCGTAGCGTAATTGAACAAAGGATTTTTAATTAAACAACGATATTGATTTAATACTTCATTGGTCAACACTTTTACGCGCGTATTCGGTTGAATCAATGTAGACGGATAATGACCAAAACTTAAAAAAGGGTCGAGACGATTCGGCGATACATTAAATGACGCACGTTGTTTGGGCGTAATTGATCCCCTTAACTCGTGTAAATTCATATAAAGTAACTGATACTGCTGATATACAACACGCCAGTCAAACTGTGTTTGCGCATGCGCTTTTCCCGTCTGTCCCATTGTTTGTCGCAGTGTAGCGTTTTCAACTAAGAGTGTTAACTTTTCGATTAAGCTGTACATAGAAACAGAAATCGTCTGACAACTTAAACCGCAATAGATATCGTAACTTAATGTACCTGCTTCATGACCTTTTGCGAATTGTTCACCTAGCGCGGGAGGTGGCATCCACGTGGGGATACGAAAACCATCTATGCCATCGCGGACCGTGTCTTTATAGCCATTCCAATCACTGACAATAACAGGTAGTCCCGCCGCCATCGCTTCTATTGGTGTAATACCGAACGTTTCTTGAATATTGTCGGAAAGTGACATAAAGATATCAGCGCCCGCCCAACTATGACGCGCCAATTCAGGATTTCGTCCATCTACAAAGAGGGCGCGAACATCAGGGCAAAATTGCGCTGCTCCGTCAATAAAGCTGGCCTTAATTGCCTCATTACCAAACCAGCCACATTGCAGTAAGGTAATCTTTTTGCCTGTTTTAGATGCTACTTCTTGCGCAGCAAGATACATCGCGTGCGGATGAGCCTTTGCGTGAAAAGAAAGTCTACCAACAAATACAAGTACAATTTCATCTTCAGAAATAGATAACGTTTTTCGCGCAAGAAGTCGATCATCAGCGGTATAATCAAAATCACTGCAATGCACGCCCAAAGGAATAACCGGCAGCTGCGGCAACGTAATTTGAATAGATGAACCAAAACGCCAGCGTAATGCTTCGATTTCAGCATTTAATAAAATTTTTACCGTTTCAAGTACTGCTGTAGACGTGCAAATTAACGCATCCCAAGGCATGACAGGTGCTGTCAATAATCCTGTTATTGCATCCATTGCACGATGCGACGCAGTAGTATGCGTCACACCAACAAGTGAATAAGCCTGATTTCCCGCACGTAAACGTAATTTTGCAGCTACATCAAGCCCAGGTCCGGGAAGATAAAGCGCACCAATTTTTTCAAGCAAATCTAAACGATCAGCAGGAACCCATTGCGCAGCCGCATTTGAATCTATCGACTCAACGACTTGCTTAAAAATAGCCGCTGATTTTTGATTTGGCGTGTAAGCATAAAGGGCGTCTTCTCCACGTCCAGCCACTGCCGCACGAAGAAAGCTATTGCCTGCCGCCTGCCTTCCCATTAATTTAGGTTCAGACAATAAATAAGCATCGGGTTCAAAAAGAATAGCGGCAGTATTTGACACAGGTGTTTCCTAATAAAATAAATATAATTTAAATATGGTGAATGATGGCTTTAATCATGATTATTCAAAGCAATTATTTGTAAAAATCGTTATACTCAAATTCCTATTAAATAAAACGATACTTTGCAACATTCGGTGAATTTATCGTTTTATCTAACACGATATAGACTAGAATATGGCAAATTTCTACTCCTCTTCAAAACGGTGATTATCATGTCATTTAGAATTTTCAAAACCAGTAAACCTTGCGCAACAATCAGCACTTTGCCAGATTTGGGCATGGATGAAAAACATATTGAATCCGATTTTAAACGCTATTATAGCCACCGTTTAGGCCGTGATGAAAGCTGTCGCTCACCTTATTATGCTTATGAAGCACTCTCACTTGCCATTAGCGATCGTATTGTTGAGCGTTGGAAACGCACCTATACAACCTACAAAGAAACGGAAAGTCGTCGCGCTTATTATTTATCAATGGAATTTTTAATGGGGCGTGCGCTGAGTAATGCCATGTTAAACTTAGGTATTGATGATGTTGTCGCAAAAGCTATGTACGATTTGGGACTAGATATTGAAGAACTCGTTGACAGTGAAGCTGATGCTGGACTTGGAAATGGTGGCCTTGGCCGTTTAGCGGCTTGTTTTATTGATAGTTGCGCGACATTACAACTGCCAGTTACGGGTTATGGTCTGCGTTATGAATACGGTATGTTTACGCAAATTATTGTTGAAGGCGAGCAAGTAGAAAAACCCGACCACTGGTTGCGAAATGGTAATGTGTGGGAAATTAAACGCTCAGAATATGTTCAGCGCGTCAAATTTGGTGGGCATACAGAAATACACTTTGATGAAAAAGGTCATAAACGTGTGAATTGGGTCGATACACACGATGTTCTTGCTATTCCTTACGACACACCCGTTCCCGGTTATCAAAACGGCACAGTCAATACACTACGTTTGTGGCGAGCCACTGCAACTGAAGAGTTTGATTTACAAGAATTTAATGCGGGTGATTATGCTGAATCAGTGGCATCAAAAAATACTGCCGAAAATATCACGATGGTACTTTATCCTAACGATGCAAATGAAAATGGCAAAGCGCTGCGTTTAAAACAACAATATTTACTCGCTTCAGCAAGTCTTCAAGACGTCATTGCCACATGGATTGGGCGACATGGTAATAATTTTAAACATTTTGCCGCTAAAAACTGTTTTCAATTAAATGATACGCACCCAAGTATTTCGGTTGCCGAACTCATGCGACTGCTCATCGATGTGTATAAATTATCATGGAAAGAAGCGTGGGAGATTACAAGTCATACGATGGCTTATACAAATCATACACTACTTCCAGAAGCTCTTGAGCGATGGAGTGTCGATTTATTTAAAGAATTACTGCCGCGTTTGATGGAAATTATTTACGAAATTAACGCGCATTTCCTCGCGCAAGTCTCTGCACGTTGGCCCGGAGAAACAGACAGATTAACGCGCATGTCTATTATCGAAGAAGGTCACGGACAACACGTTAGAATGGCTTACCTCGCCATTGTTGGAAGTTACTCTGTCAATGGCGTAGCTGAACTGCATTCAAAATTATTGCAACAAGGTTTATTCCGTGATTTTTATGAACTCTGGCCCGCAAAGTTTAATAATAAAACCAACGGCGTCACGCCTCGTCGCTGGCTTGCGGCCTGTAATCCTGAGTTAGCCGAACTCATTACCGAAACGATTGGTTCAGGTTGGGTAACAGATTTATCGCAATTAAAATTACTTGCTCCTTATGCCGAAGACAAAGCATTTCGTGAGCGTTGGTATCAATTAAAACAACATGCCAAACAAAAATTAGTTGACTATAAAAAAATTGAACATGATGTTGATTTTAACGTCAACGCGATTTTTGATGTGCAAGTCAAACGTATTCACGAATATAAACGTCAATTGTTAAACGTACTCCATGTGATTCATTTATATGACCGTATTAAGCGTGGTGATACTGCAAATTGGGTCGATCGTTGCGTATTAATTGGCGGAAAAGCAGCACCGGGATATTACATGGCAAAGCGCATTATTAAACTTATCAATAATGTCGGTGAAGTGATTAATCATGATCCTGATGTGGGCGGTAAATTAAAACTGGTCTTTTTACCAAATTACCGTGTATCGGCAATGGAAAAAATTTGCCCTGGAGCAGACTTATCTGAGCAAATTTCAACGGCTGGCAAAGAAGCCTCCGGTACAGGTAACATGAAATTTATGATGAATGGCGCATTAACTATTGGTACGTTAGATGGTGCCAATATTGAGATTCGTGAAGAAGTTGGCGATGAAAACTTCTTTTTATTTGGTTTAACTGAAGAAGAAGTTGAAGCGCTCAATAATAATTATTACCCTCAATCGTATATTGATAACGATGAAGATTTACGCCGCACATTAAATTTACTGGAGTGTGGGCATTTTAA
>JBDLQG010000104.1:0-7383 GCA_039800705.1 Pseudomonadota bacterium
ATTATAATGCGCTCACTCTTTGGAGCTTCTCTGGCTAAGAGTCTTATATCCTTCTCTTTAAATGCAGCATCGATTTTGACTTGATGCTGCATTTTTTTACGCTATAAAACTAAACCAAGCCTAGCACGATTATTTTGGAGCATTTAAAATAATGGTACCGTTTGCTGCTCCACCAAAGTTTAGTGAATTTGGACAAGCTGGTTGCGACCACGCTGTCCAATAACTTGAGTTTCCACCTGTATTATTAATAATCATTTCATCACCTACGGTTGCACCTTCAGCTTTTTGTGCGTTACCGTTAAAATCCATATTTGACGTTGTAATGCCAGCTGTTGAACTTGAAGGTTGAAGCTGTAAATTGCTTCTTACATTCCAAGCAAAGGCATGATCACGGCATGATGTATCACCTGAAACACCTATCGCACCTATTTTTTTACCCGCAGAGTATAAAGCCAACCCACCGCCAAATACGTTAACACCGCCAATTCTTTTGCCAACTAATGGGTCTTTCGCTGTGCCATATTGCGGAACAGCTACTGAGCTAGAGTAAGCAAGTGCTGGGTCTACTGGATTACTGAGTTGAAGACCAAAAAGACTGCCACCTGGTTGAACGGCACTGTAGAGGTTAGCTGTAGAAATTGCATATCCATCTAAACTAAAATCATTTGCTGTATTTGCTTTTTGAGCTGAAATAACACGACTTCCAAGCCATGCACTGTTTCCAGCATTAGCACCGGAAGTGCCAGTGGTAACAACACTACATACTTTGCCAGTTTCGTCAACATAAGTGACCCACATGTTTAAACCGTAACCACCGGTTGTTTGTGCGGTTGCAAATTTGGCAGCGTCAGATAATTTAGATGTAACGTTAGGCAAACACCCTGCAGCAAAAGCACTTGCAGAACTCATTGCACCAAGAACGGCTAAGGTTGTTATTATTTTTTTCATAACTTATATTCCTCGAATAATGATAAAAACAGCTTAAATTTCATCAATTTTCATTTAAAATCTTGTATTTAAGCTCCGACATTACTTGTATTAATACAAAAAAAACACAAGAGAGTCCTCTCAATTATAAAGTAACTTGAAATCATTTTACAAATTAAGCCTATTTATTTTAGTAGTACTGATGCCGTCCACCAGAGAATAAACGATAGGCCGGATTGTCACTTTCTTGATGAAAATTAAAGCCTAATGCGTTTAAACAACGATGAAAATCTGTTTGCTGTTCATGTTCCATTTGGAGTCCAATTAAGACCTTCCCAAATGCGGCACCGTGATTTCGATAATGGAATAAACTGATATTCCAACGGCCTCCTAATTCGGTTAAAAAATTAAGCAATGCACTTGGTCGCTCAGGAAATTCAACACTGTAAATCAATTCATTTAACGCGTGTGGTGTATGTCCACCCACCATATAACGAATATGCTCTTTCGCTAAATCATTAGCGGTCATATCAACAACACTGAAATCATGCGCTTGCAAATGCGCAATTAACGTAGCACGATCACTCAGCAGGCCGCTACTTGAAATACCTACAAACACATGGGCTTGCGTTGCATCGAAATAGCGATAGTTAAATTCGGTAATATTTCGCCCATCAAGAAGCTGACAAAATCGTAGAAAGCTCCCAGCAATTTCTGGAATCGTCACGGCAAGCAAAATTTCTCGATGTTCACCAACTTGAGCGCGTTCAGCGACATAACGCAAACGGTCAAAATTCATATTCGCACCACTATCAATGGCAACGAATGTTTGATTGACGATGGCGTTTTCTTGTGCGTATTTTTTTAAACCGGCAATGGCTAGTGCGCCAGCGGGTTCAGCAATAGAGCGTGTATCATCAAAAACATCTTTGATAGCGGCGCAAATTTCGTCTGTGTTGACGGTAATGATTTCATCAACATATTTTTGAGCCAACGCAAAAGGTGCTTCACCGACTTGTTTAACGGCAACGCCATCGGCAAATAATCCTACTTGATTGAGAATGACGCGCTCACCCGCTTTTAATGCTTGATTTAAACAATCGGAATCTTCTGGTTCAACACCAATAATTTTAATATCTGGGCGAACGAATTTTGCGTAAACTGCAATGCCAGCGAGTAATCCACCTCCACCAACGGGAACAAAAATAGCGTCTAATTGACCCGTGTGTTGACGTAGAATTTCCATTGCAACCGTGCCTTGTCCGGCAATCACATCTTCATCATCATACGGATGAATGAAAACGCGCCCTAACTGGCTTGCAATCTCATGCGCGTGTGCGTAGGCCTCGCTATATGAATCGCCAAATAAGATGATTTCCGCGCCCATTGCTTTAACAGATTGGCTTTTGATTTCAGGTGTGGTGGTTGGCATGACAATTAAGGCAGAAATACCTAATTTTTGGGCAGATAGCGCAACACCTTGCGCATGATTGCCCGCTGAGGCGGCAATGACCCCACGTGTTTTTTCTTCTTGGCTAAGCAGCGCCATTTTATTGTACGCGCCGCGCAATTTAAACGAGAAAACAGACTGTAAATCTTCGCGTTTTAATAATACATGGTTTTGCGTGCGCTGGGATAAACTACGTGCAAAGTCGAGTGGCGTTTCAATGGCTACGTCATAAACACTCGCGCGTAATATTTTTTCAATATAGCGTAAAGGCATAAGGTTTCATTTTTTTATAAAGAGCGGGTGAAAATAACGTCAATATTTTATTTATCGAGCCCAATAAAATCCCATATTTGATGTGAAATGGTGATGTTACTAGAATTAATATCTGGCGTACCATTAGGATAATTTTGATCGTAAACACGCTTGGCATCTTTGGCGAGTTGCGGCATATTGAGTTGTGTGTAGGATTCTTGCAAAATTTCAAGTGCTTGCGGCACAGCCATCGTTCGATCATATTTATCAATAACCGTATTTGCGCGATTTGCTGCGGCAATATAAGCTCCACGTTTCATGTAATAGCGTGCAATATTAATTTCGTGCATTGCTAAATTATTTTTTAGTGAAACAGTACGTTGCTGAGCATCGGCGATATAGTGACTTTGTGGAAAACGACGCATAAGTTCTGCAAAATTTTCTAGTGCATCATTTGCAAAAGCTTGATCACGCTGCGAGGTATCTGTTGGCAGAAAACGATCAATAAAGCTAATGCCACGATTGTAATTGACGAGACCTTTTAAATAATACGCATAATCAACGTGCATATCGCGCGGATAGGTTTTAATAAATCTATCTGCAGCAGCCAAGGCGGCCTCAGCATCATTATTTTTATAATAAGCATAAGCGCTGTCGAGTTGCGTTTGTGGCGCGGCATTATCAAAAGGATAGCGTGCTTCTAGTGCTTCATAGTACTTAATGGCTTTATCATAATTACTGGCTTCAACGGATTCCTTTGCATTGGTTCGGAACTTTTCTGCGCTCCATCCCGTATAATCTTCATCAGATGAGCTGCTGTCCCCAAAACTTTTTAGAGTTTCACACCCCGACAAAGCAGACAGCGAAAGAATTAACAAACAAGCGACGCGAAATTTCATTAGAATAGAGTACATTTGTGTGAGATTTTAAATGGCTTATGCCAAAAAATAGACATTACCCCCTAAAACGGGTAAGTCAGCGAATTGATTGGTGTGAGTATAACTGAACAACGGGTTACACGAAATAGGTGTTATGACAGATTTAACAATAGAAGTTCCTTTTGATATGGCAGGCATGCGTTTAGATCAAGCCTTAGCGGAATTATTTAGCGATTATTCGCGTAGTAAACTCCAAACGTGGGTCAAAGCAGGTCGAGTGCAAGTAAATGGTAAAAGCTTAAAACCCAAAGATAAACTTGAAGGTGGCGAAGTCATTACACTTAATGCAGAAGCAGAAGTTGTGATTGATGCGAAACCTGAAAATATCCCTTTAGATATTATTTTTGAAGACGACCATATTCTTATTTTAAATAAACCTGCTGGATTGGTCGTTCATCCTGCTATTGGAAACTGGAGTGGAACGCTTTTAAACGCACTTTTGCATCATGCGCCACTGCTTGAAACCTTGCCACGCGCGGGCATTGTGCATCGTATTGATAAAGACACCAGCGGCCTACTTATGGTGGCAAAAACGCTCCAAGCGCATAACCATTTAACAGAGCAACTCCAAGCACGTGAAATTCATCGTGAATATCAAGCGATTACCCATAACCGTATGATTGCAGGTGGCACAATTGATGAACCCATTGGCCGACATCCCACAGATAGACTGCGTTACGCAGTGCGCGATAATGGAAAAGAAGCGGTTACGCATTATCGCGTGATTACCCGATTTAAACGCCACACGCATATTCAAGTCAAACTGGAAACAGGGCGGACACATCAAATTCGTGTGCACATGGCGCATGTTCGATTTCCATTACTGGGCGACCAATTATATAGCGGACGTTTTCAGTTACCTGCTGATTGCAGTGAAGAATTTGAAAAGGTATTACGCTCATTTAAACGACAAGCGCTCCACGCGGCAAAACTCGGTTTAATTCACCCCGCGACGGATGAATATATGGAGTGGGAGCAGCCATTACCCGCAGATATGGTCAATTTACTTGCAGCACTCGCGCAAAACGATGAAGAGCAACGTTAATTCATCGGCATTGATAAGGCCAAATTGGGACGTTCCTGAAAACGTTCATGCGGTGATGACAACGCGTCATGCGCCTTATTTTTTAAATAAGGAAATGGCGCGTCATCTGTATGGTGATTTCAATCTTGCCACCCATGTGGGCGATAATCTAACGCAGGTTCAGAATAATCGACAACTACTTGTTGACGCATTAGAGTTGCCTACGCCACCTATTTGGCTTGAGCAAGTGCATAGTAACACGATTGTGAAAGCCGAAAAAAAATCACTTAATGCCAAAGCTGACGCAAGTTTCAGCGCAGAGAAAAACGTGGTTTGTGTGGTGATGACTGCCGATTGTTTGCCGGTGCTTATTTGTTCAGCGGACGGTCAAAAAATTGCGGCTGTTCATGCAGGATGGCGCGGTTTAGCGAGTGGCATTATTACCCGTTCAATTGAAACATTAGGAACAAAAGATGTGGTTGTTTGGCTTGGCGCGGCTATAGGTAAACAATGTTTTGAGGTTGGTGATGATGTACGCAATATTTTCATTCAAAAATCCATTGATTATGCAACGGCCTTTCAATCGCACGAATCAAAATGGTTAGCTGATATCTATCAACTTGCCCGCGTGGAACTTGCGCAATTAGGCATATTTAATGTGTATGGGGGTGAATTTTGCACAATGAGCGATGAGGATACGTTTTATTCATATCGCCGTGATACACAAACCGGACGCATGGCAACGTTGATTTGGCGTACATAGAAAAATCATCAAAAAAATGCTCTCAGAAGTATAAATAATGAGAGCTTATAGGAGATAGGTGAGGTCAAACTATGGCGCAGAAATATCTTTGTTGGTAAATATTATATGGATATTCCAAATGCACAGCTATACGTTAAATGACGTATGTCTGTAGTTTTACACTTATAACATATCTTATAGCGTTTACGCTCAAAGCACAGCACTTACAATTCATTACGCTAACGTGAATAACATCTTGAAAAATAAAATCCATTTCACACTTTTGTTTGCCGTTTTTCTTACATCAACCGTTAACGCAAAAGCGTTAGATCAAGCTATTGAAGAAAAGGTGCAAGCCTTACTCACGCAAATGACCTTAGAAGAGAAAGTTGGGCAAATGACCCAAATTGACGTAGGTGTTGTGACAGTAATGAACGGTCAAGATATTGATCAACCCTTTGATATGGCTCGATTAGAAGATGCCATTATCCTTCATCATGTTGGTTCAATTTTAAATGCGCCGTCAACGCCAAACAATAAAGCGCAACCGATTGAGAAATGGCGCAGTATGACGCAAACCATTCGTACAATGACAACGCAAACACGTTTAAAAATTCCTGTTATTTACGGCATTGATGCGATTCATGGCGCGACTTATACGCAAAATTCGACACTCTTTCCACAGGCCATTAATATGGCAGCGACATTTAATCGGGATTTATCCTTCAAAGAAGGTGAAATTGCCGCACGTGAAGTCAAAGCCTCTGGGATTGATTGGAATTTTTCCCCTGTCATGGATGTTGGTCGTCAACCTTTGTGGCCGCGATTATGGGAAACTTATGGTGAAGATGTGTATTTAGCGAGCACCCTAGGGAGTGCTTTCATTGAAGGTCATCAAGGCGATGATCTGTCTGCAACTGATAAAGTGCCCACATGCTTAAAACATTATGTTGGTTACAGTTTTCCGGTCAATGGCAAAGATCGCACGCCCGCCTCGATAGGAGAGCGAATGTTGCGTGACGTTTTTTTACCCAGTTTTGAAGCAGGGATTAAAGCAGGTGCGCCAACCATTATGGTCAATTCCGCTGAAGTGGATGGTATTCCCGGTCATGCTAATTACCAGTATTTAACGACTATTTTACGCGATGAATTAGGCTTTACGGGTTTTACGGTATCGGATTGGGAAGATATTATTCGGCTTTATTCACGCGATAAAGTGGCAACGTCACCGCGTGAAGCGGTAAAAATGGCAGTGATGGCAGGCGTTGATATGAGCATGGTGCCGTTTAATTTTTCATTTTACGATTTGTTACTTGATTTAGTCCATAGTGGTGATGTACCAGTAAGTCGCATCGATGAAGCGGTTACACGCATTTTGCGAGTGAAATACCAATCTGGTCTGTTTGATCGTACTGAGCCCGAAATAGCGGTAAATGGCAATTTTGCAACGAAAGAAGCTGAATCGATAAATCGTCAAGCAGCGCAAGAATCGATTGTGCTCGCTAAAAATGAAAAAAATTAGCACACATCAAAGCACAGGCTCTCAAATACATGCTTAAACAGTTGAAAGATTTGGATATTGCTATGGATAGAGTTGGTCTTGAAAACCGCCCTAGGTTACGCCTAGCGTGGGTTCGAATCCCACCCCTTCCGCCAATAATCCAAATACTTACGAAGAAATGGGCCTGTGGAAAACTCGTCGCAAAATCGGCTTTTCCACAGGAACATAACGTGGACGTTAGCACAAAACACGTCACACGGCCCTTCGATTTAGCACAAGTCGAGGCGCAATTTTTATGGCTTGACCGCATCGAGCGGTCGGTAATGAGGTGGTAAAATGAATGCATACGACGAAACAGCAATCGCCTACCGTGTCGGCTCGGTGGCTATGAACGCCGTGAAGGCGCTCCGCGAGGTCCATGGCAGGGACGGGCAGCCGTTCCTAGATGCGGACACCGCCGCCATCAAGGCTATCGAATCCATCCTGGCCGACCTTCCCCGCGAGAATGTCTACGCGGAGCTGGAAGCTAAGCCGATTGTCTCCAAGACC
>JBDLQG010000105.1:0-7361 GCA_039800705.1 Pseudomonadota bacterium
CAACTTGATTTTGGATGCTCAATGCCGTTAATACAGCTTCAATACCGCCTGCAGCACCTAACATGTGACCGATCATGGATTTTGTTGAACTGACCGCCACTTTATATGCGTGATCACCTAAAGCCGCTTTCATCGCTTGTGTTTCGCCTAAATCACCTGCCGGTGTTGATGTACCGTGTGCGTTGATATAATCTACATCGCTCGCATTCAATCCTGCATCGCGCAGAGCATTTCGCATGCAACGCGCCGCGCCTTCTCCACCTTCTGAAGGCGTTGTAATATGATACGCATCACCACTCATGCCATAGCCGACAAGTTCAGCGTAAATTTTCGCACCACGCGCTTTCGCGTGTTCAAGCTCTTCTAAAACCACAACACCCGCGCCATCGCTGAGTACAAAACCATCACGGTCTTTATCCCAAGGACGACTTGCTTGCTGAGGTGCTTCATTACGACGTGAAAGTGCTTTTGCTGAAGCAAAGCCACCCATTGCGGTTGGTGACGTTGTACAACGCTCAGCACCACCTGCAATCATCACATCTGCATCACCGTATGCAATTAAACGTGCTGCATCACCAATATTATGCGTACCCGTTGCACAAGCAGTAACAATCGCAAAATTTGGCCCTTTTAAGCCATATTTAATCGATAGATTACCCGAAATCATATTAATAATATTTCCAGGTACAAAAAATGGCGAAATACGACGAGGGCCGCCTTTTTCATAAGTAGCATAACACTCTTCGATACCCGTAATACCGCCAATACCTGAACCAATGGCTACGCCAATGCGTTCTGCATTTTCCTCTGTCACCACAAGACCACTGTCTTCAAATGCCTGACAACCTGCAGCGATACCATAATGGACAAATCCATCCATACGTTTTGCATCTTTTTCGGCAATATACTGACCAATATCCAGATCACGGATAACACCACCAAACGTTGTCGTAAAAGGGGAAATATCAAAAGAATCAATCGCACTAATGCCGCTTTTGCCTTCAAGAATACCGGCCCAAGTTTGCGCGACTGTGTTAGCTAAAGGCGTAACTGCCCCTAATCCTGTGATGACGACTCGACGTTTACTCACTATTGTGTACCGTAAAAAATTAAACTGGAAAATGAAATTGACGTGTAAAAATGCAGTGGATGAACCCAATGTCCATCCACACGCGCGTCTACTTAAGAAAGATGAGAAGTGACGTAATCAATTGCTTGCTGAACGGTGGTGATTTTTTCAGCTTCTTCATCTGGAATTTCGCATTCAAACTCTTCTTCCAAAGCCATAACAAGCTCAACGGTGTCCAAAGAATCCGCGCCTAAGTCATCAACAAATGATGCGTCAGTAGCAATTTCGTCTTTCACACCTAATTGCTCAGAAACAATTTTTTTAACGCGTTCTTCAATATTACTCATAATTTTAATCCTCGAACAAAACAAGCTATGAAATAGTGACCTGTTTTGATATTGTTGTTGTTTTTACTAAAAATACCGTCCCAGCAAAGCCAGAAGACGGGCGAATTATACGGCAAATTACCGCAATGTCACACTATAGTGAACCGCAATGTCTCTTTTTTAAGAAAGCAGCGACTCACCGTCCCCTCACTAGGGCATAAACAAACCACCGTTTATATGCAGGGTTTCACCGGTAATATATGCCGCGCCATCAGACGCTAAAAAACTTACCGCGTGCGCAATCTCCGTTGCTTGCCCCAAACGTGCGAGTGGAATGGACGCAAGCAGTCCATTTTTAATCTCGTCACTTAATTCTTTTGTCATATCAGTATCAATAAAACCCGGTGCAACAGTATTGACTGTAATATTGCGTGATCCGACTTCTTTTGCCATCGATTTAGTGAAACCAATCATGCCCGCTTTAGCCGCTGCATAATTAGCCTGTCCTGCATTGCCCGTTGAGCCAACCACTGACGAAATATTAATAATTCGACCTGTTTTGGCCTTCATCATGCCACGCAATACGGCTTTGCTCATACGAAAAACCGATGTTAAATTTGTTGAAATAATATCATCCCATTCATCGTCTTTCATGCGCATAAGCAAGTTATCGCGTGTAATGCCTGCATTATTCACAAGCACATGCGGGGTACCAAATTCATCGCTAATCGCTTTCATAACGGTATCAATTGAACTTGCATCTGAGACATCCAATGCCAATCCCCTACCGTTCTCGCCTAAATAGGCCGAAATTGCTGCTGCACCATTTTCAGTTGTAGCACTACCTAAAACAAAGAAACCGTCTTGCGCTAGGCGTTCTGCAATAGCACGACCAATTCCACGACTTGCACCCGTTACTAAAGCAAGTTGTTTAGTCATTGAGCTGCTCCATAAGTGTATTAAGTGTTTGGGCATCGTAAATGCTGAAGTGCTCAGCTTCTTTTACAATACGTTTATTTAAACCAATCAGGACTTTACCTGCACCACATTCCACAAAACGCGACACACCGCTATCAGCCATCAGTTTAATCGTATCCACCCAACGTACTGGCTTATAAAGCTGTTCTTTTAGTGCGAATCGAATCGCTTCGGGCGTTTCGTGCGCTTGCACATCAACATTGTGAATTAACGTGGCATTAGGTGCGTGAATAGTCAAACTATCAAGCGTTTGTGCTAATTTTTCGGCAGCAGGTTGCATTAAAGCGCAATGTGACGGCACGCTCACAGGCAATAATACAGCGCGTTTTGCACCAGCTTCTTTTGCACCAGCCATTGCACGTTCAACTGCGGCCGCATGACCCGCAATAACAACTTGACCTTGCGAATTAAAATTCACGGCTGACACCACTTCATTCCCTGCCGCTTGAGCGCAAACATCAATGACAACGCTGTCATCTAAACCCAAAATAGCAGCCATCGCGCCTACACCTTGGGGTACGGCTTCTTGCATTAACGTGCCACGCAATGCGACTAGTTTAATGGCGTCTTCAAAATCAAGCGCACCAGCACAAACAAGCGCACTGTATTCACCTAAACTATGTCCTGCAAGCCATGCTGGACGAATCGAGCTATGTTGCGTCCAAACGTTCCAGACCGCAACGCCTGCGGCTAACATTGCTGGCTGTGTGTTATGCGTTTGATTCAATTCAGATTCTAATGCACTATCACTCACTAGCGCCCATAAATCCTTTTGAAGTGCCTCTGATGCACGCTCAAACGTCTGTTTCACTTCAGGATAACTTTGCGCTAAATCATCGAGCATACCGATAGATTGCGAACCTTGCCCTGGAAAAACAAACGCTAAATTTTGTTGTTGAGTCATTTTTTAATTATTTTTATTAAGTAAAAGGAGAAAATAACAGAAGATGATCAAAAAAATCAATCAGTAACGAACGAGAGCTGAGCCCCAAGTAAATCCCGCACCAAACGCTTCAAGCAATACAGTTTGACCGCGCTTGATACGTCCATCACGCACTGCCTCGTTAAATGCGAGTAAAACTGACGCTGACGACGTATTTCCCTGCGTTTCAAGTGTTACAACAACTTGTTCCATGGACATTTTTAATTTTTTTGCTGTCGCAGCAATAATGCGGATATTGGCTTGATGAGGTACTAACCAATCGATTTCAGACTTCTCCATGTTATGCGCTTCAAGCGTTTCATCAACAATACGCCCAAGGGTATTTACAGCGACTTTAAACACTTCATTTCCGCGCATGGAAATATACCCTAAAGGCGACTTTTCATCACCCATTGCTTGAGGATTCGGACAATAGAGTAACTCATCATATTGACCATCAGAATGAATATGCGTTGATAACACACCTGCTTCTTCAGATGCTTGTAGCAATAAAGCCCCTGCGCCATCGCCAAACAAAATACACGTTCCGCGATCAGTCCAATCTACAATGCGCGAACATACCTCTGAGCCAACGACTAGCACCGTTTTGGCTGCACCTGACTTAATATATTGATCCGCAATACTTAACGCAAAAATGGAACCACTGCATGCAGCTTGAATATCAAACGCTACGCCACCGCTGATTCCTAAACGATGTTGCAATAAACACGCGGTACTTGGATACACTTTGTCAGGTGTTCCCGTCGCAACGATAATTAAATCAATGGTGTTTGCTTCAATTTTTGCCGCATCAATGGCTTGACGCGCTGCCACTTCCGCCATGCTTGCCGCCGTTTCGTCTGCGCCAGCAATGCGGCGACTACGAATGCCTGTACGCTCAAAAATCCATTCATCCGAGGTATCAACACGTTGCGCTAACTGATGATTTGTGACGATATTTTTGGGCAAATAACCGCCTGTACCAATAATTTTACTGTAGCGTGTCATGAGATTGTCCGTTGCGCGAGTGAGGCTTCGACTTGTTGCGTAATTTTTTGAATGACATTGTGCTGAACTTCAACTTCAGCCAATTTGATGGCTGTTTTGAATGCAAGGACATCCGCGCCACCGTGACTCTTAATCACAAGTCCACGCAATCCCAAAAAACTGGCGCCATTATATAAACGCGGATCGATGCGTTGCTTAAAACTTTTTAGTACAGGATACGCAACGACTGCGGCTAATTTAGTTAACCAATTCTTTGAAAAGGCTTCTTTTAGTGTTGTACCAATCATCTTTGCTGCCCCTTCAATGGACTTCAAAGAAACGTTGCCAACAAAGCCATCACAAACAATCAGATCCACTTTCATATTGCCTGCATTAATGGAGTTCCCTTCCACATAGCCAATGTAGTTAAGCGTTGAATTTTCAAGCAATTTAGCCGCAGTTTTCACCTGCTCATTGCCTTTCATATCCTCTTCGCCAATATTTAAAAGGCCAATACGTGGACTATCAATGTTTTCAATTGCTTTTACTAATTCGTTGCCCATCACTGCAAATTGGAACAAATGCTCCGCTGTGCAATCAACATTAGCGCCTAAATCCATCATATGCGTATGCCCATGAATAGATGGCAGCGTTGAAATAATAGCAGGCCGATCAATTCCGTTGAGCATTTTGAGCACAAAACGCGCGGTTGCCATCAAAGCCCCTGTATTACCTGCGCTGACACACGCATCAGCGCGACCTTGATGTACAAGATTAATCGCAACACGCATGGAAGAGTCTTTTTTATTCTTGAGGGCTTTTGAAGGCGACTCATCCATATCCACCTGCTGCGAGGCGTGCTGAATTTGTAACCGATTGCCGTAAACAGAAAATGCCTGCACAAGTAAAGGCTCAAGTACCGCTTCATCACCTACTAAAATAAGTGTTAACGCCACGTTTTCTTTAAGACAAGCTAAAGCAGCAGGAACCGTCACACTCGGCCCAAAATCACCGCCCATAGCATCAATTGAAATGGTTAAACTCACGCTAACTCATTGCTCCACTGTACTTAAAAAGAAGCCGAATCAGATTTAACTGATTCGGCACGATATATCGCTCGAAAATTGAACGAATTAATCTACGTCAACAGCGCTTGAACGAACAATTTGACGGCCTTTGAAATAACCATCTGGTGTGACATGGTGACGCAAATGTACTTCACCTGTAATTTTATCTGTTGATAATGTTTTTGCTGTTAATGCGTCATGTGAACGACGTTGGCCACGTCTCGAACGTGTCACTTTACTCTTTTGTACTGCCATTAGGATTCTCCAGTAGATTTTTTTAAATGGGCTAAAACGGAAAAAGGATTAGGTTTTTCGGGTGCAATTTCATCGAACGCACTGACAACTTCTTTGGCAACCCCTTCCACCATACAATCGTATTCATGCTTAGGGTAATCAGGTAGGCTGAGCAATAATTCATCTTCAACAAGCGTGCTTAACAGAAGCGTTTCTTCCTCAACCAACAAGGGTTCATAATCTAAAGGTAGACGCTCTATATACTCAAATTTGGTAACAATACCCAACTTAACCGCATTATTTACCTTAAATTCCACGCCCTGCAAACATTTTTGGCAGATAAGAAACAATGTTGCTTCTAAGTTGCCATCGATGTATGGCGTGCGCCCTTCACGACCAAAATACAAATTAACATCAACAACACCGTCGTTGCTAACTAACTTTTCATTTAGACGAATTAAGGCATTAAGCGGCAATTGACCATGTAATTCACCACGTTTATCGGCAAGATTTAAAGGTTCAATGATTTCAGGCAGTCGATTTTGCATTGGGTAATAATATATTGAAACGCTATAAGCGTCAAATTAGACACCGTAACGATTTTGCTTATCACAAATGATACATTGCTTTATTTAAGACGCGATTTATTCAATTATACTAGCAATTACTACAATTCTTTGAAAAAAATATAATACAATGCACACATTCTAATATTTTACCTTAGTGAGAAATCATGACAGAACTTATGAGTAGCGGCCTAGAATTGATGCTTGCGGGCATGGGCATCGTATTTTTATTTTTGGCCATGTTGGTAGTTGTCATTAATACCATGTCAAGACTTATCGCGCGTTATCTGCCAGAAGAGACTGCACTACAGAATACCGCTTCTGTTGCCGTCAACGCAGAAACAAGCAAAAGTCACATAGCGGCAATTACTGCGGCAGTACATCAATACAGAAACACGCATTAATGACACTAAATTAAAAATATTTTTCACAAATTATAATAATTACCTATTTTTAACAAAGACCTTTTTCACCTTGCCAATAAAAAAGCGAAACAGTTATCTATACAAAACTGCTAGCATTTAGGAGATATACAAAAATGGCTATGAATACCAAAAAATTAGGCATCACTGAAGTTGTTTTACGCGATGCACATCAATCCATTTTGGCCACGCGTGTGCGCACTGAAGACATGTTGCCTATTTGTGCGCAACTCGATGAAATTGGTTACTGGTCAATTGAGTCTTGGGGTGGCGCGACATTTGATGCTTGTATTCGGTATTTAGGCGAAGATCCGTGGGATAGATTGCGTGCGTTAAAAGCAGCTATGCCAAAAACACCGCAACAAATGTTGCTACGCGGACAAAATTTATTAGGTTATCGTCATTATGCCGATGACGTTGTTGATAAATTCATTGAACGCTGCGCTATTAATGGTATTGACGTATTTCGAATTTTTGATGCGATGAACGATATGCGCAATATTGAGCGTGCAGTCACTGCGGTGAAAAATACCGGAAAACATGCACAAGGCACGATTTCGTATACGACAAGCCCCGTTCACAATATTAAGGCTTGGATAGATTTAGGTAAAACCATTGAAGACATGGGCGCTGATTCTATTTGTATTAAAGATATGGCTGGACTGCTCAAACCCTACGAGGCATTTGAATTAGTCTCTAAATTGAAAAAAAGCACCTCTATTCCCATTCACTTGCATTGCCATGCTACGACCGGTTTAAGCGTTGCAACCTTAGTCAAAGCAATCGAAGC
>JBDLQG010000106.1:0-7249 GCA_039800705.1 Pseudomonadota bacterium
GTTTACCTTGGATTGATATAGGCAATGAATTGATTTCATCCAAAAAAAGAGTGCCGCCATCCGCTAATTTTAGTAAACCCATTTTGTTATCATTTGCATCTGTAAATGAGCCTATTCTGTGCCCAAATAATTCAGATTCAATTAAACTTTCAGGTAAAGCAGCGCAGTTTAATTTTAGAAAAATTGCGTTCGCTCGCTTACTACTTTGTTGAATTGCATCTGCAAAAACCTCTTTGCCCGTTCCTGTATCGCCTTTTAAAAGCACTGTCACATCTGTTCCAGAAACGAGTTTTGCATCATGAATGCTCGAATTCACAAGTGGTGAGAGAGTAATGATTGTTGAAAATTTATCCATATTATTTCTCTTTAAGATTAGAAGTTGGTTACTTCGAAATCTACAGCAGGTTTTGTATAGCTAAAGCGGCATAAAGTGATGTATTTAAGTTTCCGAAAATCCCGTGTTTAGGGAAATCATCATAAAATCAACGCGCATCAGTTTAAAATGCGTTAGCTATACAATTTATATTGACATGTTGGATTATTAGAAAAGCGCGGCATTCCACCGCGCTTTAGTCATAATAGTTAATGACTCATTGTCATAGTTGACCCTGAAGTTGTTGAATTTGTGGTTCCCCCCATGTTCATTCCGCCCATACCACCAGTGTTAGTACCGGTTGTAGTGCCACCCGTTGCAGGTGTTGCATCTAAACTAAACGTTTGGGGTTTTGGTGGTGGGTGCATTTTCGCTGTGCCTTTTGGGCTATCAGTAAAGCTGACAGCAAGGGTATGGCATAAATCACACCCAATCACTTGACCTTTAACAACTTTGACTGCTGCACCTTTCGCATTGGTTAAGGTACGATCGGTTAATGTTTTAGATAAACGGGTGCCTTTGTGATCTGCACCATGACAAGCTGCACATTGATCTTCACCGTCGGGTCCGGCTTTTTTTGCAAAGTCATTATGCCAACCACCGTTGAATCCGGCTTTAGTCGCAGTAGCATTAGTCGCAACACCGTCAGCATTTTTATACCACGACTCATCGCCAACAGGGTGCATACCATGTGGGCCTGCGAGATACGCTTTGGGGCTGCTTGAATTTACTACAGTCCCATCACGCACACCTTGACCTACACCGAGACCACTTGTACCGCCATCGGTTGCCACAAGACCGGTTTTGAAATCGTCTTTAATGTGACAAACAGAACATTCTGCAATGTTGCCATCGTAACCTTGCAGCTGTTTAGCTGTTTGGTTGTCGTTAGCGTTAGGGTCTTGATTTGGCCAAAGTGCATGTGAACCACCATGGCAAGTTGAACAAGTCAATGTACCGTTAGGGCCTGTTCCATGAATATCACCGCTTTTGCGATAGAGTGTTTGTGAAACTTTTCTTGGAACATACGTTGTCACTCCATTCACTGTTTCTTTCTCTGGGCGTTTTTCAAGAGTAGGCATAACGGCAAAACGTGCATTCACCGGATCGCGTGAGCGCTGTGCTTTATCAGCGGGATCCCACGCATTACGCATAACACCCGCGCTAAACGCCTCTTTTTCACCTTTGCCCATATTGCCATCTCCCATGTGACAAGAACCGCAATCTGGGGTATCTAGCCAAGGACGACGGAAGAATACAGAGTCGCCAGTGTACATGCCTAATGTTGGACTCGCACTCAAGTTAGCATTGTAATCCTTGTTAGGGTACACGTTACCTACAGCAAGCATATCACCATGACAGTTATCACATTTCAAACCAGCTGTATGATGAATGTCGCGGTAACTTTTTTCGGTTGGTCCTGTGTGACATTTCACACAGTTTTCTTCAACTGGGACGTTTTCACCTACTTTCACAAGTGGCTCGCCATTTTTATCCGCTGGGAATAAATCAGGGCGCCAGTTGTTTTTCTTAGTGTCATAAGCTTGAGCTGTTTTAACAGTGAATTGACCAGTAGTTTTATCCTGTGTTAATGGCACGCCATTGTCATCATTGTGTTGTGAATCCCAACCACGTCCACCAAACATTTTTGGATGGCCACGCTCATCACGAATCAAATCTCCTTTTTTATGTGGCAAACCGTCCGCGCTTACTGCTGCAGTCACATCCGTTTTATATACTTGCATTTTACCGTGAAAGGCATGGAAGGCTTTAGAGTAATCTGATCGGGTGGTTTGGAATGCTTTTGCGCCAACGCCCACATCCCATTTCAGCGCACTTTGATGATGACCTGAGCAGAAATATTGAGGTTGTGCACGTGATTTACCTTTATCGTCAGCATAGTTATCCGCTAATTGTGACGAATAACTTGCAGGCCATTTTGCACCACTTGCTGGAACTGGACCGTAATAGACCATGTAGTCGTGCATCACGAGCGTGTTGAATATTGCCGCTTTTTCTTGTTCAACCCAAGAGCTACCGCCTTCCTCTTCAGGTGTGCGGAAATTGAGTTGCACTTGTAAATGCCAACTTGCGTCCGCATTTGCTGGTTTAGTTGGACTGGTTTCACTTGTTGGCTTGCCATTAGCGTCCACTTTTACCCAGCGTGAGGCTTTAACGCGATCTTTACGTAAATTATTTTGATCGCGCTCAACATAAAACGGACTCGCTTTATCGTTGATATTTGGCGCTAGATTGGTGAATTTGTCGTTATCGGCAATTTTATCATCGAATTTGTTATGCACCGCAGGTGGCCAAGGTTTCATTGGATCGACACCCGGATCATAGTTTCCTGCGCCTGTTGCAGGCCCCGGAGATTTACCATCGGGAGCAACTAGCTCGTCTGTGCTAACAGGCATACGCCATACATCTTCATCACCGGCAATTTTCCCTGCTGCGTGACATTCGCGGCAACGTGTTTCTGAAGCGGACGTGTATACGGCGTCAGTTTTTGCGACGACTTTTGTCCCTAGTTTTGCTTCAACGCGCATAAGTGGATAGGGATTTGTGCGGCCTTTGTCATCAATATCGCTGGAGGGAATAAATTGCGCAACGAAAGATTGTTGATTGGCATTGTAATCAAAATTTTGTGGATCATTAGCCATATAAGGATTTTTTATTCCAGGCATTTGACGCATGCCCATCCCGTTATCTACATACCCACGAACACCTTGATCGACTTTTGCTAAAGGACGTGCAGGTGTGAAAGTGCTTTGACTGTCAGCATTTGTCAAACCTGTTTCAGCTAAACCAGTGCCTTTTGCTAAAGGCTGGTGCATTCGGTCCCATTGTTCTGTCTTGCGAATTTTCGCTTGGCGGTAATCTTGACCTTCGATAAAAACGTTTTTGATTGGTTTTAGAGTGACGGGATCTAATTGACTTGCAACAGGATCGAAATTGGATCCGGCTTGATTTTTATCAAATAAATTAGCACTTGTTGAGTTAATTGAATCGCTACCCGATGGATCTTTTGGATTTGATGCGGCTGAATAGGTAACCGCTAATTTTGTATTATCAAGCAGTGGGGGTTTATGTTCGAGTTTTTGAATAACTTGTGCATTTAACGAATTGTAAGGAATCATCACGTCATAGGGCAGGGTAACTTGACTGCCGCCTTGCATACCCATTTCCTCAAATGGCAAGACAACATAAGCACCTTTGTCACTTAACAGTGCTTCACCTTTAATTGGTGGTGTTTGCTCACCCACTTTACCATTTGGATTTGCGCCGCTAGGTGGAATGACGGACACCATTGTTTCATCTAAACATTGATTTGCGCCATTGGTTACTTTTAACGTAACGCGAAATTTACCCACATCCTTAAATAAATGATTTGTATTCGCTGTTGGACTGTCTGCAGTGCCATCATTGAAAGACCATAAATAATCGCCTTTAAGTTTAGGTGTTGCAACGAAATTGAGTGAATTTCCTGCAACAATTTCAGTATCGGTTGTAGGGCTCAAAATTGCACATGCAGGCACGGCTGCTGATGTTTTACATGATTTATCAGCACCTGTAACGGGCACTAAAATTTCAGTTTGTGAATTATCCTTTGGATTCGTTGCCTCAACGCGCACCAAACAGGGTACAGTCGTTGTTGCAAGCAAATTCATGGTAAATGCTTTGGTCGCTGTCGTATTTACCGTGTATAGCGTAATGTGATTAACAGCGTCATAAACTGAAATTCGCGCTCCAGCATCAATGGTTGCTGCAGTTTTACCTGCCACAACTACCTTGCCAGTTTTGGCATCTAGCTTTGCTGTCGCGGTTATTGAGGCCGCTGCGTTTGCCAAAGGCGAATTCAAGGCCATAACAGTCATCATTGGCGCAAGCGCTAGCAAAACTAGCCGGCTTTTGCGCCGATGTGGCGGTATGTTGGTATTTTTCATAAAACCTCATTTATTATCAATTTTTTAAAGTTAACTTTCTAAAAAACCACCCAATAGGGTGGGTGGTTAATCAACCTTAAGCAAAAAATATTCCTAAATTTATTTTTCATATAATTCAATTATATAGAGTGTTTTTTTGATTTTTTTGAATGTTAAATGCGTGATATCACCTATTTTTTCACCCAAATGAGTGATATGAGGCATTTTCGTGTTTGATTGAATGAAAAAAGAGATTGAACAACGGTTTTGCTTTACGTGCGTTATATCACTTGTTTTTTAATCTCAAATGCGTGATATGCCGCACTTTTTGTTTTTCATTAAATAGTAAATTGCATAAAAAAATGCTTTTTCTTATTGATTTAAAAGATGTTTATAAGTCTTGGTCTCTATTCTGCTTAAGACTTTATAAAGTTGTTAAATATTATTTTAACAATCTCAATAAATAATTTTAAAAATCAATAAGATGCCGTTTAAATTCAAACTATTTTTTCAATTTATTCTTCGCATTTCGTTATTTTTTATATGTGTGACCTATGTTTGGGCGGGTAATTCAATTGATTTACCATCTATTCACCCACGTATTTCACTACTTGATAAAAATGGTGACAACGTGCTGGATACACAAAAACCATACAGCTCACGTTTGAGCTGTGGTGGTTGTCATGACGTGAATAAAATTGGTCATGCGTATCACTATGAAATGGGGCACGATGAAAACGATGAACAGTTTGGACTTTTACGTGGTATTCCGCCGTTAACGTCACCGGGGTATTTTGGTGGCTACAACTGTATGCAGGGCAGCAATACTCAATGGCTAAGTAAAAAAAGCAATGCCAAAGAAAATGAATTTTTAGATTATGGCGCGGTTGGACTTATTAAAGCTTGTGAGAGTTGCCATGTTGGCGGTGGATTTGCTGAAAAAGATCGTGCGGGTAATAAATACGATTTAGTGGATGAAGCAGCGATTAAATTATTCGACAGTGATTATTACGAATGGGATGCCAACACAAAAAAACTTCAGCGCTGGGATTGGAAGCGCAGTGGTGTAATTGAACCTGACTGTCTTGCGTGTCATGCTGATTTTTCAAGTTTTAAACAGTCTGTCAACGATTGGAGCGATTTGCGTAATAATCAATTGATTGCCAATGGGTGGTTTGAATACGCGAATTCAGCGATGTTAGCGTTTTTAAATATGAACCCCAAAAAAGAGGATGCTGGAAAGTTTTTGCTGACTGTTGTAGATAAAGGATCATCGACGACCGCGCCCACGCTTAAATGGAATAAAGAAGCGTTTGATGAAAATGGTGAAGTCGCCATGCCGCTACTGCGTTTTCCCTCAAGTGAAAATTGTATGCAGTGTCACTCGACAAGTCATGAGCGTCGAGGTTTTTATGGATTTGGCGAGAGTGCAAGAATTGTGAATAATCCTGACAAATTAAGTCAAGTAAATCCGCAAAGTGATGTGCATAAAGGCAAATTGTGGACAGAAAAAGGGAAGTCCAGAACGATTGAAAATTGCAATGCGTGTCACAGTAAAAATTACTATAAATCGGGTATGGAGTTAAGTGTTGACCATAATTTCTTAACGGGTTTTTCAGATGAAGATGTGCGTCGGGATTTAAATTATCAACCTAAACCACTTTCTTGTGAGCATTGCCACGGCGGTAAAGAGTTTGGCAGTACAGAAAAACCTTCTTTACCTTATTCAGGACAAACGACTCTACTTGCAGCTCATAGAGAACGTTGGATAAATCGCGGGGATATGGAGGGTTACGCAGAGTCAACGTATAACAAAACGGTGGCAACACATTTTAATGTTGTTGCGTGTCAGACTTGTCATATTACGGGTTTAGTGAATCAGGATAAACCGTTAAATTTGCGTTATCGCTACCGTGCGAGTGAAGACGGTAAATTGCGGATGACTCCCTATGTTCCCGCGTCGCGCTATTACTGGATAGATAGCACCAATTCGCGTGTATTAAGTCGTGCGGAGCGTTTATCTGTGACAAATGGCGTCGATAGTGAGCCAAAAACATATCAAGACATTAAAGCATTGAAAACACGTTTTGATGAATTACTCAAAGCAAAAGGCTATGTTAATCCAAATTCACAAATGATTTGGACAGAATCTAACGATTATTTAATTAGCCACAATACGCGTCCCGTTGCACAGACCATGCCATGTATAGATTGTCATGATCGTAAAAGTAATGGCTCGATTAATCCGCTTGTGTCTGAAACGAAAACTTTAGGTGTTGAAAATGTTCGCATAGTCAGTGAATTAAATGATTCAAATGCGTATCCGCAATTAATAAAAGAGGGGATTGTCAAACTGGGTTTGTCTTATTTGTCAGTTTCAGTCGATGGAAAAATTGTTGAAAACGTTGATGAAGTGCTCTATGACACAAAACTCAATCCATTTACCTCGATGCTGCAAAGCAATCAAGTGAATACATTAACAGGTGAATTAACTCAGGTACCGCGTGGGGACGTGACAAATGTTTTCAGCCGTTCAGAATCAAGCACCGCCACAAAATTATCTGCGCAATTAACAAAACAAGTTTTGGTATTAAAAAATGCCTTAACAGGCGATAAAATCAACAATCTCTGGTTAATGGCGAACTATTCGAATTTTAGTCAAACGGTTTTATCAAATTATCGTTTTGCGATTTCTGCAACGGATTGGTCTGCAACAGTGAGTAAAAAAACGCCGAGTTTTTCAGTGGGGACATTGGGCAGTAACGTGTTTAATTTTCAATCACGCTGCCTAAATTCAGAAGTTGATTGTTTAATGGATTTGCTGTTAATGAAAGAAAAACTATTTTTAAAACTACCCTATAACGGCTACGCAACAAGCACTAATGGCGTTGGGTTATATGCGGTCAATACGGTAAAAAAAGGTGTATTTAGTGAACCTAAAACGCCCATT
>JBDLQG010000107.1:0-7180 GCA_039800705.1 Pseudomonadota bacterium
GAATAATACGAAAGTGTTAGTTTGATGTTGCAAAGAATAAGCCAAAATATAAAAACATTATTTTTTAATAAGTTAGGTGTAATTGTGACGTCGCTACGGATTATAAGTTGCGCTATATGCCCTAATATTAGGTCATATCACATACATTTTTTATCTTGATTCGGGGTAGGTATAAGAGATAACTACCCATAGGTTTTATGGGTAGCGTTCTTTCTAGGAGGGAACTACTGGCGGCGCATTTTCAACTGTTATTTGAAACTGATCTCAATAGCATGTAGGGCATTGATGCAGTCTGGTGAGGATTGTAATTCGGTGGCATTAGCATCTCTACGGCATTCATTATTTTTGGCTTGAGCAGCTTTAATATTGGCTGTATACCAAGCAACACTTTTAGCTTCATTGGATTGATTAAAAGTGCTTTGCATCAACATTAATCCAGTAAATGTAATAACTAATGCCAAAACAGTAATCATACCCGTATCTGTTAAAACAGCATCGATTAAGAATCGTTTTACATTGTGTAGAAATTGTTTGATATCAATTCGTTTAGTAGCGGCTAACACTATTTGTGACATTTTAATCTCTCATAAAAAAATTGAACGATGGAACGCTTGTGCGTTTTCACATGACGAGCATAGTCTACGAATATTTTAACCTGTTGAAAATGCGGCATATTGTCGCGCGACATTTTGCCGCGTGTCATTTTGTCGCGCGACTATTTGTCACATTTCCTAAACAAATTTTATCGATTAGAATTTTGCCTGCTCTTATGAACGGAGCTTTTATCCTTCTCTACTTGCGCATAAGCAGAAGCAGTATCTTCATTTGGTACTGCTTTTTTTTAGAGAAGTCATTTGTGTATTTTATTAATCGAGGAAGAATAAAAATGTCAGATACCACACACACTGATCACACTCACGAAGAACATAAAGAGCACGAACATCATGAGCATCATGAAGAGCATGAGCATCACGAGGAACATAAAGAGCACGGGCACGATCATAAACATCATGACGACAATCACAATCACTAATTGCTTGCTGCTAGGTCAATAAAATAAAAAGACGGGTATTTTGAATTTCAATGACAATTCTTAATATCCGTTCTTGATTAAATATCTCTATTTTCCATACACATATTTTCTGAGAATAACGGAGAAAAGGAATGATTAATAGTCATTACCATAATAATGAAGTCAATCACTTAGAAGTTGAGTCGTTATTTAAAAAGGTTCAATTTTATTGGAATTTGAACAAACTCGAAGAAGCGCATTCAGTTGAACCTGAAATGAAACATACTGAGTGTTTTGAGGGGAGTTTTGAGATTGAAAATTAAATGAATGTTGTTTTGCGCTGGAATAAAAATATACGTTAATCCAGAAAGTAGCTATTCCAGCGTTGCACATATTATGAAACATTGTTTGATGAATTTAACCCATTAAGAACAGCCGTTGTCAGATAAAAAATAAAATTATGTACAATGACAAACAAGCTCAAGAAGCCATTATAGAAGCATTTCGAGAATTAACGCTGATGCGAATACCCCTCAATAGTTATAACGTTCCTGGTGCAGCTACCGCAATACTCTCACGTAAAAATCAAGATGATGTTGCCGAGCGTATATATTATCAAATCAATACAATGATTTTGAATGGCATGCTCACGTCAACCTCAGATCAAACAAATACTTGGAATTTAACGGTTCTGACTCACAATGACTAGGCTTGATTTAATAAACAAACTGGCAAAGAACCAACCTTTCTTGTCTCATGCAGATGTCGAAGCAGCAGTTAAAGCAATTTTGGCGTGTATGGCGGATGGATTAGCTCGCGGTGAGCGAATTGAAATACGTGGATTTGGCACATTTTCACTGCATCATCGACCAACTATTTACGGGCGTAATCCAAAAACTGGTGAAAAAATTATGATTAATGCAAGACATGTCGTGCATTTTAAAGCGGGTAGAGAACTCAAGAAACGCGTTATGGAATCAGCAGATAATTACAAGATTACAGATTGATTTAATCAACAGAGATACAACTTTTCATTTATCCCTCTATGTTACAGCGCTCAAATATTTAACTTCCCCTATTTTTATACCATGTTTTATATCAAATTGTATTTTACTATTACTGTGTAGTTAAAAAGCAACAAAACTTACAAATTAATAGTACGTGATATGCCTTATTAATACGTCATTTGACGCACTTTGAAAAATTTAAATAATCATATCAAATTGATTTATATATTTAATTTTGTTGGCATATTTCTAGCATTAACTATGTTTTACTTTTACAACAAAAAGGAACTAACCCATGTCTCCTCATTTTTTACAAAAGCAGTATAAATTATCCATTTCCATCACACTGGTACTCTCTGTGCCACTTACATTGCAAATGTTGCCTGCTCGTGCCGATGAAAGCGTATCCGATGAATCAAAAAAACATACACAAGACAATTCTGTTTTTGAATTAGGTGAGATGGTCATTACAGGAACGCCATCAGGCAAACTAGAAAGTCGCGATATTTTAAGCTCTGTGGACATTATGAATGCGGATAAAATTGAAAATCAAAACGTACTTACCAGCTTTGATTTATTTCATCGTATGCCTGGTGTTCAAATTACTCAATTCAATCAAGGAACCACAACCGGAAAACTTTCATTTCGTGGATTTAACGGTGAAGGTAATATCAATGGCGTGAAACTACTTATCGATGGCATTCCAAGTAATACCAATGATGGTAACATGCCTTTTATTGATTCGATATTTCCGCTTGATATTGAAAACATTGAAGTGGTTCGAGGAACAAATGATCCTCGTTATGGTTTGCATAACATTGCTGGTAACGCAAATATTAATACTTATCAAGGTGGTAACTACGCCAAGGGAAGAGTCAGTTATGGCAGTTTTGATAGCTACGATGTGCAATCGGGATTGGGATATGAAAAAAATGGATTCTCTCAAAATTATAGTATTAGTTATCGAGATACCGCTGGCTATCGTGATCATGCCAATTCAGATAAAAATAGCTTTTCAGGAAAATGGTTCTACACACCAGAAAGTGAAAAATACAAAGTCGGTTTAATTGCTCGCTGGAGTGAAGCCAATGCACAAGAACCAGGATATTTAACGCTTGATCAAGCGCGTAGTAATCCATTGCAATCTATGCCGCACAATAAAACGGATGGTGGAAATAGAGAACTTGGTCAACTTAGTACCCATTTAGATGTGAATCTCAAAGAAGATTTATTCTGGTCAAGTAAGAGTTATGTTAATACCTACGACGATACACGTTTTGTCACATTTAGTTCTACCGTTTCGCAGCAAGAGAGAGCTGCCGAAGAATTGCAATATGGAGCGATTACTTCACTGACTTATCGCCCCAAGGTACAAGGGCTCTATGATTTTTCTGTTGAATCGGGTTTTGATTTCCAAAATCAAAATAATAAAAGTTTTCGTTATTTAACCACCGAGCGTATGCGAACCAAGCAAACACGTAATCAACAATTTGATTTTCTAGTTTACGGTGGTTATCTGCAATCAATGATTCAACCTGTGAAATGGCTCAAAATCACTCCCGGATTTCGGGTAGATAAAGTAGATGGCGATTTCACGAACATGGCCACAGGTAAAAGTTATGCAGTCAATGATTATGGGAATATTTGGCAACCTAAAATAGGTGCCGTTCTCACGCCTCTTGATGGTTATAGCTTATATGGTAACTGGGGACGCACATTCCAAGTAGCTACCGGTTCGGCTTCTTATAAAATATCCCCTACAGCTACCGATTTAGCGCCTTCCATTAACAATGGTTGGGAAGTGGGTTTAAAATTTGTACCTGTTAAATGGGCTGAGGGACGTGTAGCGTATTGGCAGCAATCTGCTTCTAATGAATGGCGTAGACAGTTAAACAATCCTAATGGAGACTCTACTAATATTGGATCAACTGATCGACAAGGTGTTGATGTCGAGGTAAAAGTGACACCTATTGACCCTGTGAGTTTGTGGGCAACATATTCTATTCAAGAAGCACTCATTAAAACACCAGCACCAGCGACCCCCCAATATGCAGGTAATCAAATTGATCATACGCCCGATTATTTATTTTCAGCAGGTGTCGATTATCGAATTACGCATGATTTAAAATCTTCACTTTGGACAACAGGACAAGGAAATTATTTCCCCGATGAAGCCAATAAACAAGCACAATTTGGTGAATATGCACTGTTAAACCTAGATCTCACGTATAAGATAAATAAGATGGTTGAATTGCAATTCCAAGCTAAAAATCTTGCTGATACTTACTGGGAATATGTGTGGCATGATGGCACACAAACACTTCATTCACCCGGTGATGGTCGTGCATTTTATGGAGCAGTCAGTGTTAATTATGACTTTATGAAATAAATGCAACCGTTTTCATTTATCAATAATCAAACGCATCGTCGCCTATTTGGGCGGCGGTTTTGGCTAATAATTCATTTATACATCGGTTTGACTATTGGCTTGATATTCGTAATTGCAGGCATTACGGGTAGTGCGCTAGTGTTTTATGTAGAAATTGATGAATTCATCAATCCATCTCTACAGATTCAGCAGCAGGATACCACGCAAAACAGACAATCTTACGATGTACTCCTCAGTGCACTGCAAAAATCACATCCTGAACGTACTGGGTCATGGCGACTAGAAATGCCTCATCATTCACAGGCAATGATCACAGCACGTTACTATAAACCTCAAGAAACAGCACATCTTCATTTTGCACCCTATATGGTGTCTGTTAATCCCTATACTGCTGAAGTAGTGAGTAGCCGATTTTGGGGGAAAACATTGATGACATGGATTTACGACCTGCATTACACGTTGTTACTCGATAAAATAGGTAAGCTCATCATGGCTATTATTGGTGGAATATTTCTGCTACTACTAATAACTGGTGTGTATCTGTGGTATCCACGTACTCATAAATTCAAACCAGCATTCACCTTTAAGCGTCGAAGTAGCATTGAGCGATTGATTTTTGATGTGCATAAGCTTAATGGTATTTATGGGGTCATATTTCTTTTGCTGCTTACGTTGAGCGGTATTTTATTAGAATTACCCGATGTCTTTAATCCAATAATTCAGCGAATATCACCTATTTATAAAACACCAATTGTTTATTCTTCTTTACCCGATATATCCTCTGAGCATATTAGCGTTGATAAAGCGGTTAATATCGCACAGCAAGTTTACCCAGCTGCACTGCTACGTTGGATTGAGACTCCCAGTAATGAAAAAGGAACTTACACTATCATGCTTTATCAACATGGTGAACCTAGTGAGCGATTTCCAAAAACTTTGGTAAAAATCGATCAATATAGCGGCAGAATTTTAAACAAACGAAATCCGATGCAAAGTACTAATGGGGATTGGTTTGTGCGTATGTTACATCCTCTGCATAGCGGTGAAATTGGTGGAATAGTTGGACGATGTCTAGTATTTATTAGTGGATTATTGCCACTTATTTTGTATGTTACGGGCTTTATTCGTTGGAAACAAAAAAAGAAAGTAAATGTTAAATAATGTAATCGGGCTTTGAAAACGATTGATTAAAAATGTGTGCATTGCTTAAACTCATTAACTCTTAACGTTATGTGAATGAAAAACTTCGTAAATACACTTGCATCCCTCACAGCAGAAGGATTTAATTCCAGCGGCCGTTTGTAGAGTAAAGCCAGTAATATCAACTTTGATTTTACATAATTCACAAGTCGTCTGAATTTTAGTACTCATTGCAATCTCCTTTTAAATTAGTGCTTAGGTGCAATAAAAGAGTATTCGGCAATATAGTTAAAATTTTAATATATTTATCATTTTTTATATGCGGCAAAATGTCGCGCGACTATTTGTCACATTTTCAAAGTGTAACTTTCCGATTACACTAAAATTTCTTTTATTATTCTTTTTCATAACAGATTCTAAAAGAACTTATATTCCTTCTTTATTAAACAGCGTCATATCTTGCTTTGGCGCTGTTTTTTTGTTCATATAAGGTGATATTTTCATATCGGGTCATTTAATCAATCGATAGAGTGTCATTCTTGAAATGCCAAAATCTCTTGCGATAGCAGATTTATTCCCCCCAGCTTCTACCCTTCTTCTTAACTCCGCCATCTGTTCTTCACTAAGTTTGAAACTAGCCCCTAATTTGACGCCTCTGGCTTTTGCTGCAGCTATCCCTTCACGTTGACGCTCTCTGATAAGCTCACGTTCAAACTGAGCGAAAGCCCCCATCATATTGAGCATCAATTGATTCATGGGATTATTGATATTTTTCTCAAAGATTAAATTCTCTTTATGAAAATGGACTTGAACCCCTTTGTCCGTAATTTTATTAATGAGGGTTTGCAAATCCAATAAATTGCGAGCGAGTCTGTCGATGGAATGAACATGAAGAATATCTCCCTCACGAATCCACTCAATACAATTTTGTAATTCAGGTCGCTCTACATCTTTCGCAGACAGTTTATCCGTAAATGTTTTATTTAATTCGACATCAGCCAATTGTCTTTCTGTATTTTGATCGACAGAACTCACTCGAATATAACCCACACTTGAACCTTTCATTTTTTTAGCCTAAAAGTGAAACATAAATATATAGAGCTAACTATACATGTGTAATATAATTAAGTAAATCGCTTTCAGTTACACCTCTAAAATTCGATAATTGAGATTTGAACGACTTGTAACGTAGGGTACACTCAAAATGACACTTTACTTAACGTGGCTTGAAAAGCAATAAATTTGGCTAATGATTCAACAATATAAAATAATGAATAATTATTTGACTTAATAGTTTTAGTAAATTTGTGAATATTCAGAATCTTGACTAGGGACGTAATCCCAGAACAGATGAAATTGTTTCAGTTCCGCAGAGGTACAGTGTGCATTTCAAGCCAGGAGCAGATATGAAAGCGCGAGTAAACGCGTCAGCAAGTGATTATAAGATTACGCAGTAAGTGGATATCATGCGTTCGTATGATATGGAACATCACTAAAGTAATGTTTAAACGCTTGTGATCGCTCTATTACCTACTTTAGGCAGTGCAGGGTAAATAACTTCCTAATCCTAGTAATTACAGGCTTTTGATGACATTCAGTGCAGGCAGTACAGGCAGTACAGGCAAAAAGTGC
>JBDLQG010000108.1:0-7111 GCA_039800705.1 Pseudomonadota bacterium
GGCCATTTTTGCAGAAACAGACGCAGAAGGCGTCATTACATTTGTCAATGAGCATCATTGCCGTGTTTCAGGATACAGCAAAGAAGAGTTAATTGGTTCTAAGTATAGCTTGCTTAAATCAGCTGTTCATCCACCTGAGTTTTATGACAACCTTTGGGCAACGATTAAAAGTGGGCATGTCTGGAAAGACGAGGTATGTAATCGACATAAAAATGGTTCGCTATACTGGCTTAGTACAGTTATTGTGCCAATTATTGATACAGGTGCAATTTACCCTAAAAAATATATTAGCATTCGATTCGATATTACCGATCGCAAAAAAGCGGAGCAACGACAACTTGAATTAGCTCATGTTGAACAAGAAAAACAAGCGTTACAGAATCAGCTATTGCAAGCCCAAAAGGTAGAAAGTATTGGTCAACTTACCAGTGGTGTGGCGCATGATTTTAATAATTTGCTCATGGCGGTCACGGGTTTTTCTAATTTAGGCTTGATGCTGATACGTGAAGGGGGATATTGAGCAAGGTATTTCATGCTTTGAAAAAGTAGATGAAGCCGCAAATAGAGCAACAGATTTAGTTCAGAAAATGCTCACATTCTGTCGAGAAAACACCATTAAGGCCGAGCATCCTATTGACCCATCAGTTGTCGTAAATGAAGTGGTTGGGATTAGTAAAATGTTGCGCTCGGGAATTTCCAAAGCCATTTCAATTGAGTTTCATAATGGACTTACTGAAGATTGTGGTGGTGTGATTATTGATTCAAGTGAATTACATCAATTAGTGACGAATTTAATTATCAATGCTAAGGATGCGGTGGAGTTAAATAATCATCCCAATGGCTATATCAGTGTGAATTTGTATGCGGATCACATTGAGCACGCCATGTATTGTCAATCTTGCTTAAAGGCTTACACAGGGGATTATATTGCACTGAGTGTACGAGATACAGGGGTAGGTATTAGTGAGGAGAAAATTTCACGTATTTTTGATCCCTTCTTTACCACTAAGGGCGTTGGCAAAGGTACTGGGCTTGGGTTGTCAGTAGTGAGTGGTATCGTACATAATGCAAAAGGTCATATTTGTGTTGAATCCATAGTGGGTCAAGGCACCACGTTTTCGTTATTATTTCCAGCGGTTGCTATCGAAGTGCAGAATGAATATGAACAGATAAAAACTGAGATTTCATCGGACGAATCCCCAAGAGCCATCAGAGTTGCCGTCATTGATGATGAAGAAATAATTTGTAGTCTTTTTCATTTTTCACTTACACGATTGGGTTATGACGTAACCGTATTTAATGATCCTGTAGAGGCTTGGGATACGTTTTCCAATAGGCCAGATTTATTTGATGTCATTATTACAGACTATGGGATGCCAATAGTGACTGGGCTAGAGCTAGCAAAATCGATTTTAGGCTTGCGGCCTGAAATGCCTATTTTTATTTGTACAGGCTATAGCGAGAAAATTAAATTCGCTGAAGATTTACCCAAAGGAAATACGTTCTTATTTAAAAAACCAACGGATGTAAAAGCTTTAGATAAAGCCATTAGGCAGTTTTTTACAACCAAAGGCTAAGATACAAATCTATCGTAATTTTTCATCGGAGTAGTCCATGACGGAAGATTCTCAAACCCATTTTGTAAATCATTTAATCAGTTTACTGATGCAATATCAACAAGGTGATACGTTATTTAAACATGTGATACAACAAAAAGCGGCCGAGTTGGGCATCATAAAATTTATTGAAGAAATCGCTCGACCATTAGGGATTGCTATTGGTGAAATGTGGTACAGGGGCGAGATGAATATTTTTATCGAGCGATATTATTCCATACAGTTAACGGAACTACTCAATGATCTCATTATGCAAAATGATGTTCAAAAAAGTATATATCAACCTCGCATTCTATTAGGTACTTTAACGGGCGAAAAACATATTTTAGGTCTCAATATGGCGCAAGTACTTTTGTGTTCACAAGGGGCATTTTGTATTAATTTGGGGGCAGAATTACCTGCTTCAGAATTTATTGATGCCGTAGAATATTTTAAAATCAATGTGATTGGACTGTCGTTTAGTCCCGTGTTCCCTAAACGCATGATGCTTTCACTGCTGCGCCAAATGCGATCAAAATTACCCAGTGATATTGAAATGTGGATTGGGGGTAAAGGAACAGAAGACTTTGATGAAAAAATAGAGGGTATTTCAGTCCTTAATGGTGTTGAAGAAATTATGTTGGCTTATCAAACACTTCAACATAAATTATTAATGGGCTAAAAGATAGAAGGTGGAAGCGATGAATAAAAAGAATGAAGAAATGAATCAAAGGGGCTTGATGGTTTTAGTCGTCGATGAACCGATTATTACCGAGTTTTTAAGCAAAGCCTTAATATTTTCAGGACATACACCGATTATTTTTAGTGACCCGCAAATCGCGCGTCATGAATTTCAAATAAATCCCAAGGCATTTGATGCCGTCATTGTGGACTCACGTATTTTCTTTCCCGAAATGATTCATGAATTAGTCGTGCACTGGCAACCTCCTATACTGGTATGGAGCCAATCGTCAAGTGTGAATGACGCGCTTCTCAAAAATGATTGTGTGACAATTTTAAAAAAGACTATCAACAGTCATTTTAGTGATATTCTGACTTGGCTTAACAAAATTGAAACGTCTACGACAGTGAAAGAAGATGGTCAGCTATTTTCCCTTATGTACATTAGCAAAAAAACCGAACATTTTTTGGTTGAAGATTTAATTCAAATACTGAATGTTTCTCGAAAAAAGAATAAACAGCTTGGTATTACAGGGGTTTTGATTTACAACAAAGGGTATTTTTTGCAAATCATTGAGGGTGACGTTGATGCTGTCACGTCTCTTTTTTATGGGCATATTTTAAAAGATAAGCGACATGAAAACGTATCGGTATTTTCACAAGGTTTTATTGAGAATCGTGATTTTATCAATTGGGATATGGGTTTTTATGGAACCAGTATCAACACTGATTATGATTTGCTAGGTAATACCAATTTGAATCTTCATCCAGCGGGTAATATTATCCAAAAACGATTGAATGAGGTACGAGCAATGATTGATGAATTCTTTTGAATGCCATAGTTAACTTGGATTGCATGTGACCATCTTTTTATAGTGCGTTAGCTAATGATTGGAGTCATGGTAACTGGTTTACATTGTAAATAATTTTGTTGAAAACTGAAATTCAATAAAACTTTGTATTTGGATAATTTTTTATGGTGAAGGCATGCCAAGTAACAAAACCAACAGTGGTGGTCATCCGTCTTGATTGTTTTTTCGTCATTCAATGGTGTATCCCATGCCGTAAACTGCTTGAATAATGTCTTTTTTACCTGTGATTTTTTGGAGTTTTTGACGCAAGTTTTTAATATGCGTATCGACGGTGCGATCTGAAATATCGCGGTCATCTTCATGCAGTACATCCAGCAAATTGGCACGTGAATACACTTTGCCACGTTTATCAAGTAGCGTGGACAAAATGCGAAATTCACTTAATGTTAAATCCAGCAAAACGCCTTCGCAGTACGCATGGCATTTTACTTTATCCAAACTAAATCCTGATACCGTAGGCAGGTCGGGCGAAAAATTTTGCTGACGTCGAAAGATGGCTTTAATTCGCGCGACAACTTCTTTTGCACTATAAGGCTTGCAAATATAATCATCAGCACCAATTTCAAGGCCTTTTAAGCGATCCGTTTCACCAATTCGCGCGGTGAGTAAAAAGAGTGGCACGGTTGAAAACTCGCGGATTTCTTTACATAAACTGATGCCGTCGCGTTTAGGCAGCATAATATCCATTAAAATCAAATCGGGTGCATAATGTTTGACCCAACTAATCACATTATCGCCATCATCAATAATATGACTTTCAAAGTCGTCATGTGCTAAATAATCAGCGAGTAATTGCGCTAATTTGGGTTCATCTTCAACGATTAAAATTTTCTTGCTTAGCATATTTCAACCCAAAAATTAAAATTTCGGTAATTCCACAACAATCCGCACGCCTCCTAATTCGCAAGTTTGCGCATAAATATAACCGTTATGTGCTTTCACAATATTGTGACAAATGGCTAGGCCAAGCCCCGCGCCACCAGATTGCCGATGCCTTGATTTATCCACGCGATGGAAACGCTCAAAAAGTAGCGGTAATTCTTCTTCATCGACACTTGGCGCACTGTCATCAATGTGGATAATAAAGTAATCTGTTTCTTCTAAAAGCGTCACGCGACAAATACCGTTGTCGTTTGTATAGCGATAACTGTTTTCCAGTAAATTTGAAAATAACTGCACCAGTCGCATACTATCACCATTCACAGTGGCATTATTCATGTCAGAGTGAAAAACAAGCTGTATATGTCGACTCGCAAAACGATTTTGAAAACTCACCATTAAAATTTTGAAATGACTCACGAGTTCAACAGGATTAAATTGATAATCGAGTGCCCCTAAATCCGAAAGAGAGAGCTGATATAAATCATCGACTAATCGCGTAAGTGATAGCACTTCCTGTTCAAGTGATTGCAGACGCTCGGGAGTGGTGGCGCGTACACCGTCCACTAAGGCTTCAATTTCACCGCGCAGCACGGCAATGGGGGTGCGCAGTTCGTGGGAAATATCCGCTAACCATTGTTGGCGTGCTTGTTCGCTTTGCGCGAGTGCGCGACTTAAAATGTTGAAATCTTTGGCAAGTGTCGCCAGTTCATCATGACTTTTTTTATTAATTGGAATTTGCAGTGAAAAATTCCCCGTTGCGAGCATACGCATACCCACTGTGATATTTTGCAGTGGTGACAAAATTTGCCGCGCCATCAAAAAGGCTAGAAAAAGCGACAGCAACAGCGCAAATGCCATAATCCATAAATAGCCTTGCAACTGGCTTTCCATAAAATTGACTAACAGCAAATCTGTAATGATGGGGTTAGGCTTAACGATTAACCAGCCGATAGTATCCGTTTTTATTTTATCGTCTTGCAAAATTTTTGACGAAATCGCCAATTTATATTCAGTCGAAAAATTAAATGGATTTGACGGCTCAGTTTTTCCAATGACCGTATTGTTATCATGATCAATAATTGAAATGCGCTGCATATCAATCCATGTTGCATCTGCAGGTAAGTGTGATTGAACGAGTGAAAATGCACTTGGATTTTTGGCAAGTGATGAACGAGCTACCCATGCCGACCATTCTTCTTGATTGCGTAATTTATCCCAATTTTTTTCTACTTGATAAAATTCGCTAAGCTCAAGCGCGAAGGGTTCGAGTTTTTGAAGTTCTATTTTTTGAAGGTAAGCAGTTAAACCCTGCTGGAAGTTGAAGTGCACCGCTACGATAACTAAGCTGAGCAGCAATAGCATCATAGAGAAAAAAAGGAGGAACAGTTTTTCAAACAATTTAAATTTCATTTTACGAACCGTTCCTCAAGCGATGTCCCCAAGGAGGTAATCTTTAAAATTTCTAAGTTGAAGCAAAGTCTACGCGTCAATTGTGAAGAAATTATGGAGAACATACTTTTTTTTAATTTTATTTTATTTTTAAAAAAATATACAAACACGCGATGCTCAACTTTTAAAAATCAAATTTGAACCAAGCCATCAAATTGAATAGCAGGACGAGACAATAGGGTGTTAATAAACAAACCCATTTTGTTATGTTGTTTGTCATGAGAATGTGATGCTGTTTTGATTGGTCGAAAGCCAAATGTTAAGTTTTGCATTTTGACAGACATTGTCACTGTATTCAAAAAAACACGTATTTTTTTAAAGAATTAATGGGACATATTAAAAAGGGGCATTGCGCAAAGTGTGCGCGTAATGAAAAATATTTCACACTAAAACGCTTGGTTATTATTTTTTATCTTATTGATTTATATTGTTATTTATTTTTTGTGAAAAATATTTGGAAAGAGAGTTGTTATTTTTCTTTTCAATTCGAGTGGCTTTGCTAGAATTACCAACGGAGATAGTAGGAAATATTAGTGCCGTCAAACGTTGTGAACTACCCCCTATTGTTCATGATATAAGACGGCACTTGTATTTTTAAATCGCTGTCTTTTTTCAATCAAATTCTTTATAAAATCATCTAGGAAATATAATAGACGCGGAAGTTGTGTTGAAATTCAGCAAAAAATTACCCTTTGGCGTATGAAAGCACAAAATTCCATCCTCTAAGATAAACGTTTCTTTTATTAAACGCGACGCTAGGCCGCAGTTTCAAAAATCCATTAAGAAAGTGCACGACTACAGCAAAAAGGGCAGACCTGCTCTTATGCAGATGGCGAAATTGCATCAATAGCCGTGACTCAGAACCTTATTTTTGCGACACGCAACACGGACGATTTTAAATATTTTCAAGGCTTGCGGCTTGAAAATTGGTTTTTATAAAAAGTTCAGCACCCACCAGTGTGACAAATGTGATAGTCAATAAAAAGCCGCTAAATCTCGAAAATTTGCGACTTTTTAATTATCGCAGGGTGTTTTTACAAAATAAAATCAACCATCGCCAAACTTGTCACGCCACTCAATAAAATTGAAAATTCCGCATTGGTGTCTGCATTCGTGCTGCCATAACGAATGATATGTTGAGATGAGTCGTCAGTAGAGCGATTTTTTTAAGATTTCAGTCTAGGCTTCCTTTGTGTGGTCTAGGCTGGATTCCTTATTTTTTTGCTTTGATGTTATGCAATATTTCCAAATAACTTGATCACATCTTTTTTGATTCTTTTCTCGCTCTAATTTTCTCAGATCTGAACATTTCTGCTTCTAATTCTAACCGCTTGGCTTCTAACTCTTTATTTTTCAATTCTTTCTTCTGTGCTCTGGTTAGTAATATATCATCTTTATTAACTGCAAAGGAATTTACCATTTGAAATTCCTCTTTCACTTCATCCCTCATAGAATTCACATAGTGTTTTAATATTTGTTCACTAGTATGTCCTGTAACCTTTGTAATATCTACTGTTGAAATTTTCTCTGAGAAGGCAAAACTGATAAATGTCTTCCTACCCATGTGAGTATGTAACTTTGTATATAAAGGTACTTCCTTATCAGAACCTTTCTTAACCCCCTCTCCTGCTC
>JBDLQG010000109.1:0-7053 GCA_039800705.1 Pseudomonadota bacterium
CCCCTCTTTCTTCAATCCGTCTTAAACAAGTCAAAATTTCAATGGGTAAAATATCCGTAATGGGTCGATGTCCTAGCCATGGAAAAATATTTTTCTCCAACATCCCTTTATTGCGATTGCTTTTATCATCCCAATTTTTTACCTGCTTATTTCCCCATTCACGGGCGACAACCTCAAAACTATTTTCCACGTCTTGAATTCTTGCCGCCTTGGTTGCTTTTCTGTGTTCGCTTGGGTCTATACCATCGGCAATTTGCTTTCTGGCAATGTCGCGCTTTTCTCGTGCTTGTTTGAGTGAAGTTTCGGGATATACACCCAAGGCGAGTGTTTTACGTTTGCCATCAAATCTGTAATCCATCCTGAAGTATTTACTTCCATTTGGATGAACTAACACATAAACACCCTTTTCATCTTTTAGCTTATGGGGTTTATCTTCTGGTTTGGCTGCTTTAATGGCGGAATCAGATATTGGCATTTGTCGGTACACGATTTTAATTATTCACATATACTGCCATTTATACCGACAAAAAAATTGGATGTCAACGGACATTATCGGACATTATAGGCAATAAAAAACCCGCTGAACCTTATGATTCGCGGGTTTAATGGACTTCCTAGAACATCTTTAAATCTTTATTTGGTGGAGGCGGGGGGAATTGAACCCCCGTCCGTAAGCACTCCGCCACAAGGTCTACATGCTTATCTCGTGCTTTGATTTAGCCTGTGACATTCCGACGAGCCAAAAAGGTCACAAGCGATTCCGTAGAGTTTTAGCGCATCCATACCGGACAGACTTCAGCGCGATCTTATGTAAATGACCTCTGAGCGTCCCGAGGGACTCCACCCGCATAAGCACAGATGGTCAAAGGAATGGTGCTGGGTTTAAGCAGCTAGAGCCATTGAGTAGTTTTCGTCGTTTGCGAATACTTAAGTTTCAGTAGGATTTACGAGGTGTACTGTCCTCGACATGCACTCTAGGTTTCGCTACCCACGTCGAAGCCATGTCGCCCCCGTGTGTATGGACAGTAGAATACACGATAGAGCGCGTGAATTCCACTGTTTATCATCGAATCGCGCAAAGAACTCGTTTACTGATAAAACACCGTAAAATCGTTTAAGGTATTTTGCGTTTGCGCTAAATGTTCAGATTCAAACGCATTCACACCAACGCGTGAGAAATAAAACGCTTGATCGGCTAAATAGTTTCCTACTGCGCGAATTTCGCCTTGATAAGCGTGGCGATGGCGTAGTAAATACGCTTGAGAAAAACTGCGTCCATCCGCAAAATCCGATATCGCTAATTCGATTAGTGCTAATTTTGGCAAATCTTCAACAAGTTGATTCACATCTTCCGCCGGCGCAATGCGAACACCTAAATTACCTTCATGGGCAATGAGCTGATTTTTTTCATTTTGCCAACGTGCAAGTGATACACAAATATTGCCAGAAGCAAGCGGTGCATCGTCCGCCACATACGTCCAATGATTATCAATAAGCTGCTTATTTTTAATGACTTGCATACACTTTCTCCTTGAAAGGGTCAATGCCGACACGTTTTACCGTTTCCAAAAAGCTTTCTTCCTCTAAACGGATTTGAACGTAAACATTTAAAATCGTTTCGACAGCACCCGCTACATCACTTTTAGGAATAGACGGCCCTAAACGCTCACCGATTGCCGCTTCATTGGATGATGAACCGCCTAACGTAAATTGATACCATTCAACGCCTTTTTTATCGACACCTAAAATACCAATATGCCCCACGCTTTGATGCGCACAGCCATTCATGCAACCTGAAATATTGATATTCACATCACCAATATCATGCAAATAATCCAGATTATCGAGCACGTTATTGATGTCTTGAGTAATACCAATGGAACCGGCATTTGCCAAAGAGCAAAAATCAAGACCAGGACAGCAAATAATGTCTGTTGCCATGCCAATATTAGGCGTGGCTAATTTTTGCACCGCTAGGGCTTGCCAGAGAGCAAATAAATCCGCTTGTTTGACATCAGCAAACACGAAGTTTTGACGATGTGTACTGCGAATTTCACCAAAGCTGTATTTAACAGACAAATCTGCAATCGCATCAAGCTGCTCAGACGTTAAATCACCAGGGGGCGAATCAGGCGCTTTAAGCGATAAAAAGACGATGCGATAGCCGTCAACTTTATGCGCTTGCGTGTTATATTTCACCCACGTTGCAAACGCGCTGTTTTCTTGCGTATGCGCGGCAAAGGTTACATCCTGCGCTGCATGTTTGTCATAATCAAATGGCGTAAAATGCGCTTTCATTGCGGCAAAATAGTCGTCACTGACTTCTAAGTTATCACGAATCAACGCCCATTCGGTTTCCACTAATTGCGTGAATTTTTCTAATCCGGTTTCTTTGACGAGAATTTTAATCCGCGCTTTGTATTTGTTATCACGTCTGCCAAGTAAATTGTAAATACGCAGTACCGCTTCCAAATACGACAGAATATGTTTTTTCTCTAGGAATGGACGAATCACTTGCCCAATAATGGGCGTACGCCCTAACCCACCGCCAACGAACACTTTAAAACCGATTTCGCCAGCATCGTTTTTCACCAAATGCAAACCGATATCGTGAAATTGGGTCGCTGCGCGATCTGTCGTTGAACCACTGACGGCGATTTTGAATTTGCGTGGCAAATAGTCAAATTCAGGATGTAGCGTTGTCCATTTACGAATGATTTCGCAGTAGGGACGTGGATCTTCAATTTCATCCGCGCAAACGCCTGCTAAATGGTCACTGGTCGTATTACGCATACAGTTACCACTCGTTTGAATGGCGTGCATTTGCACTTGCGCGAGCTCAGCTAAAATATCGGGAATTTGCTCTAATTTTGGCCAGTTGTATTGCACATTTTGACGCGTGGTCACATGGCAGTAATTTTTGTCATACGTACGCGCAATGTGCGCGAGTGTATGGAGCTGTTTTGCGTTAAGTAGTCCGTAAGGAATGGCAACACGCAACATAGGCGCATGGGTTTGAATATACACCCCATTTCTAAGACGAAGCGCTCGAAAGCCGTCTTCAGAAATCTCGCCATTTAAAAACTGCTCTGTTTGCCGCCTAAACTGCGCGACGCGTTCTTCAATAAGAATTTGATCGTTATGATTATATTGGTACATAAAAAATGGTTTTCAGACCCTATAAAAAGCCAATAAAGTGAGTGGCAATCATATACCCCACGTCATAAAATGACAAAATTTATTAGTTGGTGATACCATAATATGTTGATGTGCGTTTTAATTTATTAGAAATAAAGGTGGAGGATATATGAAGTTTGTTGTTTTGGCATTGTTAACCTTACTTGTGCCGCAGTTGGCACTTGCTGAAGGTTTTCAGAATTTAGACATGACAGGAACTGAGCGCGGTATTTACACCGTGTTAATTTTCTTGATTGCTTACGGTTTTGTAATGACCGAAGAATTTACGCACATGCGTAAATCAAAACCAGTGATCTTAGCGGCTGGGATTATTTGGGCGCACGCGTCAATTTTGGCGCAACAAAAAGGCGTTCCCACGCACGAAATGCACTTGGCTTTTGAACATGACGTCAAAGAGTATGCAGAATTGATGTTGTTCTTACTCGTTGCGATGACGTATATTAACTCAATGTCTGAGCGTAACGTGTTTGAAGCACTTCGTTCATGGCTCGTTAGAAAACAATTCGGTTATCGTCAATTGTTTTTAATCACAGGCGTTATTACGTTCTTCTTGTCAGCGGTTGCCGATAACTTAACCGCTGCGCTTCTGGTTGGTGCGGTCGTGATGGCAGTGGGTGCGGATAATGAAAAATTTGTCAGCATTGGTTTTGTTAACCTTGTTATCGCAGCAAATGCGGGTGGCGCGTTCTGTCCGTTTGGTGATATTACAACGCTTATGGTTTGGCAAGCAGAATACGCAGAGTTTTTTGATTTCTTTAAATTGTTCATTCCTTCGGTTGCTAACTATGCAATTCCTGCTGCGATTATGTACTGGGCAGTGCCTGATGAGCAACCCAAAGAAACTAGCGAAGAAGCTGTTCAATTAAAACCGGGCGCGTTAATTATTTGCTTTATGTTCCTTTGCACCATTGGTGCAGCGGTTAGCTTTAAACAGGTTCTTCATCTTCCTCCTTTCATGGGTATGATGACAGGCTTATCTGCATTAATGTTATTTGGTTACTACTTGAAAATGCAAGCGCATAAAGCGGGTGATCATGATGGCTTTAATATTTTCAACAAAGTCATGCACGCAGAATGGGATACCTTGTTATTCTTCTTTGGTGTTGTCTTTGCAGTAGGTGGTTTAGGTTACATTGGTTACTTGGAATTATTATCTAGTGCCATGTACGATGGTTTAGGCCCCACAACCGCTAACATTTTAGTGGGTTTAATTTCAGCGATTGTTGATAATATTCCTGTGATGTTTGCTGTTCTTAACATGGGCGTTGATATGGATTTATATCAATGGTTACTTGTAACGTTAACCGCCGGTGTTGGTGGTTCATTATTGTCTGTTGGCTCTGCAGCAGGTGTTGCGTTAATGGGTCAATCAAACCACAAATATACATTCTTTAGCCATTTGAAATGGACTCCTGCTATTGCAGCGGGTTACGCGGGCAGTATCTTTGTTCACTATTTGATTAACGGTTAATGCTTCATCGTTAATTCAAATCATAAAAACGCCCCATTTATAGTCTAAACGGGGCGTTTTTTTGGTTCAATACAACCGGCAAATTGGTTGAATGCAACCGCATAACGACACAGCAACAACAAAACGAAAAAATTCCTTATAGTATCAATAAGATAAAATAAATTTAACTGGCGTATTTTTTGCTGCTTAATAAAATACCATTTATTTGATAAGGAAAAATATGACCCTAAACAAACATCTCTTTTGGCATCTATTCATTGTATCGGCACTTTTTATTGTCAGTGTTGAGGCAAACGCTGTGCCGAGTTTTTCACGTCAAACAGGCGCTGCGTGTAGTCAATGCCACACCCAATCTTTTGGTCCTAATTTAACGCCATTTGGACGTGATTTCAAATTAGGCGGCTACACCTTAGGCGGAGGCAAAGAATCCAACATGCCAGCAGTTAGCGGTATGATTGAAGGCTCTTTTACCAATACTAAAAGCGATCAAGATTTAACCGGTACCGGCTACAACAAAAATAATAATTTTACTTTTGACCAAGCATCGTTATTTTACGCCGGAAAAGTCTACGACAAAATAGGCGCGTTTAGTCAATTTACGTTTGATGGATTTTCAGAGCGTTTGGCTTTAGATAACACAGATATTCGCTTTGCCGATAATGATGACTTTTTCGACACACCGGTGAGTTACGGCATTTCAGCAAATAACAATCCCACTGCGCAAGACTTGTGGAATACCACCAGTGCGTGGGGATTTCCTTATAATGGCAGTAGCGTACAACCCGGTGTAGGTACCAGTTCCGTTATTGATGGCGCGTTTGCAACACAGGTCGGCGGCGCAACGGCTTATGCGATGATTGATAATTTAGTGTACCTTGAAGCAGGTGGTTACACGTCACTAAGTAACAATGTACAAAAAGGCTTAGGTGTTGCCGATGCCGGTCAGCAACAAATTGATGGTGCAGCCCCTTATTGGCGAGCTGCGCTTCAAAAAGATTGGAAAGGGCATTTTGTGTCACTTGGGCATTACGGCATGATTGCCGATGTGTTCCCTGCAAGAGATCGCAGTGCAGGCACAACAGATCGATTCACCGATGTTGCCGTCGATGCAACCTACCAATATATGGCCAATCCAAAACATATTTTTGAAGTCAAATCGACCTATATTTATGAAGATCAAAAATTATCAGCGAGCCGTATTATCAACGCGAGTCCCGTTAATGCAAGAACCTATTTAAACACGTTTAAATTCAATACAGCCTATACATTCGATCAAACTTACGGTGTGACGTTTGGCTACAACAAGCTCAGCGGCTCAAACGATGCCATGCTGTATTCCGTTGCGAATGGTTATGTATCCAATAGACCTAACAGTGAGTTTTATACGGCTGAACTCGTTTATGTGCCATTTGGCAAAAATAGCTCTTATCTTGCACCATGGCTCAATTTACGCACCAGCTTGCAATATATCGGCTATTCGCAGTTTAATGGTACGACACAACAAAGTTCATCAAACAATACGTTTATGATCAATGGTTGGCTAATATTCTAACTTTTCATCAATAGAATTAGGCATTCACTTTACGTTTGAATGCCTTTTATTTTTAGGAAATAACCATTATGAAAGATGATAAGTATCCAAGTTATGCGCGTTTTAAAGATATTTCCATTAGTGAGCGCATTTTAAATACGGTCTTTCTGTTAACGATTGGCCTAGGGTATCTAGCTGCACTTGCGAATATGTATTACACGCATCAAGGCCTAGATGGAAAAGCAGGATTATCCGTTGATGACGTGGTAATTAGTTACTATGGCTCAACGAACCAGACACGTTTAGGTACCGCAGTGAAAGGCATTATGGCGCCAAATTTGAAATTCAAAAGCGATCAAGATGTGATTTTGAGCTGGATACATTCCGGTGCAAATGAAGCGGGATATAATGAAAAAGTAGCGCCTATTCTAAATCGTGATTGTATTTTATGTCATACGCCAAGCATTAACCCTTCTCTGCCCGATTTAACCAATTACGCAGGCGTGTCAGAAGTGGCTCATTCGGGTGGAGCAACTATCCCTACCCTTATTCGCGTATCCCATATTCATTTGTTTGGCATTGCGTTTATTTTGTATTTTATTGGTCGTATTTTTCTGCTCTGCGAAATTAACGTATTCGTCAAACGTGCGGCAATGATTATTCCTTTTGCAGCGATGCTTTTAGACGTTGTTTCGTGGTTCATTACCAAAACGATTCCCGAATTGCTTTTGGTAATTAAGGCCAATTTACCTATGGCGTAGACAGCCCCTTCATCAATCGTCTTGCTGTTCTTATAGAGCTCCATCGGGAAATGCTCATCTGCCGCAATAAAAAGACTAAATGGAGCGCCATT